>DYWT01000001.1 GCA_020742515.1 Sporosarcina psychrophila
CATCCCCGGTAACGAAATGCGCTTTCTCACATAGAGGCCATCTATCATCGAAGTGGTATTAGCGGGAATTACAATTAACTCCAGGTATTAGTGCTTTTTCAGCGACCTCCCAAAAGCCCTTTTAAAGCGCAAATCCCGTAGTCATTTGTGCAAAATATATAGGTACATTTAATTCGGAAAGAATATAAAGCATTATTTATGAAATACTCAATATAGGTATTGCTATAATTTCTCCAGCGCTTGTCAATCGACATATAAACAAATGGGCAAAGGTATCCATGAAGGAAAAGAACAGTCATTTACGATGCCGCCATTAAAAAACAAGAACTCAAAAAGATTGTGAGTGAAATGAGAAAAATAAAGGGCTTAGCTTAGTTAATGTTAAGTAAAAGATGGTTCGGAAGTAATTATTAAGTTATAAGTTGCTTTATGAGCACAAATTAATCAAGGAATCTATATACCTTTGTGACCACTGTTCAATGCCTGAAGTTCTTTTTTTTGAGAACTTGAAAGGCCTTCTCAGAGGTCTTTTTGTCGTGGTAGAAGGAGGAATGGGTCTCATTCACAATCCAAAGTGCTTCATCAATTTCCTTTACCCGGAAGCATTCAATATAAGCCGTTAGATTTAAATACTTCGAGTGACAATACGAAGTTCGTTGATATTGAGTTTACATATGTCTACTAGAATGGATTTAGTGAACAAGGTTAGAGGTTGTTAGGCAAGGAAAGAAGGAGATTAAACATGGCGAAGGATTGGTTTCATTTCAAAGGATTTTTCGGATATGAAGGAGCCGGAAAAGTTTAAATGTACACGAAAGGTTATAATAATAACATGCAGTAGCGGATGAGAAGTAGCTAAACTTATTGTTTGCGTCAATGATGCAAAATAGATTCAATGGATTGGAGTTACAAATTATGAAAAAGAAAAAAGTCGGCTTAAAGCCGTTTATAGCCCTTATACTATCTACCAAAATACCGAAGCTCGCTCTGATTTTCGGTTTAACGGCAAGCGTTCTTACAACGCTCGCTGGTTTGGTTGTCCCTTTGCTTACGAAAAATCTAGTAGATGGTTTTTCGGTTGCCTCGTTAAGTGTTCCGATAATGATCGCTATCGGAGTAGCATTTATTGTCCAAGCAGTGATTGATGGGGTATCCATTTATTTACTAAGTTATGTTGGACAAAAAGTAGTTGCCAGGTTGCGGGAACAAATGTGGACAAAGCTGATTCGTTTGCCCGTCAGTCATTTTGACAAAGAATCCAGTGGTGAAACGGTGAGCCGGGTCGTGAATGATACGGGAATCGTAAAAGAATTGATTACGCAACATTTCCCACAATTCATAACAGGCATCATTTCGATTATTGGTGCGGTGACGATCCTACTCATCATGGATTGGAAGATGACGCTTATTATGTTAATTTCAGTTCCGATTACCGTGGGGATCATGATTCCACTAGGCACGAAAATGGCTAAAATTTCTCGTGGTTTACAAGATGAAACTGCTGTGTTTACCGGTCATATTCAGCAGACGCTTGGTGAAATCCGCTTGATGAAAGCTTCCAATGCCGAAATGAATGAAGAGGCAAAAGGGAAAGCTGGAATCGGAAAATTACTAGGGTTTGGACTGAAAGAAGCCCGTATTACCGCATTGATTGCTCCTTTTATGTATTTAGTTGTTATGGTCGTCATCGTTATGATTATCGGATATGGCGGTATGCGTGTTGCGAATGGCACAATGTCGACAGGTGCACTCGTTGCATTCCTGCTGTATTTGTTTCAAATTATTTTTCCAATTACGTCATTTGCGATGTTCTTCACGCAATTACAGAAAGCAAAAGGTGCAACAGAGCGTATTATCGACATTTTAGAATTGCCATTGGAAGAAGGGCAGGACGGTTTGGAGATAGATATTGCGAACAAACCGATCCGAGTTGTAGATGTATCATTTGCTTATGAGGAAGGTGAGCCTGTGATTGGGAATGTATCCTTCGAAGCTCAGCCTGGTGAAATGATTGCTTTTGCTGGACCGAGCGGCGGAGGGAAAACGACGATGTTCGGGTTGCTTGAACGTTATTATGAACCTACGGCAGGGGAAATACGAATTGGCGGTACGCCTATAAAAGAGTTGTCGATGGCGTCGTGGCGCAGTCAAATTGGTTATGTATCACAGGAGAGCGCGATGATGGCTGGGACGATTCGTGAAAACCTATGCTATGGCTTGGAGAATAGCGAAAGCATTCCGGATAAACGACTTTGGGAAGTCACTGAAATGGCGTATGCCGATGAGTTTATTAAAAACTTTCCGAAAGGATTGGATACCGAAGTTGGCGAGCGCGGTGTGAAACTTTCGGGAGGGCAAAGACAGCGTATTGCTATCGCACGTGCTTTTTTACGGGATCCCAAAATATTGATGATGGACGAAGCAACAGCAAGCTTAGACAGTCAATCGGAAGGAGTCGTTCAAGATGCGCTTACACGATTAATGGAAGGGCGCACAACATTTGTCATCGCCCACAGATTATCAACTATTGTCGACGCGGATAAAATCATTTTCATTGAAAATGGGCAAGTAACTGGCAGTGGAACTCATAAAGAATTGACGCAATCACACGCGTTGTATCGTGAATTTGCCGAACAGCAACTGACGTAGGGAAGTATCGGTCGGTACGTTAAAAAAGTAATAAACCTTAATAAGAGGCTATTCCATCAAGTCAATTATTCACTGACTTACTGGAGTAGCCTCTTTTTAAAAAGGACAGTTTGATTAACCCTCAAAAAAATGTTAGTTCTATATAGAAATCATTAAAAGACATGCACAGCCCCTACATAGTATATCTTTAATTTCGTTCGTATTAGTTTATATTGTGGTGACATATCATGTAGATTTCTTGTCCTCTTCTCCTTTTCCAACGATACCATAGAAGAAAAGCTTTGTAAGATCTTCAGTCAATGGCAGTATCGTTGGAGCAATGTCTTTTTTCTGCAAGAAATCTTTAAACATCTGCAAATAGAGTAGCATTGCTTCATTGGACATAGTTGGATCAATAAAACCTTGCTCTTTTCCTTCATTAAACAAATGTATAAAGCGTGGGATTGCTTCATTTGTATACACTTCTTCAACATAGCTTTTCCCGTTTGAATAATCGTTCATAAAGTATTCGAAAAAGTGTTCATTAATTTCAAGTGCATATTCGCTTTTACTAAAAATAACCTGTTTTATTTTATCCTCAAAAGGAAGGTGACTATCTAAAAGTTTTTTTTGTTCATCCCATACTTGGTCTACATAGAACTTAAGCACAAGCTGGCTTAGGTTTTCTTTACTTTCAAAGTAATTATAAATCGTAACTTGAGATACACTTGCTTTTTCTGCGATTTCAGTAATAGATACTTTTTGCACACCGGACTCCATAAATAAAGCCAATGCCGCTGTTAGAATCGCATTTTTCTTTTGTTCTCTCCGTCGTTGAAATCCATCCATATCTTTCACCTCGCCATAAGTTTACTGAAAGATATGTAGTAAAACAATTAAATAAGTTCATGAATTATTGCTTACTGGTCTATTTTCGTTTATTATGAACTATAATGAAGGAAATAGTTCATAACTTTTACGTGAATAGTTTTTTAAGAATGGGGGATTCAAAATGAACGTATTAAGGACAACGAACTTAACGAAAAAGTTTGGTGCTTTCACTGCATTGGATGGTGTTAACATTGAATTGAAAAAAGGAGAAATCTTTGGTTTCATTGGTCCAAATGGTGCTGGAAAGTCAACCACTATCCGGGTGTTGCTGGGTATTTTAAAGGCAAGTGGAGGAGAAGTGGAGATTTTCGGTAAGGATGCATGGACAGATGCTGTTGAAATTCATAAGCGCATTGCTTATGTACCGGGAGATGTGAATCTATGGCCCAACTTGACTGGCGGTGAAGTTATAGATTTATTTGTAAAACTTCGTGGTACGAATAAAAAAAGCAGACGTGAAGAGCTCATTAAGAAATTTGATCTTGATCCAACTAAAAAATGCCGAACGTATTCAAAAGGAAACAGGCAAAAGGTTGCGTTGATTGCCGCTTTTGCGTCAGATGCAGATCTTTATATATTGGATGAACCAACATCAGGTCTGGATCCGTTAATGGAACACGTTTTCCAAGAATGTGTGCTGGATGTTAAAAGAGCAGGGAAAACTGTCCTGCTTTCCAGTCATATTTTATCTGAAGTAGAAAAGTTATGTGATAGGGTCGGTATTATTAGGCAAGGGAAGATTATTGAGACGGGTTCTTTACGTGAGTTACGCCATTTAACACGCACAAATCTCCTTGTCGAGACAAAACAACCGATTACGTCCTTGGCGACTATAAAAGGTGTTTATGATTGTAAGGAGCAAAACCAAGCGCTGTCATTACAAGTAGAAACCGAAGCGATGGATGCTGTGATGAAACATATTAGTCAATTTGGAATCGTGAAATTGGAAAGTACACAACCGACATTGGAGGATTTATTCATGCGTCACTACGAGGGGGCCCCGGCAGAAACTGAAGTAGGGGGTGTCTCGTAATGGCGAGGCATTTGTACAAAAATACAGGGCTGTTAGCACGTTTACTTGTAAGAAGGGATCGTATTCGAATACCAGTTTGGTTACTATCGTTAGCCATTCTGACGTTTGCTGTTGCTATATCATTTAAGGGTCTATATGCTACGCAGCAAGACAGGCAGGCAATTGCTGAGACGATGAAGAATCCTGCGATGACTGCGATGGTCGGTAAAGGATATGGCTTGGAAAATTATACGACAGGGGCTATGATGGCTCACCAAATGCTACTTTTCACTGCTGTGGCTGTTGCAATTATGAGTATTTTACTTATTACGCGCCATACAAGAGCAGATGAAGAAGACGGCCGGATCGAAATGATTCGCTCGCTGCCAACTGGACGCTTATCTACTTTACATGCGGCCATTGTCGTTGTATGTGGAATAAATGTGTTACTAGCACTCGTTATCGGTTTAGGACTATCCGTTCTGAATATAGCGGGTATGGATATGGAAGGTTCGCTTTTATATGGAGCTGCTTTAGGAGCGACAGGTATTTTTTTCGTTGCACTTACCGCCGTATTTGCACAGCTGTCAGAAAGTTCCCGGGGCACAATTGGCTTATCTTTTGCGGCGTTGGGTTTGGCTTATCTTATACGTGCAATTGGGGATGTGGGCAATGAAACACTTTCCTGGTTTTCTCCACTTGGCTGGGTATTGAACGCGCAAGTATATGTAAATAATTACTGGTGGCCAATTATACTAACAGTTGGCGCAGCCTTTATCCTAGTTATTCTGGCACTCTACCTGAATGCCATTCGTGATTTAGAATCGGGGTTTTTACCATCCAAGCCAGGGAAACAACATGCATCAGTCTTTTTACAAAGTCCGCTTGGGTTGACGTTGAGACTTCAGCGTACAGCATTAATTGCTTGGGCAATTGGAGTGTACGTGCTAGGTGCCTCTTATGGTTCAGTTTTAGGGGATTTGGAATCCTTTTTTGAAGATATTGACGTGATGGAGGACCTTTTAGCACCCGTTGAAGGATTTTCATTAACAGAACAATTCATCCCCATGCTTATGTCAATTATGGCGATGATCAGCACAATTCCAGTCTTGATGGCAATGCTGAGGCTTGTGGGGGAAGAGAGGAAGAACCGGACGGAGCATTTACTGAGTCGGGCGGTATCTCGTTCGCGGCTAATGGGTAGCTCATTTATTGTGTCCATTGCTGCCAGTTTTGTGATGCTGTCACTTACCGCAATCGGTCTTTGGTCAGCTGGCATAGTCGTTATAGAAGGAGGGATTTCTTTTGGAATGCTTTACGGGGCAGCAATGGTTTATCTGCCCGCGATGTGGATCATGGTGGGAGTTGCAGTGCTGCTCATCGGGATTGCGCCGAAAGCGACGAGCCTGATTTGGGTATACTTGCTTTATTCATTTGTCGTCGTTTATTTAGGTGGTTTGCTTAGATTCCCGGAATGGATGGGTAATCTATCGCCATATGGTTACGTTCCTCAACTCCCTGTTGAGGATATGAATTTTATGCCGCTCACCTTACTGACAGTCATTGCGGTTGTGTTAGTGGTTGCCGGTTTTATCGGGTATTTAAAACGGGATACCTCTACTTAATGGGATTGGCGCAAGTGCTCAAGTTCTAATAAAACCTTCTCACGCATGCATATTTTACACTTACTAGGTCTGTCATATACTTTAGGTTTTAACTGTAAGGAGAATTGTGTGG
>DYWT01000002.1 GCA_020742515.1 Sporosarcina psychrophila
CTACGTCCAAATAGTATCAAAGTCCAATTGTATGCCAATGGAGAAGCCAAAGGATCACCAATTGAGTTGACAGAAGGAAATCAATGGAACCATACATGGAATGATCTAGCCGAAAAAACGAAGGGACAAACCATTGCTTATACAGTAAAAGAAGTAGACCAAGTGCCAGGTTACACGAGTCAAGTAGATGAGAAAAATATGGGGAATATCGTGATTACAAACACTCATAAGGTTGATAAAAAAAGCACATTGATCAATAAAGAGAATAATAAAGTCAATAAGGATAATATTATTAAAAAAGTCCTACCTAGAACAGGTAGTCATAAGTCAAATATATTCATACTTATTGGTATATTAGTATTAGTAGTCAGCTTAATTTTGTGGATTAAGAAATGTAAAAAGTGAGATCTTTATAATTATTAGAATTGGGTCGATAGGTTTATTTAAAAACATCAAAGCTAGTAAAATTTTCTGGCTTTGATGTTTTTTGGGTCTCTTTGTCAAATGATGTTGGTAAAGAGAAAACTTAGAATAATTTGGATAGAACAGAAAGAAGAAAACCTCTTTCTGTTCTGTTTATTTGGTTAAAATTGTTTTGCCATGACGAATCATAATCCGTAGTTTGAAATTGTAAAAGCTGCGAAAGCCGTACGCATTGCGTTTAAATACCTTGATGTGATTGTTTAAACATTCCAATGGTCCGTTTGAATAGCTGTAGTGAAGCGCATTTTGAATCTGTGGTAGAAACTTTTTAAACGTTCGCAAAGTGGTTGTATAGGTTTCAGGCAGACCGCTAATGTCTCTAGTTAAACAGTCCTCAAATAGTGACGAATCTCTTTTCTTTACCGCATAAAGAATGTCTTGGTATAACTGATAGCCTTGGCGCAGGTTGGGACAAATAGATAACAGTCGATCGACAATCTCACTTTCAGTCAAATAATCTTTAAAACTAGCACGCCCAACCCGTTTTTCGTAGTTTAACTTTGCTTCTTCTTTTTGTAAAAGTTTCCAGTAACGTTTTAGCTTTATCTAAGTTTTTTTGAGAAGAAGAAGGATGTTTAAGCAACCGATTTGTTTCTTTGATTGCGAAATGTTCTGCCAATATACAGGACAATGTGGAATCGATCAATGATCAGTTTCGCGTTTGGAAACACCTTTTTCACTAAGGAGACATAAGGTGCATACATATCAATAACGACCCATTGAACCGCCTCTCGAACTTCTGATGAGAAGCGCATAAAGTAACGTTCTAGATAGGGAAGTCGTCGATTTTCTAAAATATCTAGTAGTTCATGAGTATCACCATCCATCATAATGAAGCTCATGGCGCTAGACACACTACGAACAGACTTAAATTCATCGAAACATAAGGTTTTTGGTAAGCTTTGTTTCAAGGGATTCAATGAACGATAAAATTTTTGGTTCTGTTGCAAAGTTCCAAAATGAACAATACTAGTCTAACACTAGCTATAGTTTATGCAGGTATTCCTAATAATATCTTCATTTCCGTGCAGACTGAAAACCCGAAGAGAGTGCCTTCTTTTCGGTTCTTCTTATATAATCCTCGAATGGCTTCCATGCCTTTAATCGTGGTTGAGGCTGTTCGTAAGCTTCGATAAAATTTGTTTCGTCTCTTGATGGGACGATGATCTTGTTAAATGAGGTTATTTAGATATTTCACCGTGCGATGTTCTGTTCGCTGGTAAAACCCGTGTGCCTGTAATTTTTTGAAGGCACTGGCAATAGAGGGAGCTTTATCGGTCACCAGAACCCTTGGTTCATCGAACTGTTTAACTAATCTCTTGAGAAAGGCGTAAGCTGCTTGTGTATCTCGCTTTTTCCGTAACCATATATCCAGAGTGAGACCATCTGCATCAATGGCGCGATAAAGATAATGCCATTTTCCTTTGATTTTAATATAGGTCTCGTCCATTTTCCACGAATAAATGGACTGTTTGTTTTTCCTCTTCCAAATGTTGTAAAGTAGTTTCCCATATTCCTGTACCCAACGATAGACAGTGGTGTGAGACACGTTAATACCACGGTTGTACAGAATTTCTTGGACGTCACGATAACTCAGGTTGTACCGAAGATAGTAGCCTACAGCGACAATAATCACATCTTTCTGAAATTGTTTGCCTTTAAAATGGTTCATCTTCGTTACTCCTCCTAGTTCCTATTAAACTCAGTTTACCCTATAATGGATCTGAGGGGAAACTTTGCAACAGAACCAATTGCCTTATTAGGTCGAGCAACTCGTTGTCACCTTGTCTTAGTGTCACAGCGATTTTATTTTAACTCCGTCGGTAACAGGCAACTGTATTGGTTCAGATTGGCAATATCAGCACTAAAACAACCCAATTTTTATTTCCTGTCTTGAATCCGGAGGGAATTGTCATTCCAATCGGAAAAGGAAGAGGCTTGATACAAGTGATTGACAGTGACCACTCATATCAAGTTCTTTCCTTGCTTACATCAACATTTTATAAATGAATCTGAAAAAATCGGGCTTTATGATAATCTATAATCCTTTGTTATTTTTAGGTATATCGTTTCAACTTGTATGGACCTTCACACTACTGCTTCTGTTTGCACAAGAACACTTCATAAGCAATACAGATAACAGCAGAATAACAAATATACTTTTCGGACTATGTATAATCATTTCTACGTATATTGTGTGCGTGTTTCCATTTAGTGTCATAGGCTTATTACTTTCCGAATGTGTTCGGAGACTAAAAAGCGATTTACTGATAAATTTATTCATTTCTTTTAATAAAAACGTGAACAATGCATATTACTATTTCATCCACATACTCGGGTAATTTCGTTGTGTTGTTCCAAAAATATGTCTAAAAATGAATTTAAATTTTTTGTATCTGTTGGATTTGGGAACAGATCATACACTAGAACATATGCGATTTGTAAATTGTAGCCTAGTTTTAGTTGACCATTGCGCATATAATCGTCTTTCATTCGCATAAACGTAACAGTCTATAAAAATTTTAATCGTAACTTCTCTAAAAAATCTTGGTACACTCATTCATGACTTTTATTTAACTAAGAGGAAATCATGAATATACTCTTTTTAAGTATTTACCTTTTTTATGTAACCTCTATCTTGGTAGGAATTTATCAATGGCTAAAAAAGAAATAAAGAAGTTATAAAAAATTTCACTCTATAAGAATAAAGGCAATAACCACTTAAAATCGAGGGTTAAATTCATGACACTATTACTATTGGCGAAGTGGTTATTACCTAAATTTATTTTATCAAAAATTCAATAAATTTAAATACTTTTCATCTCCTTAGAATGCCTATATTAATTCTCTTCTATAAAAAAACAACAGTTATATTTATTGATAAGATCAATATTTATGATATCTAATCAATTTTAGTCAGTTACTTTAAGTTATAAAATAACAATATTGTAAGTTTTTTTTCTCTCTTTCATATGCTATATTTATAATATAAAATTTTGAAAGGGGTTTTTTAATATGCTAATAACAACTTCAGAAAAATTATATGGTGTAGAATACGAAACACTTGATGTAGTATTTGGTGTAACAACACATTCTAAAAATATTGTAAAAAATATTGGCGCAGGATTAAAAAATTTAGTGGGCGGAGAAATCAAAGCGTATACAGAAATGCAACAAGAAGCACGAAAAATAGCAATGGACCGTTTAAAAGAAGAAGCAAAAAATATTGGGGCCGACGCTATTATTGCTATGCGTTTCGACTCTGGATCTATTAGTAATGACATGCAGTCAGTTGTAGCATATGGTACAGCTGTTAAATTTAAGAATCAATAGAAAAAACGAACATTGGTTTTAATAGGAGTGATTATATGAACTATGTAAAAAGAATATTTTCAATTTTCATATTATTTATAATTAGTCAAATTGGTATCACTGCTTTTGGAGTAATAAAACAATTATCTTTAGATGCAG
>DYWT01000003.1 GCA_020742515.1 Sporosarcina psychrophila
CTGCTGATGTTCTGTTGAAGTCGAAAGAACGTATGCTAGAGGACGTCAGTCGTTCATTCGAGGCGCTTGGATTACACATTACATCATTGAATGAGGCTCATCAAAAGGCCGATGAAGCACTTCATACAGAATTGACGGATGAAAATCTTCATATTCATAAAGCTTTTATAGCCGCATTCAAAAAAGGATATCCGATTTATAGTGAAGTGCTAGGCACGATTATAAAAGTGGAGCAGGAAGAATTCGTTAAGTTTGTGGCGCAAGAAGACCGAAGTTGTTTCGTCGACTCGATTGATTTCTACTATGATTGCGCATTAACCCGCAAAGGAATTACCCTCGTTGATACACCAGGGGCTGATTCCATTAATGCACGGCATACTGACGTTGCATTTGAATATATTAGAAACGCCGACGCGATTCTTTTCATCACGTATTATAATCATGCATTCGCAAGGGCAGATAGAGAGTTCCTTGTCCAGCTTGGACGAGTGAAAGATGCATTTGAACTTGATAAGATGTTTTTTATCGTCAATGCAATTGATCTTGCATCTGATCAGGAAGAAGCGGAAGCTGTCAAAACATTCGTTGGAGACGAACTCCGGAAATTTGGTATCCGCAATCCTAGAGTTCATGGGATTTCAAGTTTACAAGCACTCGCTGCAAAAATGGATGAACGGATAGATTCATTCATGGCACCTTTCGAAGAGGAATTCCATCATTTCCTCGAGTATGACTTGAAAGGACTGGCGGTTCAGGCACTAGAAGAAGAAGCAGTGAAAACGATAGAACGGCTTTCTTCACTTATTTCCCGGACAGAATTGAATCGGACGCGTAAGGCGGAAAGACTAGAAGAATTGAATAAGCTTGAAGGAGAAGTGCGTCAACATTTCGCACATAACTTTACGCAAGTACTTACAAAAGCTACTCACAATGAATTAAGTGAACTCGTCTATTATATTTTGCAACGTGTATTTCTGCGTTTCGGCGATTTCTTCAAAGAAGCATATAGTCCTTCTGTTTTCGTCAATAATTCTGCAGACCGTGCATTGAAAGGGGCACTTGCGGAGACTGTGCAGATGATCGGCTTCGATTTGACACAGGAACTTAAAGTAACGAACTTACGGATGCTGAACTTTATGAAAAAGCAGTTGAACAGTCGCCAACGTTTAGAAATTTCAGGGATAAACGAAAAGGATAGTTCTATTGTCCCTTCACCATATGAACCGCAGGATGCTGACATGTTATCATTCGGGTTTCCTTACACCGACCCTAACATCTACGGAAGTGTCAACAGATTGTTTAAAAATCAGAAAGCATTCTTTGAAAAGGGAGAACGCGATGTATTGAAAACCCGACTCGAAGAATTATTGAAGGAAGATGCATCTATCTATCTTGGCCGTGAAAAAGAATTGCTTGAAAAGTGGGCAGATCGCTGGATTGAAAGTGAAGCGGAAGGGCTTAGGCAGCACTTGCTGAACGAAAGCCTCAATCAGATTGCATCTGAGCGAACACTTCTTCAAGGTACAGAACAATTAAGCGAATGGCGTAAAGTGTATGGGAAATTACAAGCTGAGGAGCTGGTTTAATTGGCTAATGTGTTTGTTTCGATAACTGATATTGATTATGCTAAATCCAAATGGGTGGACACACGTTTTTCGTTGCAAGATGGGGATGAAGGCAGACGTAAATATGCGGAAAGTCATGTAACGGGTGCAATCTACTGGGATTTGGAACGTGATTTGTCCAATATGACGGAGTCTGCTGGCAGACACCCTATGCCAGAAAAGACAGCCTTGACAAAACTTTTTAGAACAAGCGGACTTACAATGGATGACCAAATAATCGTTTATGATGACGGCGGAAATCCTTTTGCTGCACGTGCATGGTGGCTATTGCAATATGCTGGATTTAAAAATTCGTTTATTGCACTTGAAGGATTTGCAGCAATGAAAGAAGCGGGTTTTCCAATAGATAATCGTGTACCGGAGCCGCTGTCTACTTCAGTTTCACCAGATTGGGATGAAACCATCTATGCCCCAAGGCAATTCGTTGAGGAAATAGTAGTGGGGGGAACAGCTGGTATCCTTTTGGATGCTCGCTCCGCGGAGCGATACCGGGGAGAAAAAGAACCAATCGATCCAATTGCCGGCCGGATTCCCGGAGCGCTGAATTTTGACTGGGAACAACTGAAGAAAGAGGGCATCTTCAAGTTGGACGGAATTGTAAAAGAACGACTGTATACTGTCGTGAATCCAGCAGAAGAGGTAACGGTATATTGTGGAAGCGGTGTGACAGCAGCACCACTGTACGCTTCGCTCAAGCACACCGGCTATGAAAATGTCCGTTTATATGTTGGAAGTTACAGCGACTGGATTTCAATTGAAAACGCAGAAATCGAGATAGGGTAGGGTCTAATTTCAGCAAGATAGGGTATATTCCAGTATTACGATCTTTTAGGAGGGGTACTGGATATGTATCTTGATACATTGCTGAAACTGGTCGTCGGATTGGTTTCACTACTCACCGTCATCCGACTTCTCGGTAAGAAAGAACTTGCGCAGTTAACACCTTACGATTTCGTCTATACGCTCGTACTAGGTGGTATTCTTGAAGAAAGTCTATTTGATGAAAAAATAAAAATTACTCACTTTTTGTTTGCGATTGTATTATGGGGAGTGCTTATCTATCTCATTGAAAGGGCTACTAAGCAATGGAATCCAATCCGCATACTTCTAAAGGGTGAACCAGTCAAACTTATCAGCAACGGCAATCTTGACATGAAAAAGTTTAACCAACACCATCTTGAAATGGAACAGCTTCGTTCTGCTCTCCGGAAGCAGGGTGTCTTCTCACTTCGGGAAGTTCGTGATTTATTCCTTGAGCCAGGCGGGGATGTTACACTCAATAAATATGTGAAATACGAAGCCTTAACGAACGGTGATTTAAAAGAAGAAGCGAAAGAAGAGGAGCCTTCCGTTCTGCTCGTCGACGAAGGTAAAGTAAAAGTAGAAGTGCTTACCTTTGCAGGGAAAGATAGCGACTGGCTGATGGACGAACTGGCGAAAAAAGGTTATCTCGATCCGAGCAAAATTGCCTATTGTGAATGGTCGGAGACGGAAGGCTTTTTCATCAAAACGTATTAACGGAATTTGGAGAGTGATAATTTGTATTACGCGCTGCTAGGAGACATACATTCCTCTAAGGAGGATTTGGAAAAAGTACTTGCAGACATATCGAAAAAATCCCCGGAAGCAGTCCGCGTCGGAACTGGCGATCTGTTTGAATGTACAATTAGTAAAAAAGATATCACAGATAAGAAGTATACACAGCTTGAAGATGTAATGATCATTCCCGAAGGCTTCACTGACCTGTTAACTTTTCTATCTGTAAGTGGAAACCAGGAAGATCGGATTTTGATGATTACAGAAACGAATGATCCACTACGCGAAAAACTTTCGACTATGCCGGAAACGTTTGAAATCGCCAATGCGACAATCATCCACGGCCATCAGTGGGAATGGGGCAGTGAACCTTGGGCGCACGAAGTTGTAGAATTGAGTAAATCTCCTGTATTTTATGGGCATAGCCATATATCCAGATTATCACGGAATGGTATTAATGAAGAAATTGAATTCGGAGTTCCATATGATGTAAATGGAAAGAAGGTCCTCGTTAATGTCGGGGCGGTCGTCAATAATTGCGAGTGGGTTCTGTATGACCTGCTAGACAATACGGTGACCTTTATGAGGGCGTAACTTAAAAAGGTATAAATCTGCAAATGTTTTAGGAGATATTGCAGATAACCATAAATCTAATAATGACGTAAGGGGCGCAAAGATAGCCCATCCTTGAATGAGAGGATGGGCTATCTTTATCATTTGAAAAGAAGTGAAACAGAAAAGGTTGAAATTCAGCTGTTTAGTCTTTTTTATGAATAGCTTCTCGTGCCAGGGCATCTGCTGCACGATTCTCCACATCGGGAATCCATTTGATGAAAAAGAAGTCGAACGTTTTTGCGATAGCAAGAATGCTCGTTAAGGTTTGTTTATGTTTTTCATTTTTAACAAATTCTTTTTCAACGGCCATGACGACGATTTGAGAATCCGAACGGGCTGATACCATTCCAGTCGTTAGCTTAGCTGTTTCCTCCAAACCGCGTAATAATGCTTGAAATTCCGCTGTATGATTATCTGTGGGTTCAATTCGTTCAGATAACTTCAACGTATGGCCTTCGCCTTTTATAAAAATCCCAATACCGCTTTTTCCAGGATTTCCTGCACTTGCACCATCTACATATAATTCAATCATTTACTAAACACCTCGATTTACTTGTATTGTTGCACCAATTTACAAATCGTATTAGAATAAATGAATCGTGTCTTTTGGAGGTATATATATGAATAAGACAATCGTTATGAGTGAAATCGATGGGATCCTAGATACTTATTGTGAAGGCTGCTTCCTAAAAACTCAACTGTCTAAAGATAAAGGCAAGGCAGGATCACATAAGTTTTGTATTACGACATGTACAATAGGAGAACAGCTTCAATTTTTAGGTCAAGAAATGAATAAAATTACAAAATAATATCCCGCTGGAACGTGCATCAGCGGGATTTTTGTTTTATCCGGAAAATTATAGCATTTCGTATTATGGGCTAATTACTACTCGGGGATTTAACGTCTAAACTTCAGCGTCTAGAGGCTATGACATAAGCCTCTGGACAAGTGCTTTTGTTTTTTATCATTCATCTCCAAGTTTTAAGACATTCGCTGCCTGAGGACCGCGATTCCCTTCGATGATTTCGAAGGATACGGATTGACCTTCATCGAGCGTTTTAAAGCCTTCAGATAGAATACCGGTAAAGTGGACAAACACATCTTCCCCGTCATCCGCTTCGATGAAACCATAGCCTTTATCATTACTGAACCATTTGACTTTTCCCTGGTACATGTACATTCCTCCTCGGCGATTCGATGTCCCATCCATTAAATACATGGATTTACTAACTATACATGAATCGACATTGTGCGTCAATGATATGCCTAAATATTCAGACGTTCTTTTCTGTGAGATATTAATTAATTATAGGAGTGATTGTATATGGTGGACATGATTGAAAAATGCAAGCAGATTGTCACTGTGATTTACAATAAGTTCGATGCAAGTCACGATTTCGCTCATATTGAACGTGTAATGAAAAATGCAATGGGAATTTTGACTAAAGAACCTTCAGCGAATGAGGAAGTCATCCGACTTGCCGTTCTGTTGCATGACATTGAGGATGCTAAATATAAATCAGATGACAATCCAACTGTGCTAGAAATTTTACAGCTAATTGGGGCTGACGATGAATTATCAAAGAGAGTATTAGCGTGCATCAAAAGCGTGTCGTTTAGTGGGGGTAATGCGAAGGATATCACCTCCATCGATGGAGCCATTGTTCGGGATGCAGACCGGCTTGACGCGATCGGTGCTATTGGGATTGCTCGGACCTTTGCGTTTGGCGGTGCAAAGGGAAGGAAGCTGTACGATACAGAAGAGGTGGTTCGTGATAATATGTCCGAAGTAGACTACCGTAGCAAGGAAACAGCCTCGGTCACTCATTTTCATGAAAAGTTGTTGTTGTTAAAAGATTTGATGCTCACAGTAGAAGGCAAGCGACTCGCAGAGCAGCGACATGATTATATGGAAGGTTTTTTAAAACAGTTAGATTATGAAATTGGTTCTTAATGGAGATGATTGGGACTACTCGGTTATCCTGTTTGCGGAGGTATGGAATTTTCAGGACACGACGGTATAAGATATCACCCTGGGGAAGAACGACGTTAAATAGATTGAGGAAGTCCGGCAATATAGCGGATTTATCGTTGTATTGCTGTTTACTTATCTTCTTTTAAAATTACGAGATAACATGAATTGAAAAATCTGATAGTCGAAGAGTACGTTCGTATGACTCAAAATTGCTATTAGTGTGTATTGTTGTCTAAACTAAAACAGTTCTTAGCTGTATTACGTATTGTGATTTATCAGAACGCAAAAGGTGTGGCATGAATGGAGGGGGAACGATGGAGAAAAATTTGTTTATCGATACCGGGCGTCTTATCATACGCCCGTTTGAAACAGAAGATTATGATCAATGGAATGAAGGATTTAACAATAGATTACCTTCGCAATACAAGTATGATGATGGTTTCAGCGAGGATTCATCGACTTATACAAAAGAGTGGTTCGCGGACTGGATTCAAGGATTTAACGCGGCGGCAGAAAACGATGAAATGTATATACTTGGGGTTTTTAGAAAAGAAGATGGTGCCAATGTAGGGAAAGTAGAGTTGATAACGATTCGCAGAATGGATTACGATTGGGCGATGATGGGGTACTCCATACATAATCAATATTTCAGGCAAGGCTATGGGAAAGAAAGCGTCCTAGCGGCAAGTGCGTTGTTTTTCGATGAACTGAACTTCAATCGAATCGAACTACATATCAATATGGATAACGAACCATCCAAAAAGTTGGCATTGAGCACGGGTTTCCGTTATGAATGTACAAGGGAAGCATTTTCATATGAAAATGGGAAATGGACTGACTTTCAAATTTATTATAAAAACCGTGTGAATAAATAGGGAGAAACGAAAAATAGCTAAATCTATTCAAATTTTAGTCGTTGGAGATAGTAATCCTACATGGCTGGAAATGACTTCGTCATTTCCGGCCACAGCAAAAAAACTGCCTGACTCCAAAGTACAATCGGTGTCAGGCAGTTTTTTGTTTTGTCTACATCTAATTTCAGCAGCTCAGATTAAAATTCAAGGTGTTTTGCAATATAATCTTTCACTTCTGAAATAGGCATACGCGTTTGTTCCATAGAGTCACGGTGGCGAACTGTCACTTGACGATCTTCTTCGGAATCAAAGTCATACGTTATACAGAATGGTGTTCCAATTTCATCTTGACGACGGTAGCGTCTGCCGATCGATTGTGCATCATCGTATTGGACATTGAAATGCTTACGCAGTTCCGCATATACTTCATCCGCACCGTCCGCAAGTTTCTTCGATAGCGGCAGAACAGCAGCCTTTACCGGAGCAAGCGCTGGGTGGAAACGAAGAACGGTACGTTTGTCGTCGCCATCTAGTTCTTCTTCAGCGAATGCATCGCAAAGGAATGCAAGTGTTACACGGTCCGCGCCAAGTGAAGGCTCGATACAATAAGGTACAAATTTCTCGTTTGTCACAGGATCTAGGTAGTGGAAATCTTCACCTGAATGTTCCATATGGCGTTTCAAGTCAAAATCAGTTCGGTTCGCAATGCCCCATAGTTCACCCCAGCCGAATGGGAATTTGTATTCGATGTCGACAGTCCCTTTTGAGTAATGGGAAAGTTCGTCTTCATCATGTTCACGTAAGCGCATATTATCCTCAGTCAAACCTAGGTTTAGTAACCATTGTTTTGAATACTCGCGCCAGAACGCGTACCATTCCATGTCTTCGCCGGGCTTACAAAAGAATTCCAATTCCATTTGTTCGAACTCACGGGTACGGAATGTGAAGTTTCCAGGTGTAATTTCATTACGGAAGCTTTTACCGATTTGGCCGATACCAAAAGGCATTTTCTTTCTCATTGAACGCTGGACATTTTTGAAATTTACAAAAATTCCCTGTGCAGTTTCAGGACGAAGGAAAATTTCATTCGCTGATGAATCCGTAACGCCTTGAGATGTTTTAAACATCAAGTTAAACTGGCGAATTTCAGTGTAGTCCATAGCGCCACAAGTCGGGCAGACCACTTTATGTTCATTAATGAGTTCTGCCATTTTGTCGAAAGACAGGCCATCCACAACCATTTCGATCCCTTTTGCATCTAGTGCATCTTCAATAAGTTTGTCAGCTCGATGGCGTGTGTTACATTTTTTGCAGTCAATCATCGGATCATTGAAGTTGCCAATATGACCTGAAGCTTCCCACACTTTTGGATTCATTAGGATCGCTGCGTCGAGTCCGACGTTATACGGCGATTCCTGAATGAACTTTTGCCACCAAGCTTTTTTGATGTTATTTTTCAATTCGATACCGAGAGGACCATAATCCCACGTGTTTGCAAGGCCTCCGTATATATCAGAGCCCGGGAAAACAAAACCTCTTTGCTTTGCTAAGTTAACGACTTGTTCCATTGACATAGTAAATCCCTCCAATTATTATTCAAATACGCCTTGGCGGATTTGTGTCCGGATTTTGAATTGAGCTTGTGCCCGCAGGATGCGGCGAACTTAGGTTGCCTTTCCATTCCCCTCAAAATCTGTGACATCCGCCGGAGGCTTTAATTTGGTTCAGCGGGGGCTTATGCTGAATCAAATTAAAAAGCACCCATCCCTGGACAAAAAGTCCAGGGACGAGTGCATGATTACCCGCGGTTCCACCCTAATTGGCTGCATAAACAGCCCTCTTTACTAGTGCGATGGCTCAAGGTTGCCGTTTCATATCTTTACGGGCTTTCACTATCCCCGTTCGCTTTAAATGACATTACTTATTAACCCATCTTCGCCTATTCAATTCTAATTCAGTTTAGCATGGTTCCGCTTTCTTCGCAATAGCACGCGTCTTCGTATATAATAATCAAGGATAAACAATTGAACGCTTAGGGCGGTGACATAGATGGAACTGAATAAGCGTCAGGCCGAGATTTTTGAAATCGTTAAAGCGGATGGCCCGATTACCGGCGAACAAATCGCGGAACGGCTTAAGCTGGCGAGGGCAACAATCCGTCCTGACTTAGCTATTTTAACGATGGCTGGTTTTCTGGATGCGAGACCTCGAGTGGGCTACTTTTATTCAGGCAAAAGACCTGCCCAATCTGTTTCTGACAGTATGACCGATATGAAAGTACGTGACTTCCAGTCAATTCCCGTCGTCGTAGATGAGAATATATCGGTTTATGACGCAATTTGTCAAATGTTCCTAGAAGATGTCGGAACATTGTTTGTTGTTGATGGGTTTTCATTTCTTACAGGGGTCCTTTCAAGGAAAGATTTGCTAAGGACAAGTCTGGGAAACAATGAGCTGGAAAAGATTCCGGTCCACGTGATTATGACTAGAATGCCAAATATTACGTATTGTGAAAAGCAGGATACGCTTCTTCATGCGGCGAAGAAAATGATTGACCAGCAAATCGATTCACTACCTGTTATAAATAATAACGGGAATGGACTTGAAGTTGTTGGACGAATTACAAAAACAAACATTACCGCAGCTTTCCTTTCGCTTGCGGATGAACACGAATTATGAGGAGGATACTATGAGGAAGTTAACTTTGTTCATCGTTTCCGACTCAGTCGGAGAAACGGCCGACCTTGTTGCAAAAGCGGCGGCAAGTCAATTCAGACAAGGGCTTGAAACAGTTTTGATAAAAAGGTTTTCCCATATAGAGGAAGAATCGCAACTTGATGAAATTGTTTATTTAGCGAAACAGCAAAATGCAATCATTGTCTATACACTTGTGAAAAGCGCCATGTGCCAAAAACTAAAAGTACAATGTCAGTCAAAAGAAATTCAGTGCATCGATCTTCTCGGACCTATCATTGAACGGATTGGTATGGAACTAGGTGAAAAGCCGCTAGAAGAACCGGGACTTGTGCGGCAACTGGATGAAGATTATTTTAAAAAAATAGAAGCAATTGAATTCGCCGTTAAGTATGATGATGGAAGGGACCCGCGGGGTGTTATGAGAGCGGATATCGTTCTCGTAGGTATTTCCAGAACCTCGAAAACGCCATTGTCGCAATACCTTGCACATAAAGGCTACAAAGTGGCGAATATTCCGCTAGTGCCCGAAGTGGATCCGCCGGAAGAGCTGTATATGATCGATCCTGCTAAATGTTTCGGGCTTGTGATTTCTCCGGAAAAATTAAATTCTATTCGTAGAGAACGACTTATCACGCTTGGTTTGAAGGATGATGCGAATTATGCGCGAGTCGATCGGATTGAAGCCGAGATTACACATTTTAATAATGTAGTTTCAAAAATCGGCTGCACGGTTATCGACGTAACGAACCGGGCTGTTGAAGAAACTGCCAACGTTATATTTAGCGAAATTACGAGTCGCAATCGTTAAATAAAAATTGAGAAATACTGTTGTGCACATGAATGAGTGGCTGTTTAAAACATGGACACAGTGATATTGAAGGACCGGCCGTTACTACGGGTTGGTTCTTCTTTTACGGATGATAAAAAAGTTTTTATAAAATGCGAGGTTTATATAGAGATAAACCCTCTATATTAGTGTAATATGAAAGATTCCGAGTATAATCGAAAATAATTTGTCGAATATGAAGGGTTTTTGAATACTATCTCGAATTCAATCTAGATAGAGTGGTTGGTGATAGGATGACGAGAATACCAGAAGAGACCATAGAAGCCGTCCGATCAAAGACTGATATTGTCGATCTAATCGGGGAGTATGTACAACTTACAAAAAGAGGGAAAAACTGGTTTGGGCTTTGTCCATTTCATGGCGAAAGTACACCCTCTTTCTCTGTTTCAGAAGATAAACAACTTTTCCATTGTTTTGGATGCGGCGCTAGTGGTAATGCAATTACGTTCGTCATGGATATTGAAAATAGCCCATTTACAGAAGCGGTTGTAAAACTTGCTGACCGGACAGGTATTGAAGTCGATTCTGCCATAAGTGAAGGTTCCGGAGCGAAGCCGCACAACGAATTTAAATCCATGATTGAGGCACATGCTCTTGCAGCAAACTTTTATAGTCATCTACTCCTAAACACTGTAGAAGGTGAAGAAGCACTAGAATATCTTGAAAAAAGAGGGTTTACGAGGGAGAGTATCGAAAAATATGGAATCGGGTGGTCGCTAAACGATAATGAAGCGCTGTCGAATCTACTAAAGCGCAAGAGTTTCGATATGAAGGAAATGGAACGAGCCGGGCTTTGTATCATGAAAGACGATGGGACAGGCTATTTTGACAGATTTCGAGCACGTATCATGTTTCCGCTTCATGACGATAATGGAAATGTTGTTGCATTTTCCGGGAGGACTCTTTCTGGATCGAAACAGGAAGCCAAATACTTGAATAGTCCTGAAACTCCGATATTCGAAAAAAGTCATATTCTGTACAATTTTCACAATGCACGTCTTAACGTCCGGAAAACGGGTAAAGTAATACTGTTTGAAGGATTTATGGACACCATATCGGCTGATCGTGCAGGTGTGACGAATAGTGTTGCTGTAATGGGCACATCTTTATCGGACACACATCTTTTGAAATTAAAAAGAATTGCTAAAGATCTTATCATCTGCTGTGACGGAGATGATGCAGGATGGGAAGCGGCAAAGCGATTTGCAGATATGGCTACTCAAAAAGGGCTGGATGTTAAAATTGCGTTATTGCCGGGAAAGATGGATCCTGACGATTACATTACAGAGCATGGTGGTGATGCCTTTCGTGAAAAGGTCATCGGTAATCCCCATTCATTCATGTCATTTATAATGGCATATGCAAAGCGATCTAAAAACTTATCTTATGAAAACGATGTACTGCAATATATCCATGAAGTTTTGGAAGAATTGGCAAAGCGTTCATCGCCAGTAGAGCGGGATCTTTACTTCCGGCAGCTTTCAACAGTAACGGGTGTGTCAATCGAAGCCATTAATCAGCAATTTATAAAAATGGCCGGACATCAGGCAAAGAAAGCGAAAATGGAACCGAAATATGAGGAGGCACTGCGTCCTCAGCATGCTGTTCCAATGAGGAAGAAAACAGGTACCGAACGTGCGGAGCGATTGTTGCTCTATCATTTGTTAAGTGACGGGGAACTGTTTGATCGTATACGTGAGGATAAGCAAAACCTGTTCGTCCGGGAAGATTATGTAACAATTTTCATTAGGCTTGCCGGGTTTTACGAACAACATGGATCACCTGATTTCCACAGGTTTGCAGAATCATTGGAAGACCGGGAACTTAGAAAAATCGTTCTGGAGTCTGCAATGGTTGAAAGAGATCCCGAACACTCAGAAGAAGAAATTGCTGATTGCATTAATCATTTGGAAAGATATAAAGTCAGCTTGACAATTCAGGCAAAAATCCATGAATCAAAAGAAGCAGAAAAAACAAATGATCATACCCGGGCGCTGGAGCTGGCCAGGGAAATTATACAGCTCCGGAAATCATTGACGACATTATAGTCGTTTTCCGGTGTACTAAGGAGGAACGGGTAAGATGAGTAAAAAAGAACAATCTGAAGATATGGAAATTGAAATGACTGTTGAAGAAGTGAAAGCAAATCTGTTGGAGGCCGGAAAGAAAACAGGTGAACTTACGCTTGATGAGGTAACTGAAAAATTATCTGTATTTGAAATGGAGCCTGAACAGTTCGAGGAATTCCTTGACTTGCTTGAAGTGCAAGGAATTGAGATGGACCGTAAAGCTGATGAAGAAGCCGGAGAAGACGGCAAAATAGTTGCGGAAGAAAAATTTGATTTGAATGACCTTAGTGTACCGCCCGGCGTTAAAATCAATGATCCAGTGAGAATGTATTTAAAAGAAATTGGACGTGTCGATTTACTGACAGGTGCAGAAGAAGTTGAGCTTGCTATCCGTATTTTAGATGGCGATGAAGAGGCAAAGAAGCGACTTGCGGAAGCAAACCTGCGTTTAGTCGTTAGTATTGCGAAAAGGTATGTTGGACGGGGCATGCTGTTCCTTGACTTAATTCAGGAAGGGAATATGGGACTTATAAAAGCAGTAGAGAAATTCGACCATACAAAAGGATTCAAGTTCAGTACTTACGCAACATGGTGGATACGTCAGGCTATCACTCGTGCAATCGCGGACCAAGCCCGTACGATTCGGATTCCCGTTCATATGGTTGAAACCATTAATAAATTAATTCGAGTGCAGCGTCAATTGCTACAAGACCTTGGACGTGAACCATCGCCAGAAGAAATTGGAGAAGAAATGGATTTAACCGCTGAAAAAGTACGTGAAATCCTAAAAATTGCACAAGAGCCTGTATCGCTTGAAACGCCAATTGGTGAAGAGGATGATTCTCATCTTGGTGACTTCATAGAAGACTCTGAGGCACAATCACCGTCTGATCATGCAGCGTATGAGTTATTGAAAGAACAATTGGAAGATGTCCTTGATACGTTGACAGACAGAGAAGAAAACGTACTGCGCCTTCGTTTCGGTTTAGATGATGGCCGTACTAGAACACTTGAAGAAGTAGGGAAAGTGTTCGGTGTCACCCGTGAACGAATTCGTCAAATTGAGGCGAAAGCATTACGCAAACTGCGGCATCCATCTAGAAGTAAGCGATTAAAAGATTTTCTTGAATAAAAAAAGGCATCGGCATAATTTGTGCCGATGCTTTTTTCACTGCCAAGAAACTGAGCGTCTCAATGGTGTACCAAGGCTTTTCCTATATTTTTCAAGGAGCGATCTACGTTATGAATCCACAGCGAAAACGAATAATTATATCGGAAATAAAGTATTGGAAACAGAATAAGTTATTGCCTGAGCATTACTGTGATTTTCTCATCACTCTCTACGCGCAAGGGGAGGATGAGAAGGAAGCAAAAGTGACGGATGCGATTCTTGTGAAGGAAAAAAAGAAATCGAAAAGGACAATTAGTATGCTAGCAATCCTAACGATAATTGTGAGTGGTTGCATGTTTGTATTTGTCCATTATCCAGTTCTGACAATTACGCTGACAGCTGTTGTTTCGTTAGCGTTTTTACTGTTGACATTGCGCAAATCAACTGTTCAATCGGGTATCGGGCCTTTTCTATACATAGTAGCCTCCTTTATGTTGCTTTTAATGTCACTGAAGTTATGGGGTGTCTTTTTTGAAGGGCATACAATGTTACTAATTGGATTGCTCATATTGAACTGTCTCCTCTGGTTATTTGCAGGTCGTATGCTTAAATTGCTATATTTCACAATTTCGGGCGCAGCAGGATTGCTTCTGATTATCGGTTTTTTGCTTATTTCTTTTTGAATTCTCGTATTCTTTTGATAGGGATTCAATATTAGTTGTGAAAACGTAGGACAATTCGTTATAATTGAATTTGTAAGCGTTCACAACAAAGGGGATGAAGACGTTGAATTTCGATTTGACAGAAGAACAGCAGATGATCAAAAAAATGATTCGGGAATTCACGGATGAAGTTGTCGCACCAGGTGCAATCGATCGCGACCGGACAAAAGAGTTTCCAGTTGAGGTGTTTAAACGACTCTCCGATATGGGAATGATGGGTTTACCTTTTTCAGAGGAGTATGGAGGCGGGGGAGCCGATACCATAAGTTTCGCAATTGTTACGGAAGAACTAAGCCGTGCATGTGCTTCAACAGGAATTACATATTCGGCGCATATTTCATTGGGGGGAGCGCCGCTCAACCTATTTGGCACCGAAGAACAGAAACATAAGTATTTGACGCCAATTTGTACAGGGGAATCGTTTGGCGCTTTTGGATTGACGGAATCAAATGCTGGGTCGGATGCGGGTGGAACGCAAACAACAGCAAAAGAAGATGGGGATGATTATGTCATCAACGGCTCCAAAGTATTCATCACGAATGCGAGCTATGCCAAGCACCTTGCAATTACCGCTATCACGGGGAATGAAGGCGGGAATAAAGAAATCAGCGCAATTATCGTACCGACCGATGCAGAAGGCTTCACGGTTATCGATAACTATGAAAAAATGGGGCTTAATGCTTCTAATACGACAGAGCTTGTGCTTGATAACGTCCGTGTACCGAAAGAAAACCTTCTAGGGACACGAGGGAACGGTTTCCGCCAGTTCCTCGTTACATTAGACGGTGGACGTATTGGAATCGGTGCTATGGCGGTAGGGATTGCCCAGGCGGCGTTTGATCGTGCACTTCGATACTCCAAAGAACGTAAGCAATTCGGCAAAACACTTTCTGAATTCCAAATCACGCAATTTAAGCTGGCTGATATGGCGATGAAAATTGAACTGGCGCGTACTATGGTCCATAAAGCAGCTTGGCTTAAAGATCAGGGACGTCCATTTTCAAAAGAAGCTTCAATGTGTAAACTGTATGCATCAGAAATAGCTATGGAAGTGGCAAGCGAAGCGATCCAGATTCATGGCGGTTATGGTTATATGAAAGAATATGAAGTCGAACGCTATATGCGTGATGCAAAGCTTCTTGAAATAGGAGAAGGTACTTCGGAAGTACAAAGAATGGTCATCGCGCGATTAATCGGCTGTTAACAAAAAAGCAAAAGATGCCAGTAACTCTATCTTTATTGAACAAATGATTGCCTATATAATTACTGAACGGAGGCGCCTTACAAGGACGTGAGGCATCCCTAGCACCGAAGCGAATTCAATGAATTTTTAAATTCGACATATATTGTATAGATAACACTTAAATATTTGTCGAATTTGTCACAAACAACGAAAAGATCATCGATAACTCTTTCAGTTTTCTTGCGGATACAGTACAATAATAGTTGTGAACTGTATTCATTACAGAATAGATCCTGATAAGGGAGGGTAATTCAATGAGTAGAAATCCAATTGTGCCTTATATCTTAATTTTTGCGCTTGGAATCGGTCTTATTTTCTTCATGTCCCTCTATGGACTTGATCAGAAAAAAGAAATCGCTGGACAAGGTGAAGATGCAGTAACTGAAGAAGCTGAAAGTTCAGCAGAATTTGATGCTGAAGCAGTTGCTCAAGGTAAATGTATCGGCTGTCACGGCGGAGATCTTTCAGGTGGAATGGGGCCAGGTTTGGTTGGAACTAGCCTATCTAAGGAAGAAATTAAAGACACCATTAAAAATGGTAAAAACGCAATGCCACCTCAAGGCATTACAGATGATGCCGAGCTAGATGCAATGGCAGATTATATTTTATCACTTAAATAATCCTTAATGAGGAAGAGCTGTCAGTTAGCAGAGCGTTTCTGTCGACTGATGGCTTTTTCTATTTAT
The DNA here is from genome assembly GCA_020742515.1 of Sporosarcina psychrophila. Lineage (GTDB taxonomy): Bacteria > Bacillota > Bacilli > Bacillales_A > Planococcaceae > Sporosarcina > Sporosarcina psychrophila_B. Next base: position 15,982 of record DYWT01000003.1, read on the forward strand.
GTAATGTGCAAAATAAGACAAAATCTAATACAATTAAAGCATTGAAAGGCGGCGATTATTTGAATTCCGAACGATTATCTAACAGATTAAAGGCGGTCGCTTCTTACGTCAAGGAAGGGGCAGTGGTTGCAGATATTGGCAGTGATCATGCTTATTTGCCTTGTTTTCTAGTTCATACAAAGAAAGTGAAGACAGCAATTGCAGGAGAAGTAGCGAAAGGGCCGTATGAATCCGCAGTTAAAAATGTAAGGCGAGAAGGTTTTTCAGAAGCCATTACGGTTAGACTGGCAGATGGTCTGTTTGCTATTGAAGAAGGGGATGCTGTCGATACGGTGACAATCGCAGGAATGGGAGGCCCGCTAATCGCTACAATCTTAGAAAGCGGCAAAGAGCGACTTTCCCAAGTGAACCGAATCATTGCACAGCCGAATATCTATTCAAGGGCAATCCGCGAATGGGCCGTTTCTAATAAGTGGACAATTATTGATGAGCATATTTTGAAAGAAGACGGCAAAATATATGAAATTATCGTGCTGGAAAAAGGACAGGCAATGTATGGGGAACTAGAATTGATGGCAGGACCTTTCTTGCTTGCTTCCAAAACCGATGTATTCCTTGAAAAATGGGAAGGTGAATTGGCGGAATGGAATCGAGTACTTGCTTCCCTCAAAAAAACAGCTGAAACAGATGCAATCAAAAAGAAAAAAGAACAAATGTCAGGTTATATTGAATTAGTTGGGAAGGTGTTGACAACGTGAAAAAAGTAAATGGGCATGAAGTTATTGCGCTTTTTGAAAAGTGGTCACCAAAACGTTTTGCAATGGATGGTGATCCGGTAGGGCTTCACATCGGACAATTGAACCGCAGTGTAGAAAGCGTGCTAGTCACCTTAGATGTCAACGAAGAAGTCATTGATGAGGCAATCCGAAAAGGTGCTAACCTCATTATCGCGCACCATCCGCCAATTTACAGACCATTGAAAGGCCTTTTGACGGAAACACCGCAAGGCAGCATGATTGAAAAGTGTATTAAAAATGATATTGCTGTCTATGCAGCTCATACGAATTTAGATGTCGCACCCGGCGGCGTGAATGATATGTTAGCTAGAGAACTTGGTTTAGTTGACACGGAGATCGTGGAGCCGACCTATTCTGAACTGCTTTATAAGTTAATTATCTTTAGTCCTGTCACCCATGCAGAAGAAATTAGACAAGCGTTGAAAAAGGCGGGAGCAGGAGCGATTGGCGACTATACTGGATGCAGTTTCAGTTCAACAGGCATTGGGCGTTTTACACCAACCACAGGAGCCGAGCCATTCATTGGGGAAGTCGGTAAAGGTGAAGAGGTCAATGAAGAGAGAATCGAAGTAATACTGCCGGGACCGCTCCGCAGTAAAGTGCTGAAGGCGATGCTGGCATCCCATCCGTACGAAGAGCCAGCATATGATCTTATTGCTCTTGATCAAGAGGCGAATCAATATGGCCTAGGGCGTGTTGGAAAACTTGAGGAAAAGACCACTCTTGCACAATTTGCGGAACTTGTAAAAATTGCATTCGATGTCCCGGCACTCCGATTTGTAGGTGATCCAAATAAAGAAATCCTAAAGGTTGCGGTACTAGGTGGAGACGGCAATAAATATATAGGAGCCGCTAAACGAAGCGGAGCGGACGTTCTCGTAACTGGCGATTTGTATTATCATGTCGCTCATGATGCACAGGCGATGGGGCTTGCCGTTATCGACCCTGGACATAATATTGAAAAAGTGATGATTCAAGGAGTAGCGAATCATATGAAGGCGGCTTGTATAGAAGCCCGTTATAATGTCTCGTTCATCGAATCGGAAATCATTACAGAACCGTTTACTTTTATTTGATGGATTGAGAAAAAACCAGCCATCCTGAATAGGAGGCTGGTTCATTCAAAACATCCGAAAAGTTTTTAGACACGGAGTAGTGTCTAGGCTTCTAGCGCTTTACTTAAGTTGTGGCGTAAGGCTCGATTCGCGTTACAGGCGACGGATTTTTAATTTTCGGCAAGATTTTTTCTAATTGGAATTTCCGCTCTGGAAGATGTGTAGAAGGATCTTCTGGATTGAATTTTTCAAGGAAAGCAATCACTTCGCGAACAATCAATGTCGGTGTTGAAGCACCGGCTGTAACACCGACAGTTTCGATGCCTTCCAACCACTTCACGTCCAGTTCAGAAACATCCGAAATCCGGTACGATGGTGTGCCAGCAATTTCGACAGAGACTTGTGTCAGACGGTTCGAGTTATTACTCATCGGATCGCCTACAACGATGAGAAGGTCTGATTCACCTGCCTGTTGAGCGACGGCCTCTTGTCTCACTTGAGTCGCAAGACAGATTTCCTTATGGACTTCGATATGTGGATATTTTACTTTAAGTGCGTCCATAATGTGAACAACATCCCATTGGCTCATTGTCGTTTGGTTCGTTACGAGCAGTTTGGAGTTCTGCACATTCAGGTTATCGACATCTTCAGTCGTTTCAATCAAATGTACTGCGTGCGGTGCCACTCCAATTGCTCCTTCTGGCTCGGGATGATGTTTTTTCCCAACGTAAATGATATCGTAACCTTCGGCAGTCTTTTCTTCGATCAGGTCGTGGGTTACAGTTACATCCGGACAAGTTGCATCAATCGAAACGAGACCTTTTCTTTTTGCAAGTTCACGTACTTCCGGTGAAACACCATGTGCAGTGAAGATGACTGTTCCTGATTCAACTTTTTCAAGAATTTCTAACCGGTTTTCACCATCTAGTGTGATGATGCCATCATCTTCAAACGCATCTGTCACATGCTTGTTATGGACAATCATTCCCAATATATAAATGGGTCTCGGCAATGTTTTGTCGAGTGCCGCATTTCTCGCGATGATCATTGCGTCGACGACCCCATAACAATAACCCCTCGGGGTAATCTTTAAAACTTTCATGCAGTCTCACTCCTCTAATAGGATCTACTATCCATTATAGCTGAGTTGAGCGGCGGATTCAAAAATTATCGGATGGGCGGCTGAAAGATGCGGGGAACTGATGGACCTGGCGTTGGATTTGCAACAGTTGACCGCGCGGCTGCGGCCACTCCACTTGCGGGTGATCCGACGCTGCCGGCTGCAGGTGGCAATGATTGAAAACCTTTATATAATCGCCACATCGCAGGCAAGTTTTGAACCATGGGGGCAAACTGCTGGACCATAGGCGCGAATTGCTGTGCCGTATTCAAAAATCGGTTAGCTGTTTGCATATACCCATCTATTCTTGATGGAGCTTGCTGCATCCCTTGACCAGGATTCGGACCACCGGCTGGATTGCCCATGGGACCACCAGGTGGATTACCCATCGGCCCATTCATGAATGGTTGTCTGGGAGGTTGAGCCTGACCAGTTTGAGGAGGCAGTCCGAAGCCCATTAGTCCCCTGGAAGGTGGGGGCGATTGTTGTCGTGCGAACGGATAAAAGGATTCATACCTCATAATTATCTCCTTTCGATAAATTAGAATGAACTTTCACATAGTATACTATGCGAAAATCGCATACGGCGGAACGAAATCGTGTTACAATAGGTGTACATTAGGAGGGTTACGAATGTCTAAATTCACAGACTATCAATTTAAACCGTTTATACGGGAAGCAATCGGGAGGCTCGGCTTTGAGAATCCGACACCGATACAAAAGGAAATTATACCGCTCATCCTGAAAGGGACGAATGCAATCGGACAAGCACATACAGGAACGGGTAAATCTCATAGTTTCCTTATTCCAGTATTAGAACGTACAGATGCAACTGTTGATGAACTGCAAGCAGTTATCACAGCTCCGACAAGAGAGTTGGCGACGCAACTGTACAATGAACTTGCTAAGATGACAGAAGGTACCGACGTGCGCAGTTCGCTGCTTATAGGAGGTACGGACAAACAACGATCTATCGGGAAATTAAAGTCGAATCCGCATATTATTGTGGGGACACCGGGACGAATTAGCGATATGTCTGAAAATGGTGCTCTTTCTATTCATACAGCAAAAATTTTAGTTATAGATGAAGCTGATCTCGCATTCGATATGGGCTTTATTGAGGATATCGATAAGTTCGCATCCAAAATGCCTGCCAAACTGGAAATGTATGTATTTTCGGCGACGATTCCTGAGAAACTAAAACCATTTTTAACTAAATATATGGAATCGCCTGTTCATGTGAAAATTGGTGAACGGAGACCATTGACAGAGGGCATGCATTATTCACTTGTTCCTGTTCGCAGCATGAGTAAAAAGAAAAAGTTGTTGCAAGTAATGGAAGGCATTAACCCCTATTTGGCGATCATCTTTATGAATACGAGGCAAAATGCTGAAGGGCTTGCAACTTTCCTAGGGGAAAATGGCATTAAGGTTGGAAGAATTCATGGGGATCTAACACCGCGTGAACGTACGCGGATGATGAAACAAGTCCGTGATCTTGAATTCCAGTATATTGTAGCGACAGATCTTGCGGCACGCGGAATTGATATTCCAGGTGTCAGTCATGTTATTAACTTCGAGTTGCCGGATGATCTTGAGTTTTTCATTCACCGTGTCGGGCGTACTGCGCGTGCTGGGCTTAAGGGAACAGCAATTACACTATATGAGCCATCTGAAGACGATAAAGTAGTCAGAATTGAAAAGATGGGCATTCCGTTTGTTCACGAAGAAGTGAAAAATGGTGAATGGGTCGAAGTAAAAGAACGCCATGCAAGACGCAATCGAGTAAAAGAAGAAGATGACATCGACCGTAAAGCGATTTCATTCGTTCAAAAGCCTGCAAAAGTGAAACCTGGTTATAAAAAGAAAATGGCTCAGGAAGTAGAACGATTTAAAAAACGGGAAAGGAGATTGAAACGTAAAAAATGACAAATGACAAACCATTATTGCTTGGCTCTCACGTTTCTATGAGCGGCAGCAAAATGCTGTTAGGCTCAAGTGTGGAAGCGGCAAGCTACGGAGCAACTACTTTCATGATCTATACTGGGGCACCACAAAACACGCGAAGAAAGCCTCTCGAGGAATTGAATATTGCAGCAGGGCATCTGAGTATGGAGGAAAATGGACAGTCTAATATTGTCGTCCATGCACCCTATATTATTAACATTGCAAATACGTTAAAGCCTGAGACATTCAGACTTGGGGTCGACTTCCTTCAAAGTGAAATTGAGCGGACAGCTGCACTCGGTGTAAATCAGATTGTTCTTCATCCCGGTGCACATGTCGGTGCGGGGGTCGATCTTGGCGTCGCAAAAATTATTGAAGGGCTGAGCGAAGTACTTTCCCAAGACTATCCAGTCCGTATTGCACTCGAAACAATGGCGGGAAAAGGAACCGAAATTGGCCGTAATTTTAATGAGATTGCAGCGATTATTGACGGTGTCACACACAATGACCGTTTATCGGTTTGTTTTGATACTTGTCACGTTCATGATGCGGGGTACGATATTGTTGGTGATTTTGATGGGGTATTAAATGAATTCGATAAAATTGTTGGAGTGGACAGAATATCTGTTATTCACGTCAATGATAGTAAAAACGAACGTGGTGCAATGAAGGACCGCCATGAAAATATTGGTTTCGGTCATATCGGTTTCGAGCCGCTTTCTTATATTGTCCATCATGAGGAATTCCAATCGATTCCTAAAATACTTGAAACACCATTTGTAGGTGCAGATCCGAAAAAGAAATCGGCGCCTTACAAGTTTGAGATAGAAATGTTCAAGGCAAAATCATTTCAACCTGAGAAAATTGATCAGTTAAGAATTTAAAGAACAAAATCCGCTTGCAGAGTATATGCGAGCGGTTTTTGTTCTTTTCAACAAGTCCATCAGTATTCGTTATTTGGTGGAGTCTAAATACTTCTTGAATAAAATTTCAGTTTTTTTATCACCAATGGCTACCCGTACTTTATTGATAAACATTTCGGGTATGCCCGTGAAGAGCCAATGGAATGAAATTTCATCAAGCAATGGTCGAAGTGCCCTTATTTCAGATTTGGAAAAGTCAAGCCCGTATTGCTTTGCAATGATTTTGACTTCATCGTCACTTCTCATTTTAACTTCATTTAGCAGCTGTGCATAATCCACTTCTTATACCTTCTTTCTTAAATGGTTGTATCCCTTGGGAACATAGTTTATAATTTGACGAGTGAATCGGAATGATTCCTGTTTTAAGGAAGGGATAGTAAAATGAAAAATAACATTATTCAATTGGACGATGTCAGTTTCAGTTATGAACAGTCAATCGCCCTTGATCATATTTCTCTTGAGGTAGGGGAGGGGGAATTTTGGGCACTGATTGGACCGAATGGTTCCGGTAAATCAACGCTCCTAAATATTATTCTTGGTCTCTTACAGCCCTCCAGCGGTTCTGTAAAGCTTTTTGGTTCGGAGATAGGATCCTTTAAGCAGCGAGAACGGATTGGTTATGTTTCACAGAAATCAAATTCTTTTAACTCAGGTTTCCCTGCGACTGTCCTTGAAGTTGTGCGCAGCGGATTGACACGCAAAGTTGGAATGTTTAAAAGTTTTTCGAAAAAAGATGAACTGCGAACATTAGAAGCGCTAAGTATCGTTGGCATGGACGGTTTTTCAAAGCGGAATATGGGTGAATTATCCGGTGGTCAGCAACAACGTGTGTTTATAGCAAGAGCGCTGGCGGGCAAACCGGACCTACTCATTATGGATGAACCGACAGTTGGAATTGACCAACAAAATGTCGCATCGTTTTATTCTATGCTGAACAAATTAAATCGTGAGCACGGAATTGCAATTTTGCTGGTGACGCATGAAATCGACCTTGTGACTGATCTTGCAACACATGTGGCCTGCTTAAACCGTACGATTCATTTTCACGGTAAACAATCTGATTATAAAAGAATGGAAGACGATGATATTTCAAGATGGTATGGTCATCCTGTTCGGCGCGTCCACCAGCATACAGATGAGGTGGAAAAATGATTAATGCTATTCTTTCGTATGAATTTCTGCAAAACGCATTTCTATCAGGCTTAATTATCGGCGTTATAGCCCCGTTACTTGGTTTGTTTATCGTTGTAAGACGTCTTTCGCTTATCGCAGATGCGCTCAGCCATGTCGCGTTGGCAGGAATCGCAGGAAGTCTATATTTGAGCCAACAAGTGCTCTTCTTTGCTGCATTGAATCCAGTTTACCTTGGGATTGCATCTGCTGTAGGCGGGTCATTGCTGATTGAGAAATTGAGAGGCGCATACCGCCATTATGAAGAACTTGCCATTCCGGTTATATTGTCTACAGGGATTGGCCTAGGTGCTATTTTTATTTCATTATCGAAAGGGTTCGGCTCAGATTTAATAGGTTATCTATTCGGATCTGTGTCAGCTGTCAGTAGTCAGGATCTTATCGTCGTTATCGTTATTGCAATCATCGTTATTGCGTATATCCGCTTTCTTTATAAAGAACTGTTTGTCTTATCATTCGATGCGGAATATGCCAAGGTATCCGGGATAAATTCGCGGTATATCCAGATGGTATTTATGATTATTACAGCGCTTGTCATTGGAGCTTCGATGCGAATTGTTGGTATCTTACTAGTTTCGTCACTCATGACAATTCCAGTAGCAGCGGCTATTCAGTTAGCAAAAAGCTTTAAGGGTGCAATGATCTATTCCATCATTTTTGGCGAATTATCCGTTATCATTGGACTTGTCGCGGCCTATTATCTTGATATTGCACCGGGAGGAACAATCGTCATCACCTCGATACTTATTTTGTTAGTAGTGCTCGCTTGGAAGAAGATTCAGGGTGGACACAATGCCCGTACAGTGAAGGGGGAGTTGATATGACACTCGATGAGGCATGGCGTATCCTGCAGGAAAACCAATTTAAGCGGACAAAAAATAGAGATATAATTCTCCAGTTATTGTCAAAAAAAGACCGCTACTTAACAGCCTTGGAAGTGAAAAACTTCATGGAGGCTACTAATCCGGGAATTAGTTTTGATACGATTTATCGGAACTTGACGACATTTTCGGAACTTGGCATTCTAGAGGAAACCGATTTAAACGGTGAACGAAACTTCCGAATGCAATGTGATCCCGGTGTCCATCATCATCATTTCATCTGTACAGCATGTGGCAAGACGCGCAGTATTCCACACTGTCCAATGGAAATGATTACTGTCAATTTACCGGATTATGAAGTGGAAGGGCATAAGTTTGAAATTTACGGGAAGTGTCCGTTATGTGTGAAGAAATGAAAAATGGTGTGGAACTCTATATTAAGAGTTCCACACCATTTTTTTAATTTACTAAAGGTTCTTCTATAGGAAATAGTTTCTTGATCCAATTATTCGCTTCTTGCCAATTATAGACACGAATGACTCCCTCAGGAATAGGTTGCCGGTTATAGGGTGTGTCGAATAGAATGACAGGAATGTCCAATTCTTCATGGATTTCAACAGCATTGTCATGCTTATCTTCAAAAAATGCATGGACACCAAACTTTTTAGCAGTTTCAATTTTATAGTGACTTCCAACAAGTTCGATATGATCATACGGAATTGCCTGTTGGTTAAACCAGTCGAGTGTCGAGTCATACACTTGGCGATCTCGTGCAGAAATATAATATAGCTCGAACTTCGCTTGCCAGCCAGTTAAAACTTCTTTTGCATATTCTTGTGCAAGAGAAGTTTTGTAAATGTTTTCCTCAGCGCCTTTAAACCACTCGGAGAAAATTTTCTCATCCACTGTAAATGCTTTTGTTAAGTCGTACTCTTTTATGTCATCCAGTACAAGATTGCATCCGAATTGCTCGTTGATATGCGGCAATAAAGAAGTGGGGCATGTCACCGTACCGTCGATGTCGATACCAAAGCGGAGAGTTTTCATTCCGCTTTTCCACCTTGCAGGAGAAGTTCTTCCTGTCTTTTCTTTTCAAAATATTCTTCCGCAAGTTTATCGATTTCGACTTTTAATTCTTCGACCATTGTCGCTTCTGGTACTTTGCGGACCGTTTTGCCTTTCATGAAGAGAAGACCTTCACCACGCGCACCTGCAATACCGATATCGGCTTCACGCGCTTCGCCTGGTCCATTGACAGCACAGCCAAGCACCGCAACTTTTAGTGGGGCTTTAATATGTGAAATATATTCTTCGACCTCATTTGCGATTTTTATGAGGTCGATTTCGATCCGTCCACATGTGGGACATGAAATAAGTGTCGCTGCGTTTGACGAAAGGCCGAAGATTTTCAGCAATTCGCGTGCGACTTTAATTTCTTGGACAGGATCCGCACTCAGCGATACACGCATTGTGTTACCGATGCCCGCCGACAGCAGGGTGCCTAGACCCGCTGCGCTCTTGATAGAGCCTGAGAATAGCGTTCCAGACTCCGTAATGCCGAGGTGCAATGGATAGTCGAATGCTGCCGCTGCTTTCTGATATGCTTCGACTGCTAAATTTACATCGGAAGCTTTCAATGACACGATGATGTCGTGGAAATCGAGGTCTTCCAATATTTTAATGTGATGAAGTGCACTTTCTACCATTCCATCGGCAGTCGGGTATCCGTATTTTTCAAGAATTTTTTTCTCCAGTGAACCAGCATTGACGCCGATTCGAATTGGAATGCCTTTCGCTTTTGCCGCATTGACAACAGCTTCGACTTTTGCTTGTCTTCCTATATTCCCAGGGTTGATACGAATTTTATCCGCGCCCTGTTCAATAGCAATTAACGCTAATTTATAATCGAAATGGATATCGACAACAAGTGGGATATTGATGCGTTTTTTTATTTCACCAATTGAATACGCTGCACGCTCATCTGGACACGCAACACGGACAATCTGACATCCCGCTTCTTCCAATCGCAAAATTTCTGCGACTGTCGCTTCGACGTCGTGTGTTTTGGTCGTTGTCATACTTTGAATGAAAAGCTCGTCACTTCCGCCGATTGTCAGATTACCGACTCGTACAGGACGTGTATTTTTTCTGTTTATCATAGCAGTCATTTATTTCTCTCCTTAGTTGGCCTTAGCCTTATAACTATAACTATTTTAGCAATCTTCATAGCAAAAAGACAAGGGACAGCCCTTATCGCTCGGAGTCTATGCATTTTTCTGTGAGCGGACGGGAAAGTGGAAGCATAATTTTCTCGCCTCCGATGATCTTTTGGTTTTGAAGATGGGGATTCAAGGAATAGAAAGAAGACAATCTATCAATGAAGCCTAATTCAGGATCGGGATACAATGCGAACAGTGTTTCAATCGTATCTCCATCGACTGTTGTAACGGGAATTGCATCGGCTTCCTCTTCTTCGCATAGTTGCTGTTCTTTGGCAAAAGAAGCAAGCGGGATGGTGCCTTCCACTAAATCGAGGCGGATAAAATGAAATGTTACGAATAATAATGCTGCGAGTAGTAGTATTCTCATGGAAATTCCCCCTTTCGCTACTATATGCATGAAAAGGGGAAGTATTCATTGAGGGATTTTTGGATAGTACTTGGCTGCAGCTGCAATATAAACTAAGTGAATAATGGATGTGATACCAGTATTAACATTTTTCATTCCTGGAAGGAAATCAAGTCCGATTGTCAGAAGAATAGGGATGGTAATTGCAATAGCGGAAGTTCTCCACATATGGCGGTATTCTCCACGCCTTTTCATCAGTTTCAGCAAAAGTATGCCCACATAACCAAAAATGCTGACTCGGATGAAGATATAAGACGTACTGATGACAAGTTGCAGAAGAAATGCAATTGGATATATAAGTCCGCCAATTGTTTCCCCATGTTCGAGCAGTTCGGGCGATGAATCGAATAAGACTGCATCCCCTGCTATATAGCGGATGAATGATAGCAATGTGAACAAAGCAACGAATACGAAAACATATCGGAATACTTTACCGATTGGTAATAGGCGAAACGCTGCCAGTTTTTTCGGTTCATGGATTGCCGCTTTGACTAGTTGATGAAACTTCACTTTAAATCCACCTCCATTTTCAATAGTCTATCATTTAACAGTGTCGTTGTGCGTACCTCTATTTCCGACAGAATGATGACATTTCACAAACCGATTGTAAAGGGAATGTAAAGATTCGGCTGCTACTATTTACAATTGGGATAGCTATCCTCATAATAAGGTGCGATACATAAAGCATGATGGAGGTTGACTGCATAATGGAAGTAAACTGGCAGGAAATGCTATTCCAGTTTCTCGGGGGACTCGGAATTTTCTTGTTCGCGATAAAGTATATGGGAGATGGCCTTCAAAAAGCGGCGGGCGACAGACTCCGCGCCATCCTTGACCGATTTACGACGAATCCGTTTATGGGAGTACTTGTCGGAATTATCGTTACAGTCTTGATCCAATCAAGTTCTGGGACAACTGTTATTACGGTAGGACTTGTAAGTGCTGGTTTCATGACACTTCGTCAAGCTATTGGTGTCATTATGGGAGCGAATATCGGAACGACTGTTACGGCTTTTATTATCGGATTAGATGTAGGTGCCTATGCGCTTCCCATTATGGCGATTGGAGCGTTCCTAATCTTTTTCATTAAAAAGAGTTCAATTAGAAATATAGGTGAAGTTATTTTTGGATTCGGTGGCCTATTTCTAGGACTTGAATTGATGAGTGGCGGTATGAAACCGCTTAGAGAATTGGATACGTTTACTGATCTTATGGTATCGATGAGCGACCAGCCTATGCTTGGTGTTGTTGTCGGAACAATATTTACATTGATTGTTCAGAGTTCAAGCGCGACAGTCGGTATCATGCAGGGGCTTTATGCTGAAAATCTTATCGATCTCAATGGAGCACTGCCAATTCTTTTCGGTGATAATATCGGTACAACAATTACAGCCGTTCTTGCTTCAATCGGTGCATCGGTAGCGGCGAAGCGTGCTGCTGCAACGCATGTTTTATTTAATATTGTTGGAACGGTTATCTTCATGCTGCTTCTTATACCATTCACTGCGTATGTCGAGTGGATATCAGGGGTGTTGGCTCTTGAAAATAAAATGCAAATTGCGTTTGCACACGGTTCGTTCAACATTGCAAATACAATTATCCAGTTCCCGCTAATTGGGACATGGGCTTGGTTGGTTACAAAAATGATCCCAGGTGAAGATGTATTAATTGAATATAAGCCGAAGCATCTAGATAGGCACTTTATAGAACAATCACCTGCGGTTGCGATCGGACAAGCCAAAGAAGAAATTATCCGCATGGGTGAATTCGGTGTCCGCGGTTTACAGGAATCATTTGAATACTTGAAAACAGGCAATAAAAAACATGCAGAAACGGCATACCAGATTGAAGATGCCATTAATAATTTGGATCGTAAAATCACAGACTATCTAGTTGAAATCACTTCGGTAAGTATCTCGCCGATTGAGTCTGGCCGTCACTTCATGCTTATGGATACGGTACGTGATATTGAACGTATCGGTGATCACTTTGAAAACATCGTCGAACTCATTGACTACCGTGATGTTAACCGTGTAAAACTGACGGAAGATGCGATGAATGATTTGACAGAAATGTTCACCCTGACAATTGAAACAGTCCAGAAAGCTGTTGACTCACTTAACCTGAATGATATTGGAATGGCAAGAACGGTTGCTGAAAAAGAGGTTCTCATTGACAAAATGGAACGGAAATTCAGGAAGAATCATATTTTGCGATTAAATGAAGGAAGATGTACCGCGCAATCAGGAATGGTATTTGTCGATATTGTTTCTAACTTGGAACGCGTCGGTGACCATGCCGTGAATATCGCTGAAGCAATTCTTGGAAATAGAGCATAATTGTTCGTATAGGAGGATGGTTTTATGGAGTTTATAGGTTGGATTATTGCGATTGCCATGTTCATTATTGCTTTTGCTGGACTCGTATATCCGATCATTCCATCGGCGCTCTTCATAGTAGGTGGCTTCCTTCTATATGGACTTGTCGATACATTTGATGGGATGACTATTTGGTTTTGGACCATTCAGGTATTATTCGTCATCTTGCTGTTTGGCGCAGACACACTGTCGAATCTCGTCGGTGTGAAAAAATTTGGAGGCTCCAAGGCGGGGATGTGGGGAAGTACAATCGGACTTCTTATTGGTCCTTTCGTCATTCCGGTTGCTGGTATTTTAGTTGGTCCATTTCTGGGCGCTGTCCTTGCGGAACTTGCCGTATCCCGTTCTGGAGTGAGACAGGCTATAAAGACAGGTATTGGTTCGCTCGTCGGTTTTTTCACTTCAGTTGTGACGAAAGGGCTTGTCATGGTTGTGATGATTATTGTATTTATACTATTCATCAGATAAGTCATATCAAAATAGTCCATTTTATTTGAACGTTATTCGCAATTTTGATAATGTTGAAAGCGTAGCATAATTATGAAACTCTCTAGGAGGAATGGACAATGGCTTACAAATTACCAGAACTACCTTACGCATACGACGCACTTGAACCACACATCGACAAAGAAACGATGAACATTCACCATACTAAACACCATAATGCATATGTAACGAACTTGAACAACGCTCTTGAAGGAAACGAAGAACTTTTAAACAAATCTATTGAAGATCTTATTGCGAATCTTGATGCAGTACCTGAAGACAAGCGTACTGCTGTCCGTAACAATGGCGGCGGTCATGCGAACCACTCACTATTCTGGGAACTTCTATCAGCAGATGGTGGCGGTAACCCATCAGGCGCACTTGCTGAAGCAATCGATAAAAAGTTTGGAAGCTTTGACGCGTTCAAAGAAGAATTTGCAAAAGCGGGTGCAACTCGTTTCGGTTCAGGATGGGCTTGGCTTGTACTGAATGGTGGCGAACTTGAAATTATGTCAACTCCTAATCAAGATTCACCAATCATGGAAGGCAAAACGCCTCTTCTAGGCCTTGACGTTTGGGAGCATGCTTACTACCTAAACTATCAAAACCGTCGTCCTGACTATATTTCAGCATTCTGGAATGTTGTCAATTGGGACGAGGTTGCAAAACGTTTCGGTAAATAAAATTTTAACTTCATCTAGAAGGAACCAAGCACACATCTTGTTCGTCAAGATGTGTGCTTTTTCTATTTTGGATGATATAATTCAAAATGGTTAACAAAGAAGGGGGGACATTATGAAAAAGCAGGTGCGTAAGGCGGACCAAGCTAAAATACGCCAACGAAAACATATCGCATTCCGGATGAACTTCCTATTCTTTTCAATCTTTGTCCTATTTTCCTTGCTCATTTTTCGTCTTGGCTATTTACAAATCGTCAAAGGTGAAGATTATTCCAGAGCGCTGGAAAGAACGGAAGAAGTAGCTGTCAATACAAGCGTACCAAGAGGCAGATTATTTGACCGTATGGGGCGAGTCCTTGTTGATAATGATCCGAAAAACGCCATTACATATACGAAAATGACGTCCACGAGTTCCAGAGATATGCTTGAAATTGCTGAGAAACTTGCAGTCTTGATTGAACAAGATACGAAAAGGATTACCATGGGGGATAAAAGAGATTTTTGGATTTTGAAAAATTCGGAGGAAGCACTTAAAAAGGTTTCCAAAAAGGAACAACTCGCAATTGAAAAGGATAGTTCATTATCAAGAACGCAAATGCAGCGTAAAATCAATACGTTGACACGAGAGCGTGTGACAGAAGAGGAAATCAATTCATTCACAGATGAGGAGATGGAAGTACTTGCAATTTACAGAGAAATGATGGCTGGCTACGCATACTCCCCGCAAATTGTGAAAAGTGGAAATGTCACCAAAGAGGAATTCGCGATAGTGTCTGAGCGTCTTGGGGAATTGCCAGGCGTGGATACAACAACGGATTGGGAACGTGTAAGGAGATCGGAGAACACTATTTTAGGTAAAACCACTAGTCCGATTGAAGGACTTCCGAAATCTAGCATGAACTATTTCTTGGCAAGGGACTATTCGAGAAATGACCGTGTCGGAAAAAGTTATGTCGAGCAGTATTATGAAGAATTGTTAAAAGGACAGAAAACAATCGTTAAGAATATTAAGGATCGTAGCGGCAGTGTCGTTGAGACGAAAACAATCCGAGAAGGCGAACCTGGCAAGGATCTTATTCTAACGATTGACAGCGAATTGGAACAGGCACTTGAAAAAATTGTTTCGGATAAGCTGTTAGAATTGAAAAGAGGGCCAAATGCCGGCGAATTAGATAGGGCATTTTTAGTCATGATGAACCCGAATAACGGTGAGGTTCTTTCACTGGTAGGCAAGCAGGTCGTAACGAATAAAGAAACAGGTAAGCTCGAAATATGGGACTACGCATTTGGTACGTTCACTGCGCTCCACGAGGCTGGTTCAACCGTCAAGATGGCGACACTTCTTACGGGATATCAGGAAAATGCCGTGCGTATTGGTGAAGTAAAAATAGATGAACCAATCAGAATCGGTGGGATTACAAAAAGATCACTGTTCAATCAAAACTCTAGGGTTGCTGTAAGTGATATTGAAGCAATTGGTAGATCTTCGAACGTATATATGTTCCGTATAGCATTGGCCATGGCGAATGCTAACTATAGCTCTGCAAATTCTGAACTCATTAGAAGAAATGCATTTGATAAGTTCCGACAATCTTTTGCATCTTTCGGATTGGGGACTAAAACGGGTATTGATTTACCAGGGGAATCGGGCGGTCTGATTGGCGATAGTAATTCAATAGGGATTTTGTTGGATTTATCTATCGGTCAGTACGATACCTATACAACACTTCAACTTGCCCAATATGTCTCGACAATCGCAAATGGCGGTTACCGTATAGCTCCTAAAGTATTAAAAGAAATCCGTGAACCATCTGAGGATGGTGAAATTCTTGGTCCTCTCATTCAAGAAACGGGGGTCAATATTCTGAACAGGATTCAGAATACGGATGCAGAGATTAATCAAGTGAAGCGTGGGATGCACTACGTTTACTACGGCGCTCGTGGGACTGCTCCAAATCTCTTTGCTGGAAAAGACTATGATGCAGCCGGGAAGACGGGAACCGCACAGGCATTCAGTTCTGGGAAGCCGACAATCAATTTATCACATGTAGGTTTTGCACCTTACGAAAACCCGGAAATTGCATATGCAATTATCATCCCGAATATATCTACAAATCAGAAAAAGTATCCATATGCACAAAATGATATTGTGAAGCTAGCCGTGGACGAATATTTTAAACTAAAAGCAAAACGGGCTAAAGAAGAAGTATCTACAGCTGCTAAGCAACCAATCATACAGGCACAAGAAATAGAATCTGAATAAAAAAGTAGGAAAACCATTGGTTTTCCTACTTTTTTACTGTCGTAATTTCTTTGGCGATTGCTTTGAAATCCATTGAAGTATCCATGTTATGTTCGCCAATCTGTATCTTTCCGGTCAGATTATTATCTTCTAGATATGCATCAAATAGGGCTGCATTTTCGATAATACCCAATCTTTCCAAATTAGCTGAGACGACTGTCGAATTCGAACCGGATTCAATCGTTAAAATGGTTTTAAGAATGGTATCGGAAGAAGTGGGGTTACTTGTGGTCGCGTCACTTTCTTCCGATTTCTCCTCTTCTGAGGCACTCTCCTTAACGGTAGAGGTGGTCTGAGCATTTGCCAATAGCTCTTTTGTTTTAGCGAGCTCACTTTGGAGATTCTCAACGTCTAGTTGTAATTGTTGGGCATCCGCATTAGAAGTGATTTTACTATCACTAGTGAAAAAAAGGATTCCACCTGCAAGGAGACAGCCGATCCCGACTGCTCGTAAAATGTCTCGGATCACGCTATCACGCCTTTCGACTGTAGCACCGCGATTACTTCATCGTTCGATAATGAGGAACGCATGGCAATGTCACTGATAGAATAACCTTGGGAGTGCAACGAAAGAATTTGATTGATAATGATTACGTGGACAGTTTTTTCTTTTGCCTTAGCTCTGCCGCCTGAAGATAGCGGTCCAACACCGATCATTAATTCTTCTTCAACTGCTTTTAATCTTTTTTTTAATCCGTTTGTTTCCTGATGAAGACTGATTGAAATTTTCTCCAATTCATCGGCGCTTTTGGATGAAGAATTGCCGAGGAAAAATGACGCTATACTACATACAAGTCCAATAATAAGAAGAATTATTGCAATGTCCATTTCACCACTCCTCTAGTAAATCATTGTGCGTCCATTTTACCACACGAGGACCGTTATGGAAATTTCAATCTTTCTATTGGACATACGCTGTTGATGTGGTACACTTGATAAGTCGTATAAATCATGCTCATATTAAATTTTACATTCCTGATGAGTGGGAGGGACCAACAATGCGCGTAAATATTACACTTGCTTGCACAGAATGCGGTGAGCGCAACTATATTTCAAAGAAAAACAAGCGTAACAATCCAGAACGTATTGAAATGAAAAAATACTGCTCACGTGATAAGAAACAAACTTTGCACCGTGAAACGAAATAATCGCTCAGACCAAAACCTTCACCGGTTTTGGTTTTTTCATTTCAGAACGGGGGTATAATTAAATGAGTAAAAAGAGTTTAAGGAATCAAGTGCTAGGCACATTGAATAGTATAAATCGAATTGAGCACCTGGAAAAATCCTCAGTGATTACAAAGAGGGTGCTCATATCAGAAGAATTTCAAAGTGCGGATACAATCGGGATAACGATTTCTCGTTATCCCGAAGTGGACACACGTTTGCTTATTGAAGCGGCTTGGACAGCTGGGAAACGAATTGCTGTGCCTAAATGCATCCATGGAACCCGCGAGATGGATTTTCGTCTCATTACATCGTACGATAGTTTGGAAACGGTCTATATGGATCTCCTGGAGCCGATAATTACTGAAACAATCTCGGTCGAAAAAAAGGATATTGATTTGCAAATCGTGCCAGGCGTAGTCTTTTCGGATGAAGGGTATAGAATTGGTTTCGGCGGAGGATATTATGATCGTTATATGTCGGATTACAATGGTGATACTTTGTCGTTGGCGTTTGCAGAACAAACGGGTCATGTAGTTCCGAGTGAACATCATGACATTCCTGTCAGTAAAATAGTTACAGAAGAAAAAGTTATAAACTGTCAGAAAAAGGACTTCTGCAAATGAGAGACTTTCTTGCTGTCCTGCAACTCTTGAAGCGTTTTGGAATTCATGTCTACACGGGAAATAGGAAAGATGATATCGATATGGTGCAATCAGAAGTAAAAGATCTTTATGACAACGGCCTGATACTGAAGGAAGACTATTTGAAAGCGGTGCTAATCCTGCGTAGTGAAGCAGCGAAAATGTGAGGATAGACCTAATAGTATCCTTCTTTTGAACTTTTCTTAGTGATTTGTGAAACTTATCTTCGGCTACTCCGTCTATTATGTAGTAAGATTTAGTTTGAGCAGTTTTTATGTTAGTCTATATTCGAAAGGAAGAGATGGAATGAAAAAAATAGTATGGCCAAAACATTCCGTACTCATAGTCGCAATAGTCGCAACGTGGTTAACAACGTATTTCGGTTATATTACAAGCTTCAATATGAAAATCGATAATATAATGCAGGAATTCATTCTCTTTTTGAATCCTCTTAGTTTTCTTTTATTCGTTTACGGCGTTGCACTATTCATCAAGAGTACGAAAAGACGTAATATTTATATACTGACAGTAAGTGTGATGACTTCAATTGTTATGTTTAGTAATGCAGTGTTCTATAGATTTTTCAATGACTTTATTACCTTGCCAGTCTTGTTCCAAACGAGTAACTTCGGAGATCTTTCATCTTCAGTTACTGCTAATCTAATGGTAACAGACATATTCTTTTTCACAGATGTACTCATAATCTATTTGGCGATCCGGTTTATTCCTAAGGATAACCGAATGGGACAACGCAATAAAATTGGACGCAAACTTTACTTTGTCATGACAGCTGCGGTTATGATGATAAACCTTGGTCTCGCGGAAATGGAAAGACCACAGTTATTAACACGCAGTTTCGATAGAGAACTTCTTGTGAAAAATATCGGAACATATAATTACCATATCTATGACCTGTTCATTCAATCCAAATCCCATGCTCAGCGTGCATTGGCAGATGGCAGTGAGCTAGTAGAAGTAGGTAACTATATTAATGCGAACTACGCTGCTCCTGACCCTGAAATGTATGGAATTGCGAAAGGACGTAATATCATTGCGATCTCGCTTGAATCCTTGCAGTCGTTTGTTATTAACGAGGAAATGGATGGACATGTCATTACTCCGTTTTTAAATGAACTGTCGAAAGATCCAGATACATTCTATTTCTCTGATTTCTATCACAACACTGGTCTTGGTAAAACATCGGATTCAGAATTTATTCTTGAAAACTCGCTGTATCCGAGAAATGGAAGTGCTGTATTTTTCACGCATAGTGGAAACACTTACCAATCAATGGCTTCGCAGTTAGGCGAGAATGGTTATTTTACGAATGTAATGCACGCCAATAACCGTAGTTTCTGGAACCGTGATATCATGTATGGCGCACTCGGTATCGATAAGTTTTACGATATTGAAAGTTATACGGTCGGCGAAGGGCAAGCGGTTAACTGGGGTATGAAAGATATTCCATTCTTTGACCAATCGGTAGATTTGATGAAAGAGATGCCTCAGCCTTTTTATTCAAGACTGATCACATTGACAAATCATCATCCATTTGATTTGGATGAAGAAGATAAGCTTATTCCTGAATATACATCAAATTCCAATACGTTAAACAAATATTTCCAAACAGTACGCTATATGGATGAGGCAATCAAAGTTCTTTTTGAAGATTTGAAAGCAAGTGGATTGTACGATAACTCAATCATCGTTATGTACGGAGACCATTATGGTATTTCCGAGAATCACAACAAGGCGATGGGCATGTATTTAGATAAAGAAATCACTCCTTTTGATAATGCGAAATTGCAAAAGGTTCCATTGTACATTCATATTCCCGGTTATGGCGAAGGGAAGACTATTGATGAAGTGTCAGGACAAATCGACTTGAAACCTACTCTTCTACATCTAATGGGTCTTGATACAAAAGATGATATGTATCTTGGGTCGGACATTTTCTCTCCAGATCATGAACCGTTTACTATCTTCCGTGATGGACGCTTTGTAACTGATAAAAATGTTTTTGCACAAGAGGTCTGTTATGATAGTGAGACTGGCGAAGAAACTGATATGGCCGAATGTGAGCCATTTATCGAACGTGCAGTTACTGAGCTGAATTATTCAGATATGATTATTAATGGAGATTTGCTCAGGTTCAAGGAAGAGCAAGAACAATCACCCGAAAAAAACAGTAAAGATTAAGAATGATAAGGTTCTGCACGGGACTTTCCGTGCAGCCTTTTTTTTAGCTTAAATACGGAAGGGGGAGGCGCGGTGAGAAAAAAAATGTTCATCTTTTTTGCAGCAGTCCTGTTATTAACGGGCTGTACAGAGAAGACGAATGAAGTTATCGAAGGCTCGACAGCCATTGAACAACCTGAGGATAATAATTCGATTAAAAAGGAAATTATTAAATCTTTAATCACTGATCCTGCAAAGTTCCATTTTGTGGTAGACTGGCTAACCGATTCGAAAGTCATCTACGTTAAAAAGGAAAATGGACTTTATCAAGTGAATAGCTTTGATTTAGAATCAGGTCAAACGGACACGTTGTACGAAGATGACTCTATGATCATCGATGTCCTCGTTCATCCTTCCAAAAAATATCTATTACTACATACAAGCGACAACGCTACATCTGCAACAGTTAAAATCGTGACCATGGATGGTGCAGTACAAGATGAAGTTATCGTAGCTTCAACTGAATTAGCAATTGAATGGAATGATCTCGATCCTTCCCTTATCCTTCTTACCGCTTTCCATCAAGATTGGACGTTCGATTTATTTCTTTATAACGGTAAAGTTGAAAGCTTTGATTTGCTGGCAATTGAAGATCCTTTTCCCAAATGGTTAGGCGAGGATAAAATTGCTGTAGGATTCGTTGAGGGCCATATACTTGATGGTGGGGAAATCCATACATATGAACCTGAGACTGCTAAGTGGGACCAGTTAGATTTAAACGGTGTCGTTTATTTTGATACATATGAAGATACTCTACTCGCAGTAAGAATAAATGAAGAAGAGGATGCTCTTTACACCATTATGGAAAAGGGGGGAGTAATTCGCTCTGAATGGACGATGCCTGTCAATAGTAATTATTCTGAGTGGGTTATTCCTGAAATTGAATGGAATACAAGTGATATCCTATTCCTGCCGGCTTCAGAGAAGGGTGGACAGATTGATGAACTCACAATGCCATTCCGGCTTATCAGGGTCACAGAAGGGCGGCAAGACGTTATTGCCGACGAAATTGTAGCTGGGGTACTTCGTTGTTCCCCTTCTGGCGGCAAGTGTTTAACGGGCTACTCGTTGGAAAACCTGATAGATGTAGAATCGAAATTGAAGACAACTTGGTTAACGTTCCCTGAGTGAGAATGAAATTGTGAGATGCCTACTTATATGTGACAAGCATATGATAATCGACATGATTAATCTCGTTAAAAGCTGCTCGCAGTACGATGATTTATTATTAATACTGAGACAACAAAAAACATCCAATGTGTATGAATGAACTGAGCCCCATTTAATGGACAGTTAAAAAAAGTGACGTTTTAGTCTATGCTGCTATGAGATGACTTCGGTATTGAGCCGGAGTCATCTTTTTTAAAT
>DYWT01000004.1 GCA_020742515.1 Sporosarcina psychrophila
GGTGAAGACGCAGCAAATGCTTCCGGATTCGGGAAGCGTTCGAACAGAGCACCTGTAACCTTGTTTACAGCAAGGTCTGTAGTCTGAGCGCTGAGCATGACCGCGATCATTAATTCAAAGTTATTTGTATATTTTAATATCGTTTTCGCATCAGGATATAATGCAATGATTTGTTCGAGAATATCCCGAGCTCTTTTTTTAGATAGCATGTTTGAATCACCTTAGTTAAAATTATAGTAGAACTAATTCGATTATAACATGAGGAACTTCTTTTTTGGGGGAAAGAATAATCTAGAATCGGAACATATGCTATGATTCGCTATATAGTGAATTATATGCTATGATTCACTATATAGCGAATCATTTTTTAAAGGAGTGGGAAAATGACAAAGAAACAGGAAGAAATTCTGTATGCAGCCATTATAGGGGATATCAAAGATTCTCGTAAAATTTCTGACAGGAAAAAAGTACAGGAGAAATTTCGTTCCGTTTTACAAAAAATAAATGAAAAATATGCAGAGGATATCGCTTCTGAATTCATGATCACTTTAGGAGACAGTTTCCAAGGGTTGCTAAAAAACAAGCAAGTGATTTTAACCATTATTTTTGAAATCGAATTGGCTATGGCTCCCGTCTCCTTCCGGTTTGGTATTGGCTTAGGTGCTATCAGTACGGATATTCAGCGAGATAATTCGATGGAAATGGATGGTGCTGCCTACCACCGTGCAAGGAAAATGATTGAAACCATTGAGGAAAACGAGAAAAAATATACACAAAGTGAGACCAATACGATGATTCTTTCCGGAGAAGGCGATCAGCAAACAGATCAGCTATTGAATACTATTTTGTCTTTGGCAACAGCCTTGAAGTCCAAGTGGTCTGATCGACAAAAAGAAATCATTTATGTTTATTTCACCCATGGAGAAAACCAGTATAAAACAGCAGAAAATTTGGGAATTGGGCAATCGAGCGTGAATAAAGCCTTAAATATAGCGAAGTACTATACTTATAAAACGGCATTACTAAATGCTAGTGACTTTTTAGCTCTGAATTTTAAGGAGGGTGATTAAGTGGATAAAGAAGTATGGTTGTTACTGTTTATTGGGCATGTCTTAGGTGACTTTTATTTTCAATCTTCCTCATTAGCGAAAGCAAAAGAAACATCTGTTAAGAAATTACGACTCCATTGTCTTCTCTATTTAGTTGCTATGGTGGGAGTAACGTTAGCTGTCTTTAATTGGTCCTTATTTAGTGTGGCTATAGTCGTCTCAGTCCTGCACTTCGTGATTGACGGTCTAAAATTCTTACTTACAAAATATGTTTCTATTAAAAAAGATAAAAATGCTACGATTTTTCTAGCAGATCAAGGATTACATATTCTTGTCTTACTTCTAGCAGCTGGCTATATCAAGATACATTCGATAGAAATAAACTATGTTACAGGATTAGAATTCTTAATAAATATGTTTGACTTGGATATGGAGCATCTTTTATCTTGGATACTGATTCTGCTAGTACTGGTCCAGCCATGCAGCATCGTTATAAAAAAAGTATTGAATCGCTATCGTCCAATGAATGAAGAACAATTGGATGAAGGTGTGCCAAATGCCGGAGCCTTGATTGGCATTCTGGAGCGTTTATTTATCTTGCTAATGCTGTATGTGAACCAATTTACTGCTATTGGATTTGTTCTAACAGCCAAATCTATTGCGAGATACAATAAAATTTCAGAAAATCCACAATTTTCAGAGTATTATCTATTAGGAACACTCATGAGCACCTTACTGATTATTATAAGTTACTTCCTAATTTTCTTATGATTCATCTTAGAGGCAATGATGACATTAGATTCATTTTGAAACGAATCATTGGAGACGCTAGAAGAAAGATAAATCAAGAAATCAGTGTGGCACATGTATGACGAGTAAAGGTATAATATAAGTGAAAGAGAAAGAAGAAACGGTGTAGAATGTTTTTTCTTTCATATCGCAAAGGAGTGTCACACATTTATGTTTAAAAAAGAAGCAACGATTTCATTTTTAGAAGAATTACTTTCCATTAACAGCCCATCAGGCTTTACAAAAAATGCGATTGATTTTTTAAGGGAAACAATCGAATCAATTGGTTATGAAACAATGGATACCCCTAAAGGAAACTTGATTGTTCATGTAGATGGAAAGGATCGTCATCAAACTCGTGGTTTAAGCGCACACGTTGATACTTTAGGATTAATGGTCCGTTCCATTAACAGTGATGGAACATTAGCTTTGACTAAATTAGGTGGTCCATTAACACCAACACTAGATGGTGAATACTGTGAAATCATTACACGAGATGGGAAAGTTTATACGGGAACAATCTTATCCAATTCACCTTCTATTCACGTATTCAAAGATGCATCTACAAAGGAACGTGATGTAGACAATCTGGTTGTTAAAATCGATGAACGTGTAAAGGAAGAAGAGGATGTACAAAAACTTGGTATCCAAAATGGCGATATCATTGCCTATGACCCTAAAGTGATGGTGACTGATTCTGGTTTTATTAAGTCACGATTTTTAGATGATAAAGCTTCTGTAGCCATTCTGGTGAGTATTTTAAAAATGCTGAAAGAAGAAGGCATAGTGCCAACTACAAATTTGAAGTTCATTTTTTCAACATATGAAGAAGTGGGTCATGGAGCTGCTTGGATTCCTGAAGATATTACCGAACTCTTAGCTGTTGATATGGGATGTATCGGACTTGATTTAGACTGTACGGAATATGACGTTTCCATTTGTGCCAAAGATTCATCTGGTCCTTATGATTATGAAATGACAACGCGTTTAATTAACTTTGCTAAGGACAAAGAGTTAGATTTCGCTGTTGATATTTACCCAATGTATGGAAGTGATGCATCCGCAGCGCTGAGTGGTGGCGCAAATATCAGAGCAGCGCTTATTGGACCAGGGGTTGCAAGCAGCCATGGTATGGAACGAACTCATGTGGATGCGATTGAAAACACATTTAAGTTGATTCAAGAATATATTCAAAATTAATTGTATATAAGATATCCTAAAGGCCTCTTAAGCGAGGTCTTTTTTATAGACTAGGGGATTATAAGTTCAGCCATCAATGTCTAGCTCCCAAGTCCTGACCTAGTGAAAAAAAGATAAATTTGCCCCATTGCGCGCTTCGCTGCTCATTCAGGGTCAAATTTCCTAT
>DYWT01000005.1 GCA_020742515.1 Sporosarcina psychrophila
ACGACGTCGATTGGTCTTGTTTCAGCATGTGCACAGTATTTTGAACATGTTTTCCCGCGTAATTCATATAAGACTTATGTCTTCATTTTCGCAGGGTTCAGTGCAATTATCGCGAACGTTGGATTGACACAGCTTATTTCAATTTCGATTCCAGTTCTACTCACAATCTATCCACTGGCTATTGTGCTGATGCTGATGTCATTCATCGACAAGTCATTTGGAAGAAAGCCGATTGTCTATATCTTAGCGCTTCTTGCAACTGCTTTTGTTAGTATCTTTGACGGATTAAAAGGAGCCGGTATCGATATTAAGCCTGTCAATGATGTGCTTGCTTATCTCCCGCTCTATGAACAACAAATTGGGTGGCTTGTGCCTGCGATTGTCGGTGCACTTGTTGGTGTAATTCTGAGCCCATTATTTAAGAAAAGAGTTTAATTCTCAGAAAGTTTCAGCTTTTCTTTCCAGTTTCAGTTATACTGAATGAGCATTCAGTATGATGGAGGGTTGTCCAGTGAAGATACATTTTGATGAGATGACAATGACGGCAATTTGGCTTAAAATCGATGAAAAGTTAAACGAGGAACCGGATCCGATTAAAGGAATGACTGTCACCTATTCATTCAACCTAGCCGGTGAAGATGGCGGCCTATACGGCTTAGCGCTAGCAGATGGCAAAGCCGTTACGCTTATCGGTGATCCCGGGGAAGTTGATTGTGCATTGGCTATGAGTGTGAAAGACTTTAAAAAGCTTCTTGCCGGCAACTTGAATTCAACCACTGCCTTTATGATGGGTAAACTCAAAGTTAAAGGCAATATTGGTCTCGCATTAAAACTAGAAGGTTTATTGAAACAGTATTCGTTTTGATTAAGAAAAGCGGAAGCGCCTTGGTAGACCCGAAAGGCATAAGTCGATAAATGAAGGCAGTCTAAGATCGCGACGTCCTGTCGCAACAAGGAGGGATGAAGTTCAATCCCTCCCTACTGCATACCTGCATCCTTGCAGGCACGACGTGGCGGTCTTTGCCCGGGAAGGATGCAGTTCAATCCTTCCTAGCTGGATTGCTTATGACCTGAGCGGCTGGCGCCTGGAGCTAGACACTATTTCAAGTTGAAAAACGTCTACTTTCTTACCTTTGAACAAAAGTGCAAGGCGCCTACAAGGTGAACACAGCCTAAGTCAGCTGGTGTCTAGACGTGTATTATCACGATTCCCATATTATCTTAAGGTCGAGAAATTCATAATTTCCAATGTAACAAAATGTACCGGCTTCCGTATAAAACGGGGGCCGGTTTTTATATTCCTATAGAATCATCTGATATGTTGAGAGAAAGAATCTCATCTGTTCAAAATATCTAGCGATTTATTGCAGTGGATTCCTTACTAACCTCCAGCTCTCTATCCGCCATCCATTTCAGCGTTTCTTTAATGCCATCAATTGCGGGTAAAGGACCAATATCCGTTTCATATTTCGGACCATTAGATGCATAAGAAGTATCCACAAGCGCAAGACTTAGCTAATTAAAACGCAATTCCTACCTTGTTTCGGCAAATTTCCGTATAATACGAGGAAACCTCTATAAGGGAGTTAATTAAATGAGCCTGACTAAAGAACAACTACAAAAACAAATCCTTGCATCGCAACGGAAGCAACGGGCAGATTTCATCTTACGCAATGCACAGGTTGCAGATGTTTTTTCGTTGCGTTGGATTAGAGCTGATATCATCATAACAAACGGGGTAATTGTGGCTGTTGACGAGCACGGATTGTTTGAAGCCGCTCAAGAGGAAGATGCAACTGGACAGTTTGTCATCCCGGGGTTAATTGACGGGCATATTCATATCGAGTCATCACTCGTGACCCCTTCTGAATTTAGTCGCGTCATGCTTCCTCATGGGGTAACAGCTGTTATCACGGATCCCCATGAAATCGCAAATGTTGCCGGGGCTGAAGGGATTCAATTTATGATTGATGACGCCGCATCGTGCGAAATGGATATTTTTGTTATGCTTCCTTCAAGCGTCCCCGCAACACCATTTGAGCATGCCGGCGCGGTTCTGAGAGCTTCAGATTTACAACCCTTTTTAGCAAATGAATCCGTCTTAGGTTTGGCAGAAGTGATGGATTTCCCGTCTGTCCTGAATGCAGAATCCGAAATCATCGATAAGTTACTCATGGCGCGCGAAGCAAATGTGATGATCGACGGACACTGTGCAGGCCTTAATTCAGATCAGATTCGGGGCTACCGCGCTGCTGGTATTCATACTGATCATGAATGCGTCACGGCAGAAGAAGCGTTGGACCGTGTTTCTCAAGGGATGCATGTGTTAATTCGCGAAGGTTCCGCCGCAAAAAACTTGCGCGCGTTACTTCCTGCTGTCACGCCTCAAAATGCACGCCGATTTCTATTTTGCACAGACGATAAGCATTTGGACGAGTTGTTGGAAGAAGGCAGTATCGATTACGCCATCCGTCTTGCGATTCAAGATGGTATGGAACCGCTCCAAGCGATTCAGCTCGCAACCATTAACGCTGCGGAATGCTATCGTTTGGACAATAGGGGTGCGATTGCCCCGGGATTCGTTGCTGACTTGGTTCTGATTGATGATATAGCAAGTTTTCGTGCGCAGTCAGTTTGGAAAAATGGCGTTAAAGTTGCGGAAAACGGGCAAATGCTTAGTTTAAGAGATGAGAAAAGTCCCCCATCATCACGCATTACGAAAACTGTTCATCTTCCCGAATTAACGGTGGATGACTTTGCTATACCGTTTACGAATGAAGGGCTCGCTCATGTTATGGAAATCATACCGAATCAGTTGATGACCTATAAGAAAGTGCTGCAAGTACCTGTTGAAAGCGGGTTTTTCAAGCAAGATAGTCAGCAGGATTTATTAAAATTAGCCGTCATTGAACGCCATAATAGACTTGGAACCATTGGTCTTGGCATCGTCAATGGTTTTGGATTACGGCGTGGAGCTGTCGCCACAACCGTTGCACATGACTCCCATAATGTCATTGTTCTTGGAGTCAGTGATGAAGATATGCTGATTGCTGCAGAAGAATTGCATCGCATGCAAGGCGGATTTGTCATCGTCAATGAAGGGAAAGTGCTCGCTTCACTCGCATTGCCGATTGCTGGGTTAATGACAGATCGTCCTGCAGTGGAAACTACTGCAAATTTACACAAGTTGCACAGTGCATTGCATGAACTTCATCCAGACTTAGACTTTCATTTATTTTTAACATTATCCTTCTTAAGTCTCCCAGTCATTCCTGAACTGAAATTGACGGATACTGGATTATTTGATGTTAATGAATTTCGTCATATTTCGATTCAGGCGGACTAAAAAATAGAGGGCATCGCCAGGAGTTATTTCTCGACTCATGGCGATGCCTTTTTTAATTCCTATATACGGGATTCTGTTGAATTAAATGTACTCATCTGTTTATATCAATTGGCATAAAAACACTCCGCAATATACTTGCAATCACTTTGTAATATAAATGTAATTAAACAGTCTATTGTTCTAGTTCTATTAATCCGATAGAATACATATATAGAACTGTTTGTCGTGGAGAGGGGAAAATAGATGCAAAAGAGAGCTTTTTCGGTGCTGGCGACATTTGCCCTTGCGACGTTTATCTCAGTCGGGAGTGCAGATGCAGCAACTGAATCATACACCGTCAAGCCGGGGGATACACTATGGAAAATCGCTTCGCAGCATAAATTGACCGTTGACGAATTGAAAAGCTTAAACAGTCTTGCTTCTGATTCGATTAAAACCAATCAAAAATTGACCGTTTCCTCAAAAGAAGTCGTTAGTCAGCAATCAGTAGCAAAAAAACCAAATGCAAAAGTTGGAACTGTTGTAAAAGAAACATCGTCCACTAACTCTTGGAAGAATGCGGTTGCCACAACAGTGAAGCCAAAGGAACCGACACTTTCCTCTAAAAAGATCTTAACCAATGCTGTCGAAACTTCACTTCCACTTTTAGGCACACCATACGTTTGGGCGGGTACAACTACGGAAGGCTTTGACTGCAGCGGATTTATTCATTACGTCTTTAGCCAAGCAGGACTAAAAATGCCAAGACTCGACACTATTGGAATGCATACTAATTCTTTTAATGTGGACGAGCCAATGCCAGGCGATTTAGTGTTTTTCCAAAATACATACCGCAGCGGCATCTCACACGCTGGAATTTATTTGGGTGATGGGAACTTCATTCACGCAGCTACGCAAAAAGTCGAGATCTCCTCAATTAATTCGATTTACTGGAAGGATAAATTCACAGCTTTCAAGCGCTTCAATCAGCTTAACTGATATCAACAGCTTTCCCCAACCCTGGGGGAAGCTGTTTTTTTGCATTGGTAGCTTCTGTTTAGGGAGTTCGTCAGAGTCCAAGCGCAATCCTCAAACTTCTTCTCCCCCTAAAATTCTATCTATTCCGCGAGACGATTATAAGCTATAATTGAATAGACAGATGTAAAGACACCCTGTTTTATGTTGTGTCGCTCTGGGCATTCGCCTCATACGATAAGAAAAGCGCTGGAGCTAGACACTGCTCCAGGTTCAAAAACATATACTTTCTTATCTTTTAAAAAAACAGAAATAAAGGGGGAAATAATTCATGAAGAAAAACAGTATGTGGTCACTTAATTTCACGACTGCCGCTCTAGTTCTTATTCCAGCAGCAATCGGCATCAACTATCTAGGAAAATTGTTCGCGGGTCTACTTAAATTGCCACTATGGCTCGACTCAATTGGTACAGTGCTTGCCAGTATGTTAGCGGGTCCAATTATCGGTGCCATTGCGGGGATTGTGAATAATATTATTTACGGTTTTACAGCCGATCCGATTTCTTTTGTCTATGCGATTACATCCGCGGTCATCGGTCTTATCGTCGGAATTATGGCGTATAAAGGATGGATTGCAAACGTTGGAAAAGCACTTGTACTTGGACTCGTTGTCGGTTTAATCGCCGCTACTGTCTCGACTCCGCTTAATATCATGTTTTGGGGTGGACAAACGGGGAACATTTGGGGTGATGCACTTTTTGCAACAATGATGACACAAGATCTACCGCTTTGGTTTGCATCTTTCGCAGACAGTGTCGTTGTCGATGTTCCTGACAAAATGGCAACCGTACTCATTAGTTTCCTTATTTTTAAAGGACTGCCGAAGAATTTGACAAATATGTACGACAATCGTTCAGAAATCGAACGACTTTAAAAGGCTGCAAAGGAGGATTTCCGTGAAAAACATGACACTGTATGTAAATAAGGATTCGGTCATCCATGACGTTGATCCACTTACAAAGCTTTTATTCGTCTTTATATCGATTGCATTGACGTATATCCTGCCGACTCATTTATTTATCATCTGTGTCTTGGCATTTACACTCCTTCTACTCCTTACCGGTAAAGTGTTCAAGTACATTTTACCGGTTATTGGTGTTAGCCTGCTGTTGATTATTTCTATTATCATCGTTCAAGGTTTCTTTCATCCGGACCGGGCGACGATTCTTTTTGAAATTGGTTCTCTTCCTATCTATAAGGAGGGATTCGCATTCGCTTTGCTCCTCACCCTCCGTATCATTAATATGGTGTGTGCGTTCGGTGTCCTTATCTTAACAACGAAACCGGATAATCTTGTCGAATCGCTTATTAATAAAGGAATGTCTCCTAAAATCGGCTATGTTTTTCTGTCAGTTTTGCAGATTATCCCGCAAATGATAGCCATGACCGGTAAAATTACCGATGCACAGCGAGCCCGTGGAATGGAAACAGAAGGTAAATTACTGACGCGCATCAAGTCATTTATCCCGCTTCTCGGTCCAGTTATCCTTAATTCATTGAACGATACGCGTGAAAGGTCTATCGCACTTGAAATACGCGGATTCAATGCAAAGGGAACGAAAACATTTTTAAATGAATCCTTTCATTATAAATACGGCCTCATCTTGAAAATCATACTTGTTATCCTATTAATTGTCGCTATAGTCTGGAGGATTGTTTCATGAATAGTATCCGTGTTAAAAATCTGAAATATAAATATCCGAACACCGATACGTTTGCGCTTGACGGCATTTCTTTCACAATTGAAAAAGGTGAATTCATCGGTATTGCAGGTATGAATACTGCCGGTAAAACCACCCTTTGCTATGCACTCAGCGGGTTGGTTCCCCACTTTTTCAAAGGCGCATACGGCGGAGATGTATTCATTAACGACATGGACGTACTTGGACACGAAATCAGTGCGATTACAGCGAAAGTTGGGCTTGTTTTTGAAAACCCTTTTTCCCAAATGACCGGCGCTAAATTTACGGTTTATGATGAAATTGCGTTCGGGCTTGAAAACTTAGGCATCCCTCGTGATGAAATGCACAGGCAAATTAAAGAAAGTATGCAATTTCTCGACATTGAGACGTTACAGGATAAAAATCCATTTTCCCTTTCTGGGGGGCAAATGCAGCGTGTCGCAATCGCCAGTGTTGTCGCCATGAAACCTGATATTTTAATACTTGACGAACCAACATCACAGCTAGATCCACAAGGTTCCGAAGAAGTATTTCGCGTCGTTGAAAACCTCTCGAAAGAAGGAATGACAATCGTAATGGTCGAGCAAAAAATGGAGAAACTTGCCGCCTATTCCGATCGAATTTTTCTAATGCATGAGGGTAAAATGATTGATTCTGGACCGCCGGCAGAAATTTTCTCACGTGATGATTTGTTAACTTTCGGAGTCGAACCGCCCGTTTACACGACAGTCGCAAAAGCTCTTCAATTAGGTGATAAAGAAACGGGCCTCTATCCGATTTCACTAGAAGAAATGCCGGCAAGTGGATTGTCCAGCGAAAAAATACAGATTATCAGTGAATCTCCACCTTTAACAAATGCGGGGAATCCTGAAATCACCGTGAAAGATCTCCAGTTCAGCTATACCAAAGGAAGCCCCATTTTGCGTAGGATCAGCATTACATTAAGCGGTGAACCCACTGCAATTATTGGACAAAATGGTGCAGGAAAAACAACATTCGTTAAATTGTTGAAAGCTTTATTAAAGCCGGATGCAGGCGATATCCTCATTAATGGCATGAATACGCGTGATTCAACCGCGGCAAAACTCGCGGGAACAATCGGGCTCATTTTCCAAAATCCAAATGACCAGATTTTCAAAAATAATGTTCTGGATGAAGTGATGTTTGGGCCGCTCAACGTCGGACAACCACCTGAAATTGCGCGCGTCAATGCAGAGAAGATACTCGAACGCGTTGGACTATTGGATAAAGCAGGGGAAAATCCATACGACTTAAGCCTCGCCGAGCGGAAAATGATTGCTGTTGCATCCATTCTTGCAATGGATACCGACATTGTTATTTTCGATGAACCGACAATGGGGCAAGATACACGCGGTAAAATAATTTTGAAAAAGATTATTCGCGCGTTACATGCACAAGGTAAACTTGTACTTTGTATTTTGCATGATATGGATTTTGTCGCCGAGACATTTGGTCGTACGGTTATAGTCAGTAACGGACAATTATTATTCGACGGGCCTACGCGTAATGCTTTTGCAGAAGAAGCTATTCTTCACACTGCCCGTCTTGAGCAGCCTCATCTTACACAACTAGCCCGTAAGATGGGTTATGAGGGGATTTTATTGAGAGAAAGTGAAATTAGTAAGGAATAAATAATAGGGGCGGGCCTTTAGTCGACTAATCTCGACTGTAGTCCCGCCCCTAATCTATTTTACAATTGGAATCTGGAAATCGTTGCATTTAAATCATCGGTCAATTCACGGAGCGCAGTCACCTTGTCCACTACTTTTTCGATGGATTCAAGTTGTTCTTCTGCAGAGGCGGAAATTTCCTCACTACCTGCTGCCGTTTGTTCCACGACCGCACTGATGTTTTCAGTATTCTCAAGCACTGTATCATTGAACTGCTTCGAGTTATCCACTCCTGCCACAAGATTTGTCAATGCCTCAGTAATACTTTCCATCTTTTCTTCAATGTTGGTAAACGTATTCAGTGTTCGCGTCACATTGCCGTCTTGTGCTTTGGCAATTTCGGCACCTCTTTCAACTGAGTCTAAAATTGAGCCTAGCCCGTTTTTAATCAGATTAACCATATCGAAAATCTGCGCAGTCGCGGTTGTTGATTCATCTGCTAGTTTCCTGACTTCTGAGGCGACGACTGCGAATCCTTTGCCTGCCTCTCCAGCACGTGCGGCCTCGATTGCCGCATTCAACGCAAGCAGGTTCGTCTGTGAAGCGATGTTGGATACCGTCTTCGCCATATCTTCAATTCTTATCGCATAGTGTGTAAATTGGGCAGTCGCGTCTTTGATCGATTGCGTTGCTGCGCCATTGCTGTCGATAAGCTCACGCTGTTCATCGATGGCGCGGCGCCCTTCCATGATTGCCGCGTTAGCCTTTGCTGCCGAATCAGCCGAATTTCTTGCCCGGTCGACATTAAGACCAAATTCTCCATTCATTCGTTCTATGAGCTCAACCGAACTTTGCAAGTCTTCGGAGATGCTTTGAGTTCCCTTTGCAAGCTCTTCCGTCGAGAGCGTCACTTGGTTGCTCGCCTCAGCAAGATAACGGTTTTCCACCTCAAGCTCTTTTGTATAGTCATCCACTTTCCGACTCGCCCCGTCAACTGATTGTAAAAGTGTCCGCAACTGATTGGTCATGGACGTGAATGAATGGTTCAATTGTCCAAGTTCATCTTTTTTATCATAGTGTATCGGCTCGACGACAAGATTACCTGCTGCAATTTCTTCCGCGTTCGCGGCAAGCTTCTTGAGAGGATTTGTAATTACATTTGCAAGCCGGATAATGATTACCATCGTTCCCATGATGACAAGTATGCTTCCTATAATCGCAAATGTAATTATGCCTTTAATTTTAGAGGCAAGTGCTTCTTGTAAATAATCGTAATGAGCAGATGTATAGAGATCTACCATATAAATATCATTGACAATACCCACATTCCGCAGTGATTGCCGATTGATTTCAGCAGAGTTATTTTCCTCAACAGCTGCAAGCGCTTCTTCTTTCAACGAACCAAATTTCTCTTGTGCTTTTAAAAGAATTTGCCTCGGCGCTTTCTCTTTTACAAGATTGTCCGCAATCGTGAATTTTTCAGAAGTAAACTCAAGCTGCTTGCGTACGTTCTCTTTATTCCCGTCTGTCATATTGTAGGCAAGTGTATTTAAACTTTCCATCGATGCTTTCGTTTCTGCATTCACATCATGCACCGCTAATAGCACGTTGACATAATCACTGCTCGTATTTTGAATCGCCAGCATCCTGAATATAATAACTGCAATCATCACAATCGATAGGCCGAGTACGAAAAGTGAATTGATTATTATTTTTTTCTTTATTGTCATTTCAACTTTCCCCTTATCATTCCATTTTCGATGCTGCTTGTTCAATTAGCGTATCTAAATTGCCTTTTTCAGTTTCTGACAGTTCCAGCACTCTAAATGGCGCGAGACCCACTCCTTTTTCGGCTAGACCTAGTTCAATGTGACCCGCTTGTATTTCGCTTGTCTCCTTGTAAGAATGGATGATATCAAACAACGCGCTATCAATATTTTTCATCATGGAGGTAATGACGGCTTGTTCAGCATAAAAATACTGGTCACTATCTACACCAATTGCATATATTCCCCTTTTTTCAGCTTCTTCCAGCATGCCTACACCTGTGAAGCCAGCAGCAGCGTAAAGGACATCCGCCTTCTTATCAATCATCTTCGAAGCCATCTCTGCCCCTAGGTTGTCGTTATCAAAGTCACCGGCGTATTCAGAAAGAATAACGATGTCAGGGTTGATCGACTTTGCCCCTTGGATGAACCCTTTCTCGAATCGCTGAATGACCGGGGCCTCTACACCGCCAATAAAACCGATTACCTGTGAATCCGAAACTGTTGCTGCCACAATTCCTGCAAGCATACTTCCTTCGTCTTCCTTAAATGTTACTGACGTTATATTCGCGACTTCCGAAACGGCATCCACAAGAACGAATTTTTGGTCCGGGAAGTCAAGCGCCACCTTTTCCAACTCCTGCTGACCTGTGAAACCAAGCGCAAACACCAAGTCATTACCGTTTTCGACAAGTTCCCTAAATCCTTTTTCATATGTATCCGTTTCCGCAAGTTCCAAGTATTCGATGACGATATCATCTTCATCCCGTGCCTTCGTCAAGCCTGCGAATGCCAAATCGGAGAATGACTGATCTCCAAGGCCATTTTCAGAAAGCATGACACCCACTTTGACCTTTCCCTCGAGTGGATCTTTTTCTTCAAGACCACAGCCACCGAGTATTACCAAAACCGATAAAAGAATTACTAGCCTAGCAAATTTCATCTACTCCACTCACTTTCACCAATCTATTCTGCTTCTATTACATCGGATAAAATCTGCACTTTTGAACAATAATAGATGAAGTTGTCTGAAGTCTTACAACTCTAGCCTTTTAGAGGAGTTTAAATACCAAAAAGGATTGCACGAAGTGTGCAATCCTTTTTAACAATTCAACTATATAAGTGAATTCCATTGAACCGCCGGGACGCTAAGGGACGCCTCCTGCCTCCACCAAATTCATTACTTTAACTTTTATATAGCTTCTATTGTTGGCTGTGGAGAAATGATGATTGAATCGTCAATCCCCGGCTGTAATTGATCGGAGCCTGGAAGTGGTTTCTTATTGTCGTTCAATTGTCCCCCGTTGCCAAGAGCAGGTTTTTTCGTGATTGATACTTTTTCTACAGTTTTATGTTCAGCAAGGTCAATCACTTCGAATGTGAAGTCATTGATTCCATTCTTAAGTTTGAGCTCGACCTCTATTACACGGTCAAAGTTTGTCATGCCATATGGCTGTGACAAGTCGTGTGCAAATACTTCGCTTCCATTAACATACATACGGAGATCGTCAAAGTTATCTTGAACACGGACTTTCAACTTAACGTTTTCATCTTTCGTCTCTTTTACATTGTTGTCTTCAAAAGTTAGAATCGCTGCTTGTGTATCTACAAATACACGTCGTGCAATTCCCATCTCATTTCCGTATTTGTCGGTTGCATGCACTTTTACTTCTTGGAATCCGTCTTCAAATGTCAGTGTATGCGAGTAATTTTTGCCATCAAAGTTTTCTGCTTCTACACCGTTTACTGTAACAGATGCAATTTCAGATTCAGATTCCACTTTGCCGGTGACAGTCACTGTGTTTTCTCCAAATGCAGCAAAGTTTTCAGGTGATGTGATATAGACGATCGGTTTCACTGCCGGCGCACCCGCTTCAACGGGAAAATCTGCAGCGTTTAACGCAGAATCCCATACACGGATGGCCAGTATGTCTTCGGGTCCGATATCTTCCGCTACCGTGAATGTTATTGTTTCAGCACTAAGCGGATTACCGCTAATGACTTTATCATTCAGCAATACTTCCCACTTTTCAATCCCTGTACCACCTTCATTATCTTCTAGTTCCATTACTGACACTGTTTTTGTTGTTATATCATAAGAAGCTTTGGCGACCGGTGCAGTTGTATCGATTTTCACAGGGAATTGAACAGACTGCCATTCAGCCCCTTCAAAATCGATTACGCCGCGCAGTTCAATATAATACTGACCATCTGGTGCTACTTCCCCGTTAATCTTTCCATCCCACGCATAGTTCTGACTGAACGTGTACGGATTTGTACTCGCGTTCTGGATATAATGTTTACGCAGCCAATTCGAAGTCCGGATTGTACGGACTTTCACGCCACTGTCATCAAGTACATTTACTTCAAAATGCTTGGCATTTCGGATAAGGGAAAATACAGGTATCGCTTTATCGCGGAAGCCATCTTCATTCGGGGAAAATCCAAAACGTGATAGATCGTAAGTTCCGCCCCCGGTAATGAATTGACCTTTTTCATCCGCCAAAACTGTCATTCCCCAGTACGAATTTTGTTCCCATTTAAAGGCATCAAAAATCGGTGATTGATTCCAATCGCCTTTAAATCCAAAGAAGGGAACCGTCAGTGGCACATTGCCTGTCGTTTCTTCTTCTGGATCCGTCAGCAAGACGAACCCATCAATGAAATAACCGTTCGAGAAATAGTCGTCCAAGTAACTAGCCCCTGATAGGTCAATGGATACCTGGATTAATGCTGTGCTATTCGCAGGAATTGTGACTGTTCGATCGGCATTGATCGTAACGTCTTCTGTAATGATATGGGAGCCCAATTCATTGGACGCAGTTACCCAAACACCGTTCAATTCGTATGGAACATCTGTCTGCAATGCATAATCAATTGCATAGGTTTTGCTGTCATCTGAAAAGTTTTCTGCTTCCAATGCGAACGTGATTGTGTTGCCTTTGATTTCTTTCAAAGCTACTTTTGCTTCACCTGTCGCTTTATTCGTCACAACAACGTCTGTTGAAAGTGCATTTGCAAGTTGCATAAGACCCGAACCTTGACGGCGCGGTGATACAAAATCGCCGTAATCCTCATCGAATAGAACCGGTTTCGCTGTATTCATCAGAAGTTGTTTCGCTAAATCCACACGGCTTTTGCCTTTCAAGCCGAAATCGGTATCAACGCGGTCAAACACTAGAGCTGTCCCGCCCGCTACATGAGGCGACGCCATTGAAGTCCCACTCATAATTCCATATTCATTGTTTTGCAATGTCGAAAAAATATTGCCGCCTGGGGCTGTAATTTCCGGTTTAAAATCCAAGTTTGGTGTCGGCCCCCATGAAGTAAAGCCGCTCATTTTCCCGGCATTTGGGTTTTTCGTGTTCATATATTTCCCATCGAAATTGACTGTAACGTGCTCACCTTTTTTTGCAGCTTCTGACATTTTCACGCCATCCGCTTGCATGATCGACATATAAGGAATTTTAACGGCAGCATCGCCAGCCATATTGATGGTTCCCGGTGCATTGTTATAGATGATGATGCCCGCCGCACCTGCTGTTTGTGCATTCAGGGCTTTATCGACAAAGCCAATATCTCCTCGTGAAACGAGTGCATATTTACCTTTGAAGTCTTTGCCTGCAAAATCGCTCACATTGCCAAGACCTGCGTCCATGATTTCAATTTCTTTCCCGCCCTGTTTTGCTGGATCAGCATCACTCGACAACATATATAACGATCGGCCCGCTTCTTTTCCATTTAAGGAATAGGCGAAACTATATGCCGTAATCATTGAGTTTTCAAATGATGCTACGCCCAGTGACTCGTAAGATACACTTGGCGATCCTGTCAAACCGTAATCCTGGTCTTCCACATGATTGTAGAATGAACCATTTCCGTATAATGCTGAGTTCCCGGCTGAAATTGAGACAAGAACCCCATTTTCCACCATCCGCTCAACTGCCTGCTGTTCAGGGCTATTCCCATCAACAAAACCAGCTGTAGAACCGAGCGATAAATTCAATACGTCCGCTCCAAGCTTAACGGAGTCATCCATCGCTTTCACATAGATGTCACCATACGTCGAAGGATATAATGGATCATTGCCAAAAACTTTCAATGCTAGCAATTGTGCTTCCGGTGCAACCCCTTTAATGCCGCCCGCCTCTTCATTACCATTAGCTCCGACCGTGCCTGCCACATGCATTCCGTGCATGGATGCATCCGGACCAAGATCTAGAATTTCGTCATTGCCATCCATATAGTTATAGCCAAACGGCACTTTTTCTGTGTAATATTTCCCGCCCTTTAACGAACCGTTCCGTTTAAGACGTGTTACACCCGCTTCTTTAATAGCCCCTTTTGAAGGAGTTGTCAGGACCATATCACGATGGGCCGGATCAATACCTGTATCAATAACACCGACAACCATTCCTTCTCCTGTATAGCCATATTCATTCCAGGCACGCTGGGCTTGTACAAGTTCTTTTGAATGAATCATTTCAGGCTTGTCTTCAGGCCGTTTGTATTCATTTGACTCGTACACTGCCTTGACGTCCTTGATTGCCGCTATCTTTTCAATATCGGCCGCTTTTACATCAGCGGAGAATCCATTGAATACTGTTGTAAAGTTTTCGTGTATAAGACTAGTTGGGGATGCATTTTCCAAACTAATTTGCATCGCTTTTTGTTGAAAGATGACGCCCTTTTCTAAGTTGTCCCGTTCTGATTCGGACAATTCCTTATAGAGCCGCCCTTTCATCGTTGCTCCCTCAATTGCCGGAGGTGCCGTCAGTTCGATGATGATGCGCACCATCTGTTCTGGATTTTCCGGTTGCAAGAGACTTTCAGGTATTTTATCCAAAGAAGACATTCCATTAGCAGGAGCAAGTCCTCCACCCTTATTGCCGAATGAAGCAGGCCCTGCTGCAGCAAAAACTGCTGTACTGAATGTCAGCACAAAAATCACTGCTAACAAGGTGATTCGTTTTATCATGCTCAAATTATTTCCCCCTCTTTTACGATTACACCATTCTAAATCATTTGAATAGTAGGCAAATTAAAGTTACCATGCGCTAGCAAACTTTCATATCCAACCTTTGCCATTATTTTAATAGCGCTTACAAGGAGTTCGGACATGCCTTCAATATGTATAAATTACTACATTAAACTAATTTGTAACGCTATCTTTCCTCATAAGAAATTTTCCCAACTTGTTGGAGATAGAAAAAACCGGCGCTGCAAAAATTGCAGTACCGGTTTTCCTATTACATTATTCTGGGACTATCGATTACCGTGCTGAGAAGCCGCCATCAATCACAAGTTCCGCGCCTGTTATATAAGCTGCTTC
This sequence comes from Sporosarcina psychrophila, assembly GCA_020742515.1. Taxonomy (GTDB): domain Bacteria; phylum Bacillota; class Bacilli; order Bacillales_A; family Planococcaceae; genus Sporosarcina; species Sporosarcina psychrophila_B. The sequence continues at coordinate 14,772 of DYWT01000005.1, forward strand.
GTCCGATGCCAAGAAAAGTACCGCATTCGAAACGTCTTCAGGTTGTCCTAGACGAGCAAGCGGTGTCATTTTCACAAGTGAAGCCACCATCTCTTGTGAAGATTCGAGAACTTTTGTCATCGGTGTTTCAATGACTCCCGGGAATACAGTATTGACCCGGATTCCATATTGTCCAAAATCTGCTGCAGCCGCACGTGAAATTGCACGAACCGCTCCTTTTGATGCAGAATAAGGATTTAAGCCCATTCCGATAAGTGCTGTATAGGAAGAGATATTGACGATTGATCCTTTAGCTGCTTCTTTCATATACGGAAGTACATGTTTCATGCCGAGGAATGGGCCAAATCCATTGATATCCGATAGTTTGCGCCAGTCTTCAATTGTGATCTCATTCAACCCTTTTTCCGTCGAAATACCCGCGTTGTTTACTAAAATATCAATTTTCCCAAGCTTGTCAACCACTTTAACAACCGCTGCTTCCCACTCTTCATCGGAAGTGACGTTCAATTTAACCGTCATTACTTTTTCATTGCTGCCCCATTTTTCTTCAAGTGCAGCTTCATTAATATCTGCTGCAATAACAGTTGCTCCTTCAGCTGTGAACAGCTTGACCATCATTTCACCCATACCTGATGCTCCGCCTGTTACAAATGCAACTTTGTCTTGTAATCTACCCACTATGACCACTCCATTTCAATATACTTTAATGTCTAAACAATAATCCTTTTTCGAGTCCCTTGCAATTTATTTGCCTTGGCAAATGTGTTGATTTTTTTCATCCCATTCTCTACATTGGAAACATCTGTACTACTCATAATTCCTTGTTACCACAACGTTATTGGGATGTATTAGATAGAGCGTAAAAAAAGTGCTAAAACCATTGTGGTTTATAGCTCTTTTCTTATCTATTGTGAATAACAAGTACTTTAGCATTATCTTCTTCAGGTCTTTTTCTTTGAACAATTACGAGGGAAATTCCACGATTCAAATTTTACATTTATTTAAAAGTTATTTAAGACACGTGGTTCGATGCCCGTCCCTCAATTCATTGCTTGAATAGGATGTTAGAGAAAGGCGGTGAAAATATGAAATTTTACGACGATATTGGTCATGGATGTAATAAATGCAAAAGCGACTGTTGCTCTTGCCAAAAAACATGTAGAAGATGCTGCAAAGGAGACAGAGGACCCATTGGACCGACTGGAGCTACGGGACCCACTGGACCTGTTGGGCCGACCGGAGCTAATGGAGTAATTGGCCCCACTGGACCTACTGGAGCTAACGGAATAACTGGACCCACTGGACCAACCGGGGCTAACGGAATAACTGGGCCCACTGGACCGACCGGGGTTACTGGAATAACTGGACCTACTGGACCGACCGGGGCTAACGGAATAACTGGACCTACTGGGCCGACCGGGGCCACTGGAATAACTGGACCTACTGGACCGACCGGGGCTAACGGAATAACTGGACCTACTGGGCCGACCG
>DYWT01000006.1 GCA_020742515.1 Sporosarcina psychrophila
AAGTAAATGTTATACTAATTAAGATTTTTCTAAAAAGTTGAAAGATAAGGGGAGTATTCATGAAAACATTCAAGTTGAAAAAATGGTTACCAACTTTTTTAGCAGTGGTGCTGATTCTAGGTACTGGAGCATTTTCCATGCAGACTACTGTAAATGCGGAAGAAAAGGAGATTAATATAACGCTCCTAGCAACATCGGATATACATGGTCGTTTCATGCCTTGGGATTATGCAGTGGACGGATCAAACCTAAGCGGAAGCTTAACGCAATTGTTTACAATTATTAAAGATGTTCGCGATCAGAATCCAAATACAATCCTTTTGGATAATGGTGATATGATTCAGGATAATTCCGCGGAACTGTTTAATGATCAGCCTGAATCACCTTTAATGAAAGCTTTAAATGAAATGGATTATGATGCATGGTCTTATGGTAATCATGAGTTCAATTTTGGATTGGATACATTAGATAAGGTATCCAGTCAGTACAAAGGTACGAAATTGGCGGGGAATGTATACAAAGAGAATGGCGAACGGTTTTTGCCAGCTTATACGATTATTGAAAAAGAAGGCGTTAAAATTGCGATTATCGGTATGGTCACTCCATTAATCGTTGAGTTTGAAAAAGGTACTGATCACTTAGAAGGATTGGTTGTTAACAATCCAGTTGAAGAGACGAAAAAGGTAGTTAAAGAGTTAGAAGGAAAAGTAGATGTCATGATTGGTATCATGCATATGGGTCTAGAAAATGAAAATGGGATTCCTGGAACAGGCGTACGTGATGTTGCAAACGCGGTACCTGAGCTAGCTGCCATTTTTGGGGGCCATAATCATATACTGATTGAAAAAGAAGTCGTAAATGGGGTTTTGATTACAGAACCTAATAAATACGGTACACATATCTCTCAAATAGATTTGACATTCAATCGTGAGGGCGAAAAGTTTGTACTGAAAGATAAAGATGCAAAAGCAATTCCAGTTAAATCAGCTGATGGAACGATTGTTGAATCGGACAGTGAGCTGGAAAGCCAATTGGAGTCGTTTCATGCGTTTGCTCGTGCGGATGCGAATATTGTTGTTGGACAATTAAAAGGTACAAACCTTGTACCGAAAGATGAAATCAAAGGAATTCCTGCGGTTCAAATTCAGGAGACGCCGTTGTCAGACTTTTTCCATGAAGTGATGCTTCACTACAGTAAAGCTGACGTTGTGGCGCATCAAATTGATAATGATAAAGCTTTCCTAGATATTGGACCTATCAAGAAAAAAGACATTGCCTATAATTATCAGTTTGCAGGCGGAGAAGTATCTGTGTATGAAGTGAGAGGTAAAGATCTGAAGGATTACATGGAATGGGCAGTCGGTTACTTCAATAGCACACGCCCAGGGGATGTAACAATTAGTTTTGTTGAAACACGTCGTTCATCAAAATACAGTACAAATGACTTTTTTGGTAACATCAAGTATGATATCGATTTGTCTAAGAAACCTGGAGACCGAATTAAAAATCTACGTAGATTGGACGAGACCCCGATCACAATGGAGGATGAACTTAAATTAGGCATGAACGCCTACAGAATGGACTTCCTTCTCTCAAAAGGGCAGGCATTGGAAGGACGTAAATTTAATATGCTTTGGTCCTCTAAAGATGAAAGTGCTTATGGAGAAACTGGCGGTACCATCCGGAATCTAGCAATTAGATATTTAAAAGAAGAGATGAATGGCGAATACACACCTGTTCATCAAAGTAATTGGAAGATTATTAATGCAGATACAAAATCACCAGACTATAAAGCAGTTGCCGAACTTGTCAATAAAGGCATTTTAGAAGTACCGACAACGAAAGATGGAAAATACACCAATGTTGCATCTATCAATGTAAATGATGTCGTAACTAGTGAAGAGATAAAAGCTTTAGCCATGAAAGCTAAGGTGAGCGATAGTCAGTTCTCCAAAGTGAAAACAACGGGCGAACTTTATCAACAATTAGTACAGGCATTGAAAAGTCCTGCATCTGATGGAAATGACGGAAAAGAAAAACCCGTTACTCCAAGTAAACCGACACCGGATAAAACTAAACCTGAAGTCTCAAAACCAATAATAACAAAACCCGTAGTCAGTAAAGGAAACGTTACTGCATATAGCTTATATGTACGCACTCACCCAGCAAACAACGGGAAAGTAGTTGGAGCCGTATCAAAGAATAGCGAGTTGACGATTTTAGGGAAAGAAAAAGGGTGGTATAAAGTTACTTACAAAGGCAAAACTGCATATGTCTCTAGTAAGTATGTGAAGTTGCAAAAGTAATTTTAAAAAGTTATAACCTACCAATCAGACGATTTTTATGCTAGGTATTAATTGACTGGGTAACAGTCACCCAGTCAATAATAATACCTATAGTGACATAATTTACTTGGATACTAATAGTAATGGAAAATATGATGCGGGGCTAGATACAGTCGTCGAAGTCGTAGATTATAAAGAATATCACTACAATGAAACCAACTCTGTTACAGTCAATTTGGATTCTAAGTATATTTCGAGTTTAAAAGTGAAACTTGTACGTGACAATCGTTCACCTGTTCAAAACTACCAAGGGACCGAAGCTGTATTTAATAAAGAAATCTATGTAAATTAATGACCTTGCACAATTAATAGCCTCTTGATCGAGTAATAATCGATCAAGAGGCTATTTCTTTACGGTTAAAACCGATCAGCTGTTTTTTGTTTAGTAAATTACATTTTTATGTAATCTTACTTTTCAACTCCCACCCATCGGTATTAATGAAACTAGCATTCAAATATTTCAATTTTACAGAATTGACTGAATAAGTTTATAATCAAGTCAACCAATTGGAAGGAGGAAACTATGAAAATAAATTCTTACCGACTGCAAAACTTTTTTAAAAAGATGGCAAAGGTCGGTGAAACAAAAAGTGGTGGCATTTCCCGTCTCTCTTTATCTTCATCTGACAAAGAAGCAAGAGATCTCTTTATAGAATGGTTAAGGGACGCCGATTTAGAAGTCCGCGTGGACGATGTTGGAAATATTTACGGGAGGAGAGAGGGACTTGATAAAAATGCTGCTCCTATTGTAATCGGTTCCCATTTAGATTCCATAGAAGATGGCGGTAAATATGATGGAGTTTTAGGGATTATTTCAGGATTAGAAGTTATTCATTCACTTTCTGATCTCTCGATTATTACAAAGAGACCTATTGAAGTTGCTAATTTTACGAATGAAGAAGGGGTTAGATTTGCGTCATTAATGGGAGGAAGTGGCGTATTATCAAACGATTATAATCCAAACACTATTTACACTGAAAAAGATGAGGATGGGAAGACTTTTTTACATGAACTGGAGTCGATTGGTTATCTGGGAGATAAGGAAAATCGTTTAAAAACAGCCGAAGCCTTTATAGAGCTACATATCGAACAAGGTCCTATTTTGGATAGCGAAAAAATGTCGATTGGAATTGTAGAAGGAATTTTGGGTTTTACATGGTTAGAGGTCACGATTACTGGAGAAACAAATACATCTGGACCTACGCCGATGCACCTCAGAAAAGATGCGTTGTCTAGTACGGTAAAAATGATAGCGGAAATTAAAGAATTAGCTTCAGCAGTTAGTGAGAGGTTTATCATTACTGTAGGAACTGTGGACGTAAAACCGGGATTGGTTAATGCTATTCCAGGGAAAGTGAAATTCACTATTGATATAAGGGACGAGGATTCTCAGAAACAAAAAGATGGCGTGCAAATGATAAAAAAATGCATAAAGATGATAGCTGAAAGTGATGGCGTAAATTATAAAATAAAGGAATTAAAAACATTTAGTCCTGTTTCTTTTTCTGGAAAAGTAATTGATACATTGAATGAATCAGCAGATGAATTGGGATATTCTTCGAAACGGATGATTAGTGGAGCAGGCCATATCTCAACGTATATGAATAATCTGTGCCCAACTGCAATGATTTTTGTCCCTAGCGTTGGAGGAATTAGTCATTCGCCAAGTGAAAAAACAGAGTGGAAAGATATCGAAAGAGGAGCAAATGTATTATTACATGCAGTGCTAAAACTAGCAGGAAGTTAAGCCGAGGTAACTAATTCTTAGACAGATGCCAACAATATCGGGAGGGGTACTATGTTTCAAGCACCAACATTATGGGGGTTGCTTCCACTAATTATTTTTGTATTTCTAGCATTTAGAAATCGGCATCCAGTTGTAGCTATTTCGATAGCAATTGTAGTGGGTGCCATTATGAGTGGTGAAAGTCTAGTCGGAGTAGGAAGTTCCATTCGAGATGGCTTAAGTTCTTTTCTGGGTTACATTGGGTTAATTATCTTAGCGGGAGCAGGTTTAGGAAAGATTACAGAAAAAACAGGCGCAGCAGCAAATCTTGTCCGTTTTATCATGGTGAAAGTAAAGGTCAATACACCAACAAAAGCTATTATAGGCACAATGATTTGCTCAACTTTACTGAGCGGTCTTCTAGGCACTTTGGCTGGAGCCAATGCTGTGTTAGCCCCTGTAATCATACCAATTGTTGCTGCAGCTGGATTATCTCCAAGTGTGGTAGCAATCATTTTTCAAGGAGCAGGTACAACTGGCCTTTTCTTGGGTCCTTTTACTCCACCGATGGTTACGTTAATGGAACTCACAGGGCTTTCTTATACACAGGTTTTATTTTCTGCAAGCATACCCCTAGCTGTGATTGTTTGGATTGTTACTTTCTTTTACTCAAAAAAAGTATTGGCAAAAACCATGCTGGAACAACCATACTCTTCGAATGATATTATTGAGCTTAATAATGAAGAGAATGATAGTTCGGATGAAGAACGGAAAGTGAAAAGAAAAAGAGCCACTCAAGCAACATGGACTTTTGTAATAACGCTTCTAAGTCTCATTTTTTATGGGGTTATTATAGAAGGGGGCTCAACCTTTGCAATTATGATTATCTTAATAACATCCATTACCACAGGGTTGGCAGGAAGATTATCGCTAAATGAGATTGTTGAGACGTTTTTTGAAGGCGCCAAACCTTTAGTATGGTTATTCTTCCAGTTTGTTTTATTTACACCATTTATTTATTATATTGAAAAGCTTGGTGGATTTGAAGCATTGGCAAATCTGTTAATGCCTCTAGTAGAAAGTGGAGGGAAAACAGCACTGTTAAACATGATTACAATATTGGGAGTAGCAGGGATTCCAGGTGCTTCTGTTGCACAAATGACGATTTTAAATGAAATGTTCCATGGTGTTATCAGTGAAATGTCCATCCCAATGACGGTATGGGTGATGGTACTGTTAGTAGGATCTCAAATGACTGAGTATTTGTATCCCGTTGGAGATACGTTAGGCGCAATGGGAATCGCACGTTCAAAAGATTTAAAAAGGATGATCATATTTGGCATTGTCGCAACAGCAGCCGCGCTTGTACTAGTTTTTGTTTATACACTTATAAGGTCATAGTTTCTTAAAAATAGTTATAAATAGGAAGGACGGATAAAAATATGCATGAGACGAAAATGAAACCGACAATTAATATCACTCGATTACAATCAACATTTGACGTTAGCTCTAGTATTGGCACTACAGAAAAAGGCGGTTTAACTCGGTTAGCTTTAACAAAAGAAGACGTTAAAATAAGAGATGTTTTCGTAGAGTGGCTTGAGGAAGCGGGACTGGCAGTTAAAATTGATGATCTTGGTAATATTTATGGACGGAGAGAAGGAAAGAAAAAAGAAGCAGGCGCTGTAATGATAGGCTCCCATCTAGATACGTTACCAAAAGGGGGACGTTTTGACGGTATTTTAGGGGTTTTATCTTCTTTAGAAGTGATACGCACACTTAATGATCTTAATATTGAAACCGATAGACCTATCGAAATTGTTAATTTTACAAATGAGGAAGGAGAGCGTTTTACACCTCCAATGCAAGGTTCTGGAGTGATTACAGGAAACTATGACAAGGAAATAATCTATAAACTTAAAGATAAAGATGGCATTTCGTTCGAACAAAGTTTGATTGATAGTGGGTATTTGGGGGACATTAAGAATCGTTCTTCTAATGTGGACTATTTTATTGAAACGCATATTGAACAAGGACCATTCTTGGAAGAAAATCAAAAAGACATAGGGATTGTTCAAGGTGTAAAAGGGACGAAAAGACATCGTGTTCAAATTAAAGGGAAATCGAGTCACAGTGCTTTTCCTAATAGTCATCGGAAAGAAGCTTTATTAGCTGCTTCAGAAATTGTGCTGACAATTGACGAGGTAGCCAAACAATTTGAAGATCTATCAACATCCATAGGAGTTTTCGATGTTACTCCTTCCGTTGAGAGTATCACTACGGAATTCGTAGAATTTACTTTTGATGCACGTCATATTGACAACGCTATAAAAGATCAAGCAATTCGTCTAATAAAGGAAAAAATAAACGAAGTCTCTATAAAACGTAAAGTAGAGATTGATTTTGAAGAAACATGGGATGCTAATGGGACCTACTTTTCAAAGGAGATTATGAAATCGATTGAGGAGGCAGTTGAATCTAATGGTTACTCCCACCAATATATTACTGCCCCCGCATTGCATGATGCTAAATTTATGACAGATATTACAAAAACGGCAATGATTTTTTGTCCAAGTAAGGATGGATTGAGTCACTGTGAAGAAGAGTATACTTCCATTGAGGATATAGAAAAAGTAACAAATGTTTTACTACGAACAGTGATTTCTTTAGCAAATCAAAATTAAGTCAATTGAAAACGATTTGCTAGTTAGCTTACACTTTACTTGGAAGTTCTTTGCTATGTTCTTTTAACAAATTTATAAATACTCGTAAAGCTGGAGAAACCCACTTATTTTTGTGATAAGCCAATAAAGTGGTAATGACCCTGTTGTCTAGATGAATACCGCTTAATTTACCTTCTTTGACTTCTGAGCTAACAGTAATCGTAGGTAAAAGAGATATACCTATCCCATTCATTACTAACTGTTTAATAGCTTCTATACTACTAAATTCAAGAACAGACTTTATAGGGATATTATTTTCGGTTAAGTATTTTTCGAAAGTGGTCCGGTAACTGCAACCTATTTGTGTGAATAATACAGTGTGATCAGATTGCTCATTAGAGGTGGTAAGCGGTGGCTTAATTAGTGTCATAGGTTCGTAAGTTAAAGTTTCTATGATTAAGTCAGAATGATTACTGCTCGTATTTTCTAATAGAATTGCGACATCGATTTCTCCGCTTCTCAGATAATCACACAACTTATCTCCATTTGCTGCTTTTAAAGAGATTTCCACTTCTGGATAAAGTCGATTATATTCTTTGATGATGGGTAGAAGTTGATATACAGTCAAAGATTCCGGAGAACCTATGGTAACACGTCCAGCAGGAAGGTCTTTTGTGCTTGGATTTTCAGTTGATAACTCATAAATTCTTAATATCTCTGTAGCGTGCGGTAAAAATTTTTCGCCGGTTTCTGTAAGAACCAGCTTTCTCCCTAACCTATTAAATAAGGGGGAATCTAGCGCATCTTCAATAGCTTGTATATGTGCAGTGATAGAGGATTGAGCATAACCTAGGTGATCAGCGGCTCGTCCGAATCCTCCTAATTCAACAATTGTTTTAAATGACTTAAGATGACGAATTTCCATTATTGACACCCTTCCTCTCTAATTATACTGAAAATAGTAATAACTCTATTGTAGTACAAAAGTAAAGCGTACAACAGCATTAGTATAAGTGATTGATATTTTATGGAGTAAAATGAATGAGGTGTTTTCTGTGAAGAAATGCAGCATGTATATAAATGGTGGTTGGATAGGAAATGATCTACCTCAAATTGAAGTAATAAATCCTGCGAATGAAGAAGTTATAGCTCATATCCCGAAAGGCGGAAAAATAGAAGCTGACAATGCTGTAGAGGCTGCTTATAATGCATTCGGAACATGGTCAAGACTTACTGCGGACAGACGCAGTAAGTTGTTAACAAACTGGTTTCTTTTAGTAGAAAAAGAGGCTGAGGCAATCGCTGAGCTAATTACTTTGGAACAAGGGAAACCCTTTAAAGAAGCACTTAACGAAGTTTTATATGCAAATAGTTTTATTAATTGGTATGCAGAAGAAGGGAAGAGGGTTTATGGAGAAACCATACCTTCTTCTAGTGAAAACAAAAGAATAGTAGTTCAAAAACAACCAGTAGGGGTAGTTGCCGCAATTACACCTTGGAATTTTCCAGCAGCTATGATTACCCGTAAAGTATCTCCTGCTTTAGCGGCGGGATGTACGGTTGTGATCAAACCCGCAGAATCAACTCCGTTAACAGCCTTTAAATTAGCGGAGCTGGCGGAAAAAGCAGGTATTCCGGCTGGTGTGATAAATGTAGTAACGGGTGACCCGCAAGAAATTGTAGATGCCTGGATGAAAGATGAACGAGTAAGAAAAATTACTTTTACAGGCTCCACCGAGGTAGGTAAAAAATTAATGCGTGGAGCCGCAGAGACAGTTAAACTAGTCTCATTGGAATTGGGAGGGAATGCACCTTTCATAGTTATGGGCGATGCAGACCTAACTAAAACTATTAATGGAATTGTTAACTCTAAGTTTCGCAACGCTGGACAAACTTGTGTCTGCACGAATCGAATTTATGTTCATGAATCGCTAATTCAAACTTTCACAGAAAAATTAATTGATGCTGTGAGGAGGTTAAAAGTAGGGGAAGGGATTGATCGAACCACTGAGATAGGACCTCTTATAAATCGTAGTGCTGTCGAGAAAGTACAAAGATTAATTGAGGATGCAAAAGCTAAAGGTGGAAGAGTTCTGTTAGGAGGAGACATTCCGAGAAATGAAAAAGGTTTTTTTATAGAACCCACTATTATAGCCGATGTCAATGATGAAATGGTCTGTATGAAAGAAGAAGTTTTTGGCCCTGTGGCATCTATCGCCGTATTTCGTGATGAAGAAGAAGTTATTAAAAGAGCCAATAGTACACCTTACGGATTAGCAGCTTATGTATTCACTGAAAACTTGGGCGGTGCAATTCGCATATGCGAACAATTAGAATTTGGCATTATAGGATTAAATGACGGTGCTCCTTCTACTGCCCAAGCGCCCTTTGGAGGCTTTAAAGAAAGCGGTTTAGGTCGTGAAGGCGGGCATTATGGTATAGATGAATTTTTAGAAGTTAAGTATATTTCCATCTCGCTTTAATAAAGTACTTACAATTACAAATGATTCTTCAATACAATCTACTCAAAAAAGCATAGGCAATTTGCCTATGCTTTTTTAAATTCAGCTACAACATTATTTGAATTTTGGCAGATGAAAGTAACGATTCATTTACTTGCTTACAAAGTCCTTGTGAAGGGATGCGCTCCAATAATTCTTTAAATAGGTCAATGAGGAATTGGATGAGCGGATTCAGACGTTGTAATCCGTTCTGTGGAAATGCGGACTTTTTCCAGTTTGTCAGGGTCGATTTCATAGCCAATCCCAGTGCCGCCGGGAACTTTGATGATGCCGGATTCCATGGTGATTTCGGGCGTGACCAGATCTTCTTTCCAATAATGTGAAGAGGGCGCGGTATCACCTGGCATGGTGAAGTTCGACAGCGTTGTCATTTGGATGTTATGCGCACGTCCGATACCGGTTTCCAGCATGCCGCCACACCATACGGGAATGTTGTTCTCTTTGCATAGATCATGAATTAGCAGCGATTCCTGCAAGCCTCCGACACGACCAATTTTGATGTTGATGATGCGGCAGCTTCCAAGTTCAATTGCTTTTCGCGCATCTTCAAGCGAGTGGATGCTTTCATCGAGGCAGATCGGCGTTTCCAAGGCTTTTTGGAGTTTAGCGTGATCGATGATATCATCGTGTGCCAACGGTTGTTCAATCATCATCAGGTTGTAGAGGTCAAGCTTTTTTAGATGATCAAGATCTTCGAGTGTATAAGCGGAGTTCGCATCAGCCATCAACAGGATATCCGGGTACTTGGAGCGGACGGCAGCAACATAGTCCAGATCCTTTCCAGGACCGATTTTTATTTTAATTCGCTTGAAGCCTTCTTTTACGAATTGACCTACTTTATCGACCAAGTGGGCTGGGGTATCTTGGATTCCGATGCTTTTGCCGACCTCGATTTCGCGTTTCATACCTCCAAGAATATCTGCAACTGATTTTCCGTTCTTCTTGGCGAATGCATCCCAAATTGCAGTTTCCAATGCGGCTTTTGCGATATTGTTCCTTCTTACAAATGTTAACATGCCGTGAACTTCGGAAGGGTGGTCAATTTGCTTGTGGATAATCCTTGGTATTAAGAAGTCCTTCAATATATAGACAGTCGTGAATGTCGTTTCTTCATTATAGTAAGGTTCATTGCTCGTTACAGTTTCACCCCAGCCGGAAACACCTGATTCATCGATAACTTCCACAAGACAGACATCCTTCGTTTGCATCGTACCGAAACTGGTCGTAAAGGGTGCAACCATGGAAACGTTGATATGGTGTAAAACAACCTCTTTGATAGTCAATGATTTCATCCTATCTTCTCCCCTTTGCTATGCAATCGAATGATTTCTGTAAGTATTTCAATGCCGTTGAAAAGCGCTTTTCGATCGAACGTCATATTGGGATGATGAAGACCAGGTGTTAGCCCACAACCGAGACCGACCATCGTTGCTTTCAAATGGGGCTTTTTGATTGTGTAAAAGTGGAAGTCATCTCCTCCCGGAGTGATGATCGGTGCCTCCGTATTCTCTTTTCCCAGTATGTTTTCAATCGCCTGCTTAGCGACTTCCTGTGCATCGGGATGTACTTCAGCAGCGGCTATCCCATAATCGGCGGTGACCATGATATCCACGTTGAATAGCTGACGTGCGGAATGAATGATTTCGTGAATTCGGGTGTGCAGAAGGTCTTTTAAGTGATTTGTCTGAGCACGTAAATCGATGGCTAGGGAAGCGGAGCCAGGAATAATATTCGTGTTCCGTCCACCGGCAAGGAAGCGTGTCACCTTTGCAGAGTGAGCGATATTCGGGTCAAGGTGGATTGTATGGAATGCATTGACCAGATAGGTACCGATTTCCACGGCATTATGAGTCAAGTGTGGCCGTGCGCCATGTGCGTCATCGCCTTTTATTTCAAGTTCGATCGAACCCGTGGCTCCATGGATGATTGCTGGGGAGGCCATACCATTTGCTGTCTCTTGGAAAGGACGCAGGTGGATTCCATAATAGAAGTCAACGTTATCGACAACCCCATGCTCCACTAACTTTAATGCGCCCGCGCCCACTTCTTCAGCAGGCTGAAAGATAAAGCGAATACCAAGGTTTTTCGTGATGTCCGGCATTTCTTTCAGCTTCCAGAGGACACCTAGCACCATTGTCATATGCGCATCATGACCACATGAATGGTTTGCTTGCATTTTTCCGTTCACTTCCTGGAACAGGGCATCCATATCAGCTCGAATAGCAATAACAGGCACGTCTCCATTGAAATTCCCGATATCTCCGATGACCCCTGTGCAGTCGCCAAACGTTTTTGTTGTACAACCATTCTCTTCAAGAAGGTTTTTGATATAGGTTGTCGTCTCCGTTTCTTCCCAACTCAATTCTGGATTTGCATGTAAGTGATCGAATGTCTTGTATATAAGATCTTCAAATTGATGTGTCAAATTGTTAACCCCTTTCACTTGATATAATATTTTTCTGCCGGATTGACGAATTCAAGTTGTCCGATTTTTTTTGCGATATGCAAGAGAAGGGAATTTAATACAGAAAACGTGACTGGCCCCTTTTCAAGTATCGACTTTTTCGCAATTTGGATTGTAAGTACATGATCACCATACTCGGTAATCGGAGATAGTTGCGAGTCTGTAATTAGGATGATTGTGTTCCCGTTTTCCTTTGCCTCTTCCGCCAAGCGGATCGTTTCAAGGGAATACCTGTAATAAGAAAAGATGACTACGCAGTGTTCCTTACCGGCCGCCTTAATCCCCACATCTGTTTCAGCTCTATACAAGGAAGCATTTCCAAGGAGATCATTTAGAAGGTTAGTGAACCAGTGTGCATAGGAAAATGATTGGTAATAACCGATGATGTGGATGGATTTAGCTTCAACGAGTTGGTTGACAATGGTTTCAGCAGTTTCCCAATCGATGTATTGAGCTGCTTGACTGATGTTTTGGCTATCACTAGTCATCGTCCGCTCGAACGAATTCATTTCTTTTTCTTCCGCTTGCTGTTCAATCGGATTGACGGATAACAAAGAATTGCGAATGCATAATTGTAATTCGCTGTAGCCCTCGAAACCGATAGCCTTGGAGAATCGAATTACCATCGTTTCACTTACATCGATGATTTTTGCAACTTTCTTTGCAGGATGTGTTGCAAACATGACGGGATTTGATAACAAAGTTTCTGCAACTTTTTTCAAGCCTGGTGTTAAATGTTCGAATGCGCGTTTTGTAAGGTCGTAATAGGTCATACTCGCTCCCTATAATAATTTATTTGAATTATTGTTGCTAAAATGAATTATATGATTTATTGTTAAAAGAGTCAACAGACTAGTTGGAATATTTTAGCGAAGGAGTGAGTTGGGGAAATGAAAAAAAGGAAAAATAAAATCGGCATTCCTGATGCATATGTTATTTTGTTTGGAATTTTAGTGCTCATGGCGGTATTGACGTACATTATCCCAGCGGGGGAATTCTCCCGAGAAGAAACGGATGGAATCACCATCGTTGTCCCTGATAGTTATACTCAAATCGACTCATCGCCCGCATCGCTGATAGATGTCTTCCTAGCGATTCAAGAAGGGATGATCCAATCTGCGCCGCTCATCTTCTTAGTGCTCATCATCGGAGGTTCTTTTGCGGTGATTGAATCCACAGGTGCAATCGATGCTCTTATTTTCAGAACGATTGAAAAAACTAAGAACAAGGAAATTCTTTTAATTACAGTTGTATGTGTCCTTTTCTCTATATTTGGCGCACTCGGGATTGTGGTAAATGCGGTGATTGCATTTATTCCAATCGGACTAATATTGGCGCGTTCAATGAAACTGGATGCTATTGTAGGTGTATCGATTATTTACCTTGGCGCCTATGCTGGTTTCGGTACGGCTTTCCTAGATCCACTTACCACTGGCACTGCTCAACAGATTGCCCAATTGCCATTATTCTCAGGAATCGGCTATAGAATCGTTATTTACATAACCATTCTGCTATCGACGATTTTATACATAGCCTATTACACGAAAAAAATTCAAAAGGATCCTTCAAAAAGTATTCTTGGTGACAATCCATTTCCAAAAAACGATGACCAAAAAGATGATGCGACACCTTTAGCAATGACAGGCTTGCATAAACTGGTCCTTGCGTGGCTTATCGTTGGAATCGGTATTTATGTATTCGGGGTATTCCAATACAAATGGTCATTGAATGAAATGGCAGCTATTTTCTTAATCATTGCGGTCGGTACTGCAATTATTGCCAAGATTACACCAAACCGTCTAGTCAGTGAGTTCTTTAATGGTGCGAAAGGGCTCGTTTATGGGGCACTCATTATTGGGATGGCACGATCGATTGTTGTCGTACTGGAAGATGGTAGAATACTGGATACTATTGTCCAGGGGATGGCCAACATTATGACACCATTCTCCAGCGTTAGTGGAGCAATCGTGATGTTTATTGCCAATGAACTGTTTAACATCTTGGTATCGTCAGGGAGTGGTCAGGCTGTAATTGTTATGCCAATTATGACTCCATTGGCTGATTTGATGGAAATTCCAAGACAAGTTGCCGTCCAAGCATATAAGATGGGTGACGGATTCACGAATGTCATCACTCCAACTTCCGGTATCCTAATGGCGAACTTGGCGATTGCAGGTATAGCTTGGACGAAATGGGTCCGCTATATTTTACCGTTGTTGCTAATTTGGACAGTATGGGGAATTATATTTGTTGCCATAGGCGTCTTAATTGATTGGGGTCCATTCTGACATTTGATTAGTCGATTCCTATATATAGAAATCGAGCGTATTAATATACAAATGCGACCAAGTTTTTTTAAATTGACTGGGTGACAGTCACCCAGTCAATTCGGAAACTAATCTGATAATTGGTAAGTACACACTAAGGCCAGTCATTCATACGGATGACTGGTTTTGCATTTCACACTAATTCAAGTCTCAATTTCATAAGCATTCGCTGCCTCCGTTTTCATTGGCTTCCAAATTTAGAGAGAATGATCCTGGCTAAGGATAACTTACTCTGTATTTGGGTACTAGTAAAGGCTGTTACTGTTGTGGAAGAACACCTTTGATATTTGTCGGATTATGTCGCGTAAGGTACCTATTCTAACCCACAAAAACAGGAAGTCCCTCGACAATACATCGTTGGATTTCCTGTTTTTTTGTCAGCTATCCGAATGGGAAAGAAATATTTAGCTTGTAAAATAAAAAATCAGGTGCTAGTATAGACCCATAAAGAAACAAGACAACTTACTAGACAAGTATACATAGTTGTCTTGTTTTTTGAAAACATATGAAAGCGTATACATTTCATGCTGTTGTCGAATTGAACTCAATACGAAGTGAATAACGAGCACCATTACAAACACCATAAGAAAAGAGGAGAATGAAAAAATGACAAAAGCAGAATATAAACAAACACCACATATTCAACCGAACGGAGTAGAGATTGCGGAGACGATCCTTTTGCCAGGCGATCCATTAAGAGCGAAATTTATTGCGGAAAATTATTTGGAGGATGTCGTGCAGTTCAACTCAGTACGAAACATGTTGGGCTATACAGGTACATTTAATGGTAAGCGGATTTCAGTCATGGGAACAGGCATGGGTACACCTAGTATGAGCCTTTACTCTTGGGAACTCATTCACGTTTTCGGCGTGAAGAATCTCATTCGTATCGGTTCCGCTGGAGCAATCCAAGACGATTTGAAGTTGTACGACATTGTTTTTGCTATGGGGGCGTCAACTGATTCTAATTATGTGAGCCAGTTCAACTTACCAGGTCATTATTCCAATATTGCTTCATTTACATTGCTAGAAAAAGCGAAGAAAGTGGCAGATGAAAAAGGCTATGCTGTTAAAATCGGAAATGTTCTTTCAAGCGATATGTTTTACAATGCTGACTCCACCGCACTAGGAAAATGGAGTGAAATGGGTATCCTTGTTGCCGAAATGGAAGCTGCTGGTCTATATATGAATGCTGCACATGGCGGTGTTAACGCACTATGCATCTTAACGGTAAGTGATTTAATCTTTAAGGATGAACAAACGACGACAAAAGAAAGAGAAACCGCATTTACAAAAATGATGGAAATTGCATTGGAACTCGCGTAAGTCTGGGAACATCCATTCCCTGTACGCATTATTGAAGTAATGATCAATGAAAATTACTCGGGAAAATTTGAAGTTTGTGGGGGAGTGTAGAAATGGCCAAGTTAGTCCAAGGTTCAAGTGATACGCAGTTAATCAATAGTAAAAAAGCAGTTCCTGTACTATTGCTTCTGTTTGTATTCTCATTAATCATCGATAACTCATTTAAAATTATCTCTATTGATCTTGCCAATGACTTTGGTCTTTCTTCTACGACTGTCAGTTGGCAAGTGACGTTGGCTGGTCTTGTAATTGGAATAGGAGCAGTCGTGTATGCCACTCTTTCAGATACGATTAGCGTACGAACTTTGTTGACGGGCGGGATCATTTTAATTTGTGTTGGTTCAGTGATGGGCTATATACTCCAACATTCATTTGCGCTCGTTGTTTTATCAAGGATTATACAGTCCGCTGGTTTGGCTGCAACTGAAACGTTGTACATCATTTTTGTAGCAAAAAATATGCCTAAAGAAGAACAGAAGATGTTTTTAGGTTTTAGTACAAGCGCCTATTCGATTGCACTTGTGATAGGGACGTTGACCGGCGGATATGTATCTACTTATTTAAATTGGACAACGCTATTTCTCATTCCGTTATTGACGCTTCTAATATTGCCGTTTATTTTAAAATACCTTCCAAAGGAAAAAGCGAAAGGCTTCAGAGTGGATGTAATTGGATTATTCTTAATCGCCGCTGTTGCCGCAACTTTAATATTGTATGTAACGAAGTTTAGCTGGCTATATTTCGGTCTATTCGTTTTAGCGCTTGTTTTCTTCTTGCTGTTCATAAGTAAAAGTAGTAAAGCGTTTATCCGAATCTCGTTCTTTAAAAATAAACGGATGCTAGCTGTGTTCGCGGTGGCATTTATCATTTACACTATACAACTCGCTTATATTTTCTTGTTCCCATTTCTTATTGAGTCAATCTATGGTCTGAAACTAGACAAGATATCACTCTTATTCATTCCAGCGTATCTGATCGCAACCCTAATCGGTGCAATGTCAGGTAAAATTGCAAAAGTTTTGGGAAGCAAACAATGTGTCGCGCTTGCCATTTCATTGATTGCAATTAGTCTGCTACTTGGCGGTCTGTTTGTTGAAACATCCGTTTGGGTATTTGTGTTCTCTATGATTTTATTCTCCGGCTCATTTGCACTTATGTATGCACCGATGCTAGATATGTTGATCGGTACAATATCCAAGGAGCAGTCGGGGGCGGCACTCGGATTTTATAACTTATGCTTGAATATCGCCGCTTCAATTGGAATTGCATACGTAGCTGCGATGATGGATAATAAATCGTTGCAACAGAGTATGCTAGGTTTTATAGGAGAGGGAAGTGCAAGTCTCTATAGTAACATCCTATTTATTCTTACATTCATTTCACTTGTCTCTTTAATGGTATACTGGTTATTAGTTGCCCGTAAAGCCAAATTAGACTAATTAAGTTCAGCGAAATGAGTGAGCTATCAAGTGGAGAACCAAAGTAAAAACGTACAAAGCCTAAAAAAACCACTTTATATTAAGGTATATGATAAATTATTTAAAATGATTATGGACGGTATATATCCTGCGGAGAGTCAATTGCCTTCAGAACCTGAACTGGCAAAAATGTTTGGTGTAAGCAGAATGACATTAAGGCAGTCTCTAGCACTGTTACAAGATGATGGATTGGTGAAAAATATCCATGGAAGAGGGAATTTTATCACCAAATCTAAAAATGACTCTGTGCTACCTGGTTTAGAATCATTAGGAAATCCTATCTATAAAAGCCATAGCGAGAAGATTGATGAAGTAGAGATGAATTTCCGGCTTGATTTGGAAAGTGATTATACCCGGCAAGTGCTGCAGCGGAAAATGTCCGCCGTAGTCGCTATAGAGCGTTGGTATAAAAGCGATGATAAAGTGGTCGCATACGCTTTCACATTCATGGCAATCGAAACTGTATCTGAACTAGGCTTAGATTTACAAGACGAAAAGCAAGTGCTAAGCGTTTTGGAAGATGAAGTGTATGATCTTGCAAAGCATGCCACGATAGATATCAAACGTTCGACAGCAGGTAACTCACCTTCACAAAAATATCGAATTTTTGGCGGAGAACAATGTGATCTTATCATTGAAAGCGTCTATGTGAATGATAAATACCCTCTCGTTTATAACAAGTTTTACATTCCAAAGAGGTTCAGTCAAATACGGATCAATGCTTCGAAGTGATGGTGAAGACAACACAAATGCATAAAGTGAAAGAGGAAGATTACCGTATAAACATTCGGTAGCCTTCCTTTTTTTATTACTGATCACAGCTATATAGTGGGCAACTTATGAAGGGTACGAGCTATGTTGAATTAAATCCTACTATCACGGAAACTATTTTAAACTTCGATTTATTTCTGAAGACAGCGGGGGAGTCTCCAACCAATCCTGGAAAGTGTCCAACAAACGGGGCGGTCTCCAACGAACCTATCGAAGTGTCCAACGAATTTCGGAAACTGTCCAACGAACGTTGGAAAGTCTCCAACGAACTTATTGAAGTGTCCAACAAAGCTCGGAAA
>DYWT01000007.1 GCA_020742515.1 Sporosarcina psychrophila
ATGTAAGGTTGATTTATTTACCATCAGCATGCCTTCCTTTCGTAAATTGGTACCACTCCTAAGTATGACACTGTACTACAGATAAATGTATGCAAACATGCAAATACCTCAATACTATTACGGTGAGATAACTATCAGATTTCCCTGCATTACCTCACCTATTCCTATATTTGGACAACCAAAAACTGATTGCTCCATATGCGGAGACAATCAGTCATAGTTTTTTACAATCTTATAATGAAGATGTGAACATTGCACCTAAAACCTCTTGCATGCTTCCATTTTTTTAAGCAGAGGTCATAATACTCTTAGGAATTTTGTATTCGATTTTTAATTCCTTTGTTGAAACAGCTTCTTCTATAATTATTTTTAACATATCCCCACCACTTAGTTCGGGAATAAATGTGTCAAAAATGATATAATCCTCTTTTCGTTCGGACTTTCCAGTAAAATACTTGTTGTTCCTATCGATTACCGTTATACGTGAAAACTTAAATTCTTTGGTCGGCTTTACAAATTCCAATGTTAAATTACCGTCATTCACGTTATAGGATGATGAAGCAATTTTAATACTAGATTGATTTCCAAGTTGCTCGGCAGTCTTTTTGTTGCCGATGTTCAACAGTCCAAATACTATTATAAACAATACCCCTGTGCCAATCAAAACATTTTTTTCCGATAATCTCATTTGGACACTCCTAAATGTGTTCATTTTTATTACCAATTTAATATTGTACGCTTTTTTTTATATAAGTAAAGTTGTTTTTGTGGTACTATACTTAAATAGTAATTGGTCGGTACTTTTTTTATTGGCAAACTGGCCAAGAACTTGCTTACAAAATATTACAGAGAAGGTGTCCAGATGCAGCAACTAAATCCTACTCCCAATCCATTCCATAAGCTTTATGAGCTTATTTCTGCTTCTTTAAAAGGTTTTTCACAAGTTATACTTGTCGAAAATGCTGTTTCGGGATTTCTTATTCTGATTGGTATTACGCTACATTCCCCTAGTCTTGGTGTTATGGCATTTCTTTCAGCTCTAGTCGGAACGATCACAGCGAAATATTGCGGTGGAGATCGTACGATGATAAGTGCAGGGATCTATAGCTTCAATTCTGTATTAAGCGGAATCACTGCAATTCTTTTTTTATCTGGGGATAAGCGCTGGTTTCTTGCTTTGCTTGCCGCTGCGTTAGCTTCTTTAGCAATGGCAATACTTTCGAAGTGGTTTGCTAAATGGGGAGTCCCTGTATTAACGATACCATTCGTTTTTATTACATGGATCGGGTTGCTTGTTGCTTATCGCACCGATAAGCTATATATGAACCCCGATTTTGTTACAAGCTCCCCAGCACAATGGAATTTGCCGATCGAAGGGACACCGACTTTATTAGTTGGACTGATAAAAGGAATCGGTGAAGTATTCGTCATTGACTCGCTATGGACAGGATCATTCATACTTATAGGGCTTTTCTTGGCAGGATGGCGATTTGGTGTCTATGCAATTATCGGCACGTTTGTCTCCTGGCTGGCTGCATATTTTATTGGCGTAGATACACAATCCTTGAATTTAGGTTTGTATAATTACAATGCGGTTTTGACAATTATAGCCGTCAGTCTCGTATTTGATAATAAAGCCGAAAAAACTCCGCTGACTGGAATAATAGCCGCAACCTTGACAGTCCCGGTCACAGCAGGATTGGAGCTCCTTCTCAATCCATTAGGACTTCCCGCATTAACATTTCCCTTTATCTTATGTACTTGGCTATTTATAGGCGCAAGAAAGTTTTTTCCAAAAATATAAAAGTTGCAAGTGCGGAGCTACCTCTGCACTCGCGACTTTTTTTGATGACTACTAGTAATTAGCAGGCTGATACAGCTACCGGGATGCAAATAACGCAAATGATACAAGGACAAGCCATGCTATACTATTAGCACAATAAGCAATTTGGTTTGTAAAGAAGGAGATGTTTGTGTTGTATGAAGTATTTCTTTTTGATTTAGATGATACGTTATTTGATTTTCGCGAAACGGAAAGACGCGCATTTTTTCATTCGTTCCAATCAAGCGGATTTCCAAATGGATTAACGGATTACAGGGATAGTTATAACGCTATCAGTAAGGTACTTTGGAATGATTTGGAACAAGGCCAGATTACACTGACAAATTTGAAAACCGAACGATTTAAGCGATTGTTCATGCAACACGACCTTGATATAAATCCAGAAGTATTTAGCCAGACCTATCTTGAAAATCTGAGTAAAGAAGTCCATCTCATAGACGGTGTGACAACTATGCTTAGTAACCTTTCAGATTTCAGATTAGCAGTACTAACGAATGGCTTCAAAGATGTTCAACTAGCCCGAATCGCTGGTTCCATTTTGAAAAATTCATTCGAAGCTATTATTACATCTGAAGAGACAGGTTTCCAAAAACCTCAAATTGAGATTTTCGATTATACCTTCAATAAATTGCAAATAACGGATAAGTCCCGAGTTCTAATGATTGGGGATTCACTTACGTCCGATATTCAAGGCGGGAATAATTTTGGAATCGATACATGCTGGTTTAATCCACAGCAAAAGAAAAACTCGACTACCGCAAGACCTACGTACGAAATTCAGAATTGGAATGAATTCAGTTTCGGTCATCAGGTCATTTATTGATCTAGAAAGTTAGTTATTAAAAAAAAGCGTATTGGACAGCCAAAGTTGGTTGCCCTATACGCTTTTTTGATTAATTTAAAGGTCAAGGTAGGCAACTTGACGTATACA
>DYWT01000008.1 GCA_020742515.1 Sporosarcina psychrophila
GCAATCGGCTGTTAACCGATCGGTCGTAGGTTCGAGTCCTACCTGCGGAGCCATATGCTTCCATAGCTCAGTAGGTAGAGTGCTTCCATGGTAAGGAAGAGGTCACCGGTTCGAATCCGGTTGGAAGCTCCAGAGCAACTTTAGAATGAGGCCCCTTGGTCAAGCGGTTAAGACACCGCCCTTTCACGGCGGTATCACGGGTTCGAATCCCGTAGGGGTCATTAGAACTTTTTTGACACGCAAAGCGTGACGAAAATAGTTTGTCTTGAACTTAAGATTTAAAATAAGTTCACAAATTTTAACTTGGTGGGGTAGCGAAGTGGCTAAACGCGGCGGACTGTAAATCCGCTCCTTCGGGTTCGGCAGTTCGAATCTGCCCCCCACCACCAATAAAACTTTTTCAATACAAAGCATTGAAAAGAGTTTAAATTAATTTTTTATGCAAAGAATTGAAAAGAGTGCACCTTGATTTTAGTATCGTGTGTTGAGATGAGCTTTAAAATATTCTAATTACTTATTGGGGTATAGCCAAGCGGTAAGGCAACGGACTTTGACTCCGTCACTCGTTGGTTCGAATCCAGCTACCCCAGCCATTTTTTTGCTTTACCAAACCATGTGATTTTCAAATAGTTTTACTAAATCCTTCCTGCGCAAGCGGAAAGGATTTTTTTCTGTCTGAAAATAAGCTTATAGAGGCATGAAAGAACAAATTTATTGTACACTGAAGGAACGGATAGCCTTGATAAAAAAGGAAACTATTTTTATTACTAAGTAATGAAGGTAAAGGAAAACTATTTTCATTACTACGTAATGAAAAAGTTTAGCGCTTTGGAAAAGAAGTGATTTTATGCATGAAGATAATAAAATGATAAATGATTTAATCCGTCATGATGGTAGTCATAGTCCGGAAAAGATGCTTAGAGACTTGGCCTATGCACTTGATCAATCTGCAATTGTCGCAATTACAGATCGTATGGGAAAGATCGTATATGTAAATGAGCAATTCACGAAAATAGCTCAGTATAGTAAAGAGGAATTAGTAGGAGCTGATCACCGGATTATTAATTCAGGTTTTCATCCCAAAAAGTTTTTTAAAGATATGTGGGCGACAATGGGTCGGGGACATACTTGGCGTGGGGAGATTCGTAATAAAGCCAAAGATGGTTCCTATTATTGGGTCGATACAACAATTGTTCCGTTTTTAACAGATAAAGGAATACCATATCAATATATTTCCATCCGTTATGATATTACCTCCCGTAAAGAGTCGGAGCGAGTGATTCGAGATCTTGCGTATAACGATCAATTGACGAATTTGCCTAATCGGACTTCGTTCCGGAAACTATTGGAACAAGAAGTGGGTGAGGCGAAAAGGCAGGGTACGAATCTCGCCTTTGTTTATCTTAATATTGATCGGCTACGTAATGTGAACGACTCACTTGGTCATGAGGCGGGCGATTATATTTTGTCTGTTGTTGCGAAAAGACTGAAGAAGGTTTTGACGGAAGGACATACAATTGGCCGACTTTCGGGTGATGAGTTTGCCTTTCTTCTGAAAAATATACGAAATGCAGAACATGCTGAACAACTAACGCAGGAAGTACAGCAAAGTTTAAGGGTGCCGATTGAGGTAATGGGACAGTCGCATGTACTATCGGTGAGTTTTGGCATTGCTTTATATCCCGAACATGCGAAAAAGCCTTCGGAGCTGACGATGAAAGCGGAAAAAGCACTTTCTGCTGCCAGGGAACATGGGGGCGGCGGATATGAAATGTATCAGCACGGAACAGCGTCTAAAACATTGGAGCGGATTTTGCTGGAGAATGAGCTGCGGAAAAGCGTGGATCTTGGTCATTTCCATCTCGACTATCAACCTAAGATGAACTTGATGACAGAAGAATTGACAGGTGTCGAAGCCCTAGTCCGCTGGAATCATCCTGATCTCGGTAGGATTCCGCCGGATAAATTCATTCCGGTGGCAGAAGAGACGAAAATTATTATCTCGCTCGGGGAATGGGTACTACGTGAATCCTGTAAACAGGCTAAAAGATGGCGAGATAGCGGGTACAGTCCCTTTCGGATTGCTGTTAACATGTCCGCAGTCCAGTTGGAGGAACCGACAATCTTAAATGTGATTAAAACGATTCTTGACGAAACAGGTGTCACCACAGATTTAATTGAAATAGAATTAACGGAAAGTGCATTTGCGGACAGAGAAGACATGCAGGAGAAAATTCGTGAAATAAGAGCTTTGGGGATTTCGGTGTCGATCGATGACTTTGGAACAGGGTATAGTACTTTTAGTTATATTAAGGAACTGCCGGCTGATACAGTGAAAATCGATATGTCCTTTGTACAGGATATCCACAAGAATGAAGATAGCCGGGCGATTGTTCAGGCAATAGTGACATTAGCAGATACAGTGGGACTGAACGTTATCGCTGAAGGCATAGAGTACGAAGAGCAAGTCGATATTTTAAAAGAAGTGGGTTGTCGGGAAGGGCAAGGGTATTACTATAGTAAACCACTGTCGCCTGATGCATGTGAAGAGTTCCTAAGGCAAACTGTTAGTAACGAATAAATATTCAGATACCTGTCGAGTTGAGCCAACCCTTGCGAAGGCCTTACAATAGGAGGGAGATAAGGGGAGGTAGTTTGATATGGAACAGTTGAATATTTCACTAATAGGGGTACCGCTAGATTTCGGGCAAAGCCGTCGCGGGGTAGATATGGGACCAAGTGCGATCCGATATGCAGGTGCTGTCGGACGAATCGAATCTGTAGGTCATCGGGTAAGGGATGAGGGGAATATCCAGGTAAGTGCTGTGGAGCCTAAAAAACATAGCGATTCTAATCTGAAGAATCTGGATGAAGTCATTCAAGCGACTAAGGAACTTGCGAAGAAAGTGTCAGAAGTTGTTGAGGCAGGCAGATTCCCGCTTGTGTTAGGCGGAGATCATAGCATTGCAATCGGAACTCTGGCCGGCCTGTCGGACAAATATAAAAACCTTGGTGTCATCTGGTATGATGCACATGCAGATTTCAATACAGCGGAGACATCGCCGTCCGGTAATATTCATGGTATGCCTCTTGCTGTAAGTGTGGGGCTTGGACATGAAAGTCTTGTCAATATACATAGTGAAGGGCAAAAAGTTAACCCGAAGAATGTGGTGATTATAGGTGCTCGTTCAGTCGATCCCGAAGAGCGTTTATTGCTCAAGGAACAAGGCGTCAAAGTGTTCACGATGCATGAAATTGATCGCTATGGAATGACGGTAGTTATGGAAGACGCCCTTGCCTATTTGCGTTTACGTGAAGTTGACGGTGTCCACTTGTCACTTGACCTCGATGGGCTTGATCCGTTATATACACCTGGAGTTGGAACACCGGTGCCTGGCGGGATCAGTTATAGGGAAAGTCATCTTGCGATGGAAATGCTGGAAGATTCGGGCCTGATTACGTCGGCTGAGTTTGTTGAAGTAAATCCGATTCTGGATGAGAAAAATAAAACAGCTGATGTAGCAGTAGGTTTAATGGGTTCATTGTTTGGAGAAAAACTACTTTAACTATTTTTTGAAAGCTCATCTAGTTACTTAGGTGGGCTTTTTCTATTCAGGTTCGTGACTAGACACTAGGCGTCTTACACTTTTCTTGTTTTTACAATATAATGAAGAAATGCCAAGCAAACTCTGGTAAAATAAAATTAATGAAAAAAATGAAACCTGTCGACACCTTCAAACGTATAGAAGGGACAGCCGCATAGAGCGGAGGGTGAAATACATTGGATGATCTGATCAATAAACGAATAAATGAAGTCTTGAAAGGCGATCAAAATGCATTTGAAGAAGTAGTAACCTTATTTCAGCATCGCCTCTATCAAGTGTGCTATAGGATGCTTGGCAATGCCCAAGAGGCGGAAGATATTGCTCAGGAAGCGTTCGTACGTGCCTATATTAATATCCATACATTCGACCAAAAGCGGAAGTTTTCCACATGGTTGTTTCGGATAGCGACGAACTTGTGCATCGACCGAATCCGGAAAAAGAAACCCGATTATTATCTCGATGCGAATGTGCCGGGTACAGATGGTTTGAACATGTACTCACAAATTGCCGCTTCTGGCGAATTGCCGGAAGAGGAAGTAGAAAGAATGGAAATGCAGGAACGCATTCACTATGAAATAGGCAGGCTTCCAGACAAATATCGTTCCGTTATCATTTTAAGGTATATCGAAGAATTGCCATTGCAAGAGATTGGTGACATTTTGGAATTACCGCTAGGGACCGTAAAGACCCGTGTCCATAGAGGGCGGGAAGCGCTTCGGAAACAGATGGGTAATATGTAGGAGGGAATAAGCATGAATACGTGTCCGGAACAAATCGTTCACTATATGCACGCGTATTTAGACGGCGATATCAGCCGTGACGAAGAGCGGCTATTGAAAGAACATCTAGATAGCTGTAAAGAGTGCAAAGAAATTATGAATGGCCTAACGGAGTCCATAGCTTTTATAGGAAGTGCCGCTAAAATAAAAGCGCCGGACAGCTTTGTGACCAATGTGATGGGGCGTCTTCCAAAGGAGAAATCCCAAGCAGGCGTTCAACGCTGGTTGCGCACCCATCCACTTTTTGCAGCAGCGGCTATGTTTCTTATTCTGATGAGTGCAACGCTTTTTTCTAGTTATGGAAATGACCAACAGTTTTCGGTGACAAAACAACCGAATCTAGTGGTTGAAGGCCAGACAGTACTCGTCCCGGCAGGTGAAACTGTGAAGGGGGATATTGTAGTTAAAAATGGCGAACTTCGGATTGAAGGGGAAGTGGATGGCGATGTAACAGTTATCCACGGATCCAAATATATGGCTTCGACAGCAATTGTGACAGGGAAAAGCAAGGAAATTGACAAAGCATTTGACTGGCTCTGGTATAAGATGAAAAAGACAGCGACGGACATATTCTCAACTTCAAATGATGATAAGCAAGAAGAGAAATAAACAGGGCGACCCGTTCTTACTGCTGCGAGCGGTAAGTAGGCGCTCTTTTTTCTGTTGTAAGAAAAGACAGTGCAGTGCTGTTATGCTATACTGTACGCATAAGAAACTGTTTATGAAGGTAGGCGAAGCACATGCCCAAATGGCAAGAATTAATTGATTTCAGTCCAGTAGCGGCATTTATTAATATCATAGATGTGCTTCTCGTCTGGTTTGTTTTTTATAAATTGTTTACGATCATTAAAGGAACGAAAGCGGTTCAATTGTTAAAAGGGATATTTGTACTTATCATTGCTCGTGTCCTAACTGAGTTTTTTGGCCTGAATACGTTGCTATGGATGATGGATCAAGTTCTGAGATTTGGATTTCTGGCTATTATTATCATTTTCCAACCCGAGCTGCGGCGTGCACTCGAACAGGTTGGCAGAGGACGATTATTTGCCCGCACAATGATGCAGGAAGAAGAAGAACGCGATCGGCTGATTGAAGCATTTGTAAAGTCGGTCAGTTATATGGCAAAACGCCGTATCGGAGCACTTATCTCACTTGAAAAAGAAACAGGTTTAAGTGAATATATTGAAACAGGCACCGGTATGGATTCAATGATCACGTCTGAACTTCTCATAAATATCTTCATTCCAAACACACCACTCCATGACGGTGCAGTTATTATCCAACGTAACCGTATTGCGGCAGCAGGCTGTTACTTGCCGCTGTCTGAGAGCCCGTTCATCTCAAAAGAGCTTGGTACTCGGCATAGAGCCGCTCTTGGGATTAGTGAGGTAACGGATGCGGTAACGATTATCGTGTCAGAAGAGACGGGTGCCGTTAGTCTTACAGTAGATGGAGATATAGATCGAAACCTGAACATGGAGGAGTTCGAAGTGCGGCTGCGTAGAGTCTGGTTCGGATCAACGCCAAGTAATAAGAATACCTCTCTTTGGAAATGGGGGCGTAAAAATGGATAAGTTTATGGATAGCCCATGGTTTCTTCGTTTTACAGCCTTGTTTCTTGCAATTATTCTTTTTTTCTCCGTTCAGGCGGAGGAAAAATCCGGCAGCAAAGCCGTTGGGGATACAATGGACATCATTCGAGATTTCCCCGTACAAGTGTATTATGACAATGAAAACCTTGTCGTAACAGGGGTTCCGGAAACGGTTAATATGACCATTGAAGGCCCGGCAAATATTGTTCAGACAACGAAACTATTGAAGGACTTTACATTACGGGTTGATTTATCGAGTTTACCGATGGGCAAGCATACTGTTAAAGTTCAAACTGAAAATATTTCTGATAAGCTGGATGTGCGGTTTGACCCTGCGACAATTGACGTCGTCATTGAAGAGAAAATTACACAATCATTCCGCGTTGATCCTGAACTGAATGAGCGTTTGCTTGCTGAAAATTTCAATGTCGTTAAAATAGACGTCGATCCCGAAACCATAGAAGTGACCGGTGCTAAGAGTGTCATTGAATCGATCAGTTTTGTAAAAGCCTCCGTAACAGGTGATAAGGAAATCGACAAATCATTTGAACAACAGGCCAGGGTTCGTGTGTTGGACAAAGATCTGACAAAACTGAATGTGACGATTGTTCCTGAGCAGGTAAATGTCAAAGTTGACATTGCTGAATATAGTAAAGAAGTGCCAATTGTTCTAAAATCGCGCGGCGAACCTATTGAAGGGATTACTGTCAATTCCATCGCAACTGCGGATAAAACCATTAGATTATTTGGTTCACGGAAAGCGCTGGCGCAAATCAAAGAATTTAGCGTCGAAGTGGATGTGTCCGAAGTGAAGGGACAAGAGACGATAGCAATCGATTTGAAAAAGCCTAAAGACGTTTCAAAGATGTCGTTGGATAAAATTAAAGTAAAAGTCGACGTAACTGTGACCAATCCAGAGTTGGAAGTACTCGCTCCGGAACCGCCAGTCGAGGAAGAGAAAGTGGCTACGAAGGAATTTAAAGATATTCCCGTTACGGTAAAAGGACTCGATGAAAAGTTCATAAGTTCATTTCAGAAACCGGCGGCTGGTCTGGTTGTCCTGACTGTGACAGCCGACCAGGATATACTGGATACACTGAAGAAATCAGATTTCACGGTCTATGTGGATGCGTCAGAAACAGAGGATGAAGGGGAACAGAGTCTCCAAGTTTTCGTGGACGGCCCTCCAGATGTACAATGGATAGTTTCAGATAAAGAAGTAAAGATGCATATTGAACTTGCCTGACATTCACTGAATGTGCAGGATTGAAGGGGAGAATGGAAATGACAAAGTATTTCGGGACAGATGGCGTCCGCGGGGTTGCAAATAGAGAACTGACACCGGAGCTCGCTTTTAGATTAGGCAGAATCGGCGGACATGTTTTAACAAAAGAATCACAAGGGAAGTCACAAGTACTCGTAGGCAGGGATACGCGTATTTCGGGGCATATGCTTGAAAGTGCCCTTATCGCGGGTCTTTTATCGACAGGTGTCGAAGTGATGACTCTTGGGATTATCAGCACGCCGGGTGTCGCTTATTTGACGCGCGTCATGAATGCTCAGGCCGGAGTCATGATTTCTGCTTCACATAATCCTGTCGAGGACAATGGCATCAAGTTTTTCGGTGCAGATGGTTACAAATTGACAGACGAGCAGGAAGATGAAATTGAGCAATTGTTAAATGTGCAGGAAGATTCATTGCCACGCCCTGCTGGAGCGGACGTCGGTTCTATTACAGAGTATTTTGAAGGTGGACATAAATATATCCAGTATTTAAAACAAACTGTCGACGAGGAATTCACGGGAATTCATGTTGCGCTTGATTGTGCACATGGAGCGACATCCACATTGGCGACGCATCTGTTTGCTGATCTTGATGCAGACCTGACAACAATGGGAGCCTCGCCAAACGGTTTGAATATTAATGACGGTGTCGGTTCAACACATCCTGAAGAATTAGGTAAACTCGTTGTTGAAAAAGGAGCCCATATCGGCTTGGCATTTGACGGAGACGGTGATCGTCTAATTGCTGTGGATGAACACGGAGAAGTTGTTGATGGTGACCAGATTATGTTCATCATCGCTCGTCATTTGCATGAAGAAGGCCGCTTGAAATCAGGTACGATTGTCTCAACGATTATGAGTAATTTAGGTTTTTATAAAGCACTTTCAGAACACGGCATGAAAAGCGTGCAGACAGCCGTCGGTGATCGTTACGTTGTAGAAGAAATGAGAAAAGGAAATTATAATCTTGGTGGCGAACAATCGGGCCATATTATTTTCCATGATTATAACACGACAGGCGACGGACTTCTTACAGGTCTTCAGCTCGTGAATATTATGAAGATTTCTGGCAGGAAGCTTTCTGAACTTGCAGCAGAGATGAAAGTCTATCCGCAAAAACTCGTTAATGTGCGTGTAACTGATAAAAATGCAGTGACAGATAATGCACGTGTGGCGGCAGTAATTGCGGAGGTAGAAAAAGAGATGGCAGGCAACGGCCGTGTCCTTGTCCGCCCCTCAGGTACTGAACCTCTTGTGCGTGTCATGGTAGAAGCGCCTTCTGAAGAAGATTGTGTACGTCTTGTTGAACGCATTGTTGCGGTTGTCCAAGAAGAAATGGGCACTGAATAAGATACTGAATCATGGACCGGAGATACCGTTATTGGCGGTATCTCTGGTTTTTTATTTTTATCAAAAAAGAGTATCTCAAGATATATATGTTGAACAAATGAATACGACATAGGCGCTTTACAATGAATAGAATCAGAATTCCTGCTAATATCGCTTCGACGCTTTGCGGGTGCCTCCCGCGAAGACGCGCCTGCGTTGGCTAGTCTATTTGAGAAAGAGCATTTCGTTATCGGGGACGAGACCCACAACCCGGAGTGCCATAAATCGAGCGAATGTGATCAACGAATGTCCCCATACATGAGGAATGCATCAGAATTCCTGCTAATACCGCTTTGACGCTTTGTGGATGCCTCCCGCGATAAGCCGGAAAGGAGAGCACTTTCAGTCTTATCGCTCCGGCTACCACGAAGTCGCGCCTTCGCTGGATGGTCTATGTGAGAAAATACATTTCGTTATCGGGGATGAGAGCTGCAACCTGGAGTGCGTCTTTCTTGACTACAAGTAGTATCAACTAGTAATTACCTTATAATCCCGCCATATACATCTCAAAAATACATTTCTCTCGATAATGAACACCCTAGCGCAGGCGCGGTAAAGGGGTCGCCGAAGCCGTAAGACTGGATGCGAAGCGCTAATCCAAGGCTTATGGCGAAAGGCATCCCCCAGCGCCAAGCGGTCTACAATCCACACTCCCAATTACAACTCTCTCATTATTAAGCGCCAAAGCAGATTCAATGGGATTCTTTAATTCAACATATATAGTAGAAAGAAACTAACTTGAGATACCCTTTTCGTAGAAAGTACCAGTAGACTCACTCTGAAAAGTAATAAATCTGCATATGGTGGTGATAAACTCCATCGAGACGGTGATAAACTTCTAGGTACTAACACTGAAAAGAAAAAAGAGGCCGTCTTTGTAGTCGTTAATGTACCGACTTTAGAGACAGCCTCATTGATTGTGCTTGATTAATACCTTTTCTGAAATTTATTTCGAATGACAATCGCAGTCGTATTTAAGATGAGCAATGCTAACAGCAATACGACAATTGTTGCAGCGGCTAAGTTTGCATATTCCGCAACGAGCGAAGAGTCGAGTGTCCAATAATAAATTTGCATAGGGAGCACCGTAAATTTATCAAAGATACCTCCTGGGAAAGGAAGAAGTAAAGCGGGAATTCCAATGACTACTAGTGGAGCGGTCTCTCCAATCGCTCGTGATAGGGATAAAATCGCACCCGTCATTATACCAGGAAGAGCTACAGGTAAAATGACATTTTTAATTGTTTGCCATTTTGTTGCGCCCATTCCGAATGAAGCTTCACTTAAATGCTGCGGTACTGAACGGAGTGCTTCCTGACTTACAACAATGACGATTGGAAGAATGAGGAGCGACATTGCTAGTCCACCAGCTAATACAATGTTGCCGAAATTCATAGCTCTGACAAAAAGGGTCAATCCTAAAATGCCATAAACAATGGATGGAACACCTGCTAAGTTCGAAATATTGGTTTGAATGAAGGCTTGTATCCGGCCTTTTTTTGCATATAACTCTAAATAAATTGCCGTTCCAACACCTAAGAACATTGTAACTGGTGCAACAACCATCATGAGCCAAAACGTCCCCAGGATAGCTCCCATAATTCCGGCTCGTTCAGGCTGTGTTGACAGTCTGCCAGTCAGGAAGTCTAGACTGAACCAACCAATCCCTTGGGATACGACACGGTAAATGAGCACGGCAAGCACAACGAGACCAAATAGAGTGGATAGTAAAAATATAAATTTCGAGAAATTATTCACACGTAACCGTGAGTTAATTCTTTTCGCAATTTGATTCTGACTAACATGTTCCATATTAATATTCCTCCCTAAATTTACGAGAGATTGATCTTGCAATTAAATTCATAATTAGTGTGAACAGAAACAGGGTCATGGCAACTGCATATAGACTATAGTAAATTGTTGAGCCAGCGGGTGCATCTCCACTATTTACTTCAACAATATACGAAGTCATCGTTTGCATCGATTGTGTAATGTCAAAGGTGAAATTTTTAGTACTTCCACTTGCGATTGTCACAATCATTGTTTCACCAATCGCACGGGATATACCCAGAACAAAGGAGGCAATAATCCCTGACAAAGCAGCTGGAATAACAACACGCCCTGTTACTTCTAATTTCGTAGAGCCCAGTGCTAGTGCACCTTCCCGCATTGAATTCGGAACCGAACTCATCGCGTCTTCTGACAAGGAAGCAATCATTGGAATAATCATAACGCCCATGACAATGCCTGGACTCAGGATATTCGTCGATTCAAGGCTGGGGATGAGTGACTTTAAAAGTGGTGTAACAAATGTGAATGCGAAAAAGCCATAGACAATCGTTGGTATCCCCGCAAGAACCTCTAATAATGGTTTGATGGTTTTTCTGACTTTCACTGATGCATATTCACTCAAATATATGGCAGTCATTAGGCCAATGGGTGCAGCGACAAGCATAGCAATAAGGGATGACATGATTGTACCCGTTACGAGTGGTAGCACACCGAATTGGGGTGTTTGACTTAATGGCTTCAACACAGTCCCGGTGAAAAAATCAATGATGGGAACCCGTTTGAAAAACTCAATTGTTTCCGATAGTAATGTAAAAATAATCCCAATTGTCGTTAAAACGGATAGGGAAGCAATTAGGAAAAGAAATATAGGAATTGCCTTTTCGAATGACTTTTTTAGGTTTTTTGAAGCTTTTTTTTGCTCAATTAACGTTCGGATGTTAACAGCATCCTGTTTCGTCATATCGTTGTTGATTGACATTGTGCAGAGCACTCCTTCTATATAAGCTGGAACAAGATGAGAGCTGTTTAAAGCCCTCATCTTGTCCTATTTTTATAGTGAAAACTAGCTTATTTCTTAAGACCTTCTAGGAACTCAATGTTTTCTTTTGCTTCCGATTCAGGAATGGGTGCAAACCCAGTTTCACCAGCGAATGTATTAACATTGTTCATCGCGTAGATTGCATAATCCAATACTTGTGGTTTATCTGTTGCATGGTTGACGTTCAAATACGTGAAGACCGGACGTGTGAAGTCAGCATAGGCACCATCTTCTGCGATTGTATCAAGTGCTGGTTCAACTGGACCATTACCGAAGTCTACACTTACTGCTTGTAATTTATCAGTATTATTCACAAAGTAGCCATATCCGAAAAAGGCAATTCCGTTCTTGTCTTCTGAGACTAAATTAACGAGTGTCGAATATTCTTGTTGAAGGTTTACGTTGCTTACTAAGTCTTGTTTATCAAGAATACTTTCATAGAAGAACTCGTAAGTTCCATGGTTTTCATTCGGCCCCATTGGTGAGATTTTTTCATCTGGCCAAGAAGAATCGATGTCTGACCATTTTTCAACTCCGCCATCTGCTTTGAAAATACTGATTAGTTGTTCTGGCGTCATTTCAGCAGCCCAATCATTATCCTTGTTAATAACGAATGTTAATCCATCCAAAGCTACTTTTAATTCTTTTACATCTATATTAAGATTTTTTGCTTCTTCTGCTTCTTCATCTTTAATTTGACGGGAAGCGTCGTTGAAGTCTGTTCCGTTTGCAATTAAAAACTTCTTAAATCCAGCACTCGTCCCAGCGCGGCTCACTTCAACGGATACATCTGATTGTTCGTTAATCATATATTCTTCAGCTAATCTAGCCATTAGTGGGTAAACTGTTCCAGATCCATCAATGACAACACTACCCGATAATTTTGCTGTTTCCTCTGACTCTGTGTTTGTATTGCCATTACTTTCTTTTGCCTTTGAATCTGTGCCACATGCTGCAACTAACATAGAGATGGCAACGATTACTAGGAATAAAAGATATTTACTGACCTTCATTTGAATTTTCCTCCCCTAAAAGCTAGTTTATTTTCTTGAAAGAATTTCTCTTACAACTAGAATTATAGACGTTGAATGTAAAGGCAGTATGATGAAAATGTAAAGGTTATGTAAAATGCAGTGGAAGGGTTTTTTATTTCATAAAAGGTCATCTGAGGGAATATGATTGCCCTTAGATGACCTTTTATAAAAGAATAAATATTTTATTATTAACCAAAACGTCCATTAATATAGTCGTTTGTTAACTCGTCAGAAGGATTGTTGAAGATGGTTGAGGTACGATCACATTCGATGATTTCTCCGTTTAGGAAAAAGGCGGTGCGATCTGAAATCCTGGAAGCTTGTTGCATATTATGTGTGACAATCGCAATTGTCACATCGTTTTTAATGGAAGAGATAAGTTCCTCCACTTTATGTGTTGAGACAGGGTCGAGTGCCGAAGTCGGTTCATCCATTAGAATCACTTCCGGATCAATCGCAAGACAACGTGCAATGCAAAGTCGTTGCTGTTGGCCTCCAGAAAGACCATATGCACTTTTATGAAGGCGATCTTTCACTTCATCCCACAGAGCAGCTTTTTTCAAACTGTCTTCCACGATCATGTCTAGGATGGCTTTGTTTCGGATGCCATGGATTTTGGGCCCAAATGCAACGTTTTCATAAATTGATTTTGGAAATGGATTAGGTTTCTGGAACACCATTCCCACTTTTGAACGTAGCATTTCAACAGGCACTGCCTTGTCCAGTATATTTTTCCCTTTAAACGTCAGATTCCCAGAAATGTTGACATCTGGTACCATTTCAACCATTCGATTTAGTGTTTTTAAATATGTTGACTTCCCACAGCCTGAAGGACCGATGATGGCTGTCACTTCTTTTTCATTGATTGAGAGGTCAATATTTTTCAGTGCGTGAGATGATCCGTACCAAAGATTTAATCCATTCGTTTCATATACGGGTTTGCGCCAGTTTGAATTTTTCATAACGCGAAATTGTGTATCCTCTTTACGATCTAATTTTAAGGTCATGAGTATCCTCCTCATTCATGGTGGAGCTATATTTAGTCGAACTTATTGTTGGGATCACCCTTGCATCCCTTATGATAAACAAAGAGTGTTGAGGAAGTATGAAGCGGATGTAAAGTTTGTGTAAATGCTGATGCCTGGTTACGCGCATTTTATGGAATAAAAAAAGGCCTTATGTGAGGCCCTTTTGTTCATTCAAAAATATAATGCAATGCTTTTACAGCTTGGTCGACAGTTTCGACAGTGGCATTTGATTTACGGGACAGTTCTTTCAAAGCGTGATGATGTTCTTCTTTACGGATTAAGATAAGCGGTTTGCCAAATGTGATGGCGGCACTCGCGTCCATCGCGGTGTTCCATTGTTTATACTTTTCTCCAAATAAGGCGATGACGAGATCGGCTTGCTTCATTAAAAGTTCTGTGCGTAGATTATTGAAACTCGACGCCGCGGCATCCTTTAAAATCGCATTCGGCTGTATGCCCAAAATTTCTTCCCCGATATTATCAGAACGGTCATGGTCTTCCATAGGACCGACGAAATCGATTGGTAAATTGAGCGCTGCGACTTTCAATTTCACTTCTTCGCGCCACGAACTGTGAATTTCCCCTGCCAGATAAACGGTTATTCTCATACTAAATCCCTCCTTATCGATAAACTTAATTGTAGCATTCATTTTCAAAAAGTTGCTCGTGAATAACCGAAAGTTTAGACTATAACTATAGAGATTGGGGGAAGTGGAATGAAAATACTATGGCATAACGGGTTGATGTATACAATGAAGCAAGAAGGCGACCAGATAGAAGCGTTGCTCACGGAAAACGGCAAGATTATGGCGGTTGGATTCTATGAAGAATTAAAAGGACAAGCAGATAAAGAGATTGATTTAGAGGGCTCCGTTCTCTATCCAGGATTCATCGACAGCCATATGCATATGATTGGGCATGGTGAAAAACTACTGAGTCTCGATTTGGCAAAGGCGTCTTCCGCCGACGAAATGATGGACATGCTGATGGGTGCTTATCCTGATTTGAAGCTAGATGAATGGTTCATTGGGGAAGGATGGAATGAAAACAATTTCTCCGACAAAAAGATTCTCACGCGTCAAGAACTTGATATGGTGACGGATTCGCCTATGATTCTAAAGCGGACATGTAGACATGCGGCACTCGCCAATTCAAAAGCGCTTGAGCTTGCCGGTATTTCGAAAGATACACCAGATCCTGAAGACGGCGTCATTATGCGTGACGCTGCCGGTGAACCAACGGGCTACTTGAAGGAAGGTGCGCAGGAGATAGTGCTGGCTCTAATACCAGAACCGACAGAACAATCATTGACGCGGGCCTTGCAGAAATCAGTCGATGATTTGCTATCCCTTGGGCTGACGGGGGCAGTGACAGATGATCTCGGCTATTACGGAGACTACACAAATCCACTTCAGGCATTCAAAAATGTCATCGGCGAACAGAAGAAATTCCGCGCGCGTCTGTTGCGACGGTCGACTGTTTTCAAACAATTGATGGAAGAGCAAGCCACATATAATGAGCCTTGGATTGAGCCGGGAGAGATGAAGTTTTTCATCGATGGGGCACTTGGAGGTAAAACTGCATTGTTAAGCAAACCGTACGCAGACGCGGCGGAAACATCTGGGATGGCAGTTGTTACAGATGAGGAAATCGATAAGCTCGTGACGCTCGCACGAAAGCACGGTGAAGCAATAGCGGTACACGTTATCGGGGACGCAGCTGTTGAAAAAGCATTGGATGCAATTGAGAAGCATCCCGCTCCTAAAGACAAACGAGATCGCCTTATCCATGTCAACGTACTGCGTGATGATCTCGTAGAACGGATGGCAAAGCTACCGGTCATTCTCGATTTACAGCCGGTGTTTGTATCCTCTGATTTCCCTTGGGTCATGGATCGTTTAGGGGAAGAACGTCTTGATTGGGCCTATGCATGGAAAAAGCTACTTGACCGCGGCTTCATTTGCGGTGGCGGTTCGGATGCGCCAATCGAAGAAGTCGATCCATTGCTTGGCATCTATGCAGCAACAACGCGTCGGAAGCCTGGCGAAAACCATAAAGGCAATTTACCTGATGAAAAACTAAGCCGCTTTGAAGCGGTCGGCCTCTTTACGACGGGGAGTGCGGGAACAATCGGAAAATCGGACGTCCGCGGTAAGCTTGCGCCCGGGTTCGATGCTGATTTCACTGTGCTCGACAAGGATTTATTCCGAGTGGAAGATGAAGAGATCGTGAACGCGAATGTTGTGATGACCGTTGTTGCGGGTGAAGTGATGTATAGAGGGTGAAATGGGACTTGCCTAATCCATGATTCATGTTTAAAGGAGGGGTGGAATTTGCGACCAATCGAAAAAGCAGAAATCTGGGTGCAGCAAGAAGTAGGGGGTGTCGTCCATTGGATGAAACGGCTTCCAGGCAGTACATCCTCACTTCTTTATGAAGTGAAGACGAAAGACTCGACGATTATTTTACGGCAGTTTGACAATGAGGAGTGGCTTCTTGAAGAACCTGATCTCGTTAAGCACGAAGCGGCGAGCCTTCGAAAAGCTTCGGATAGCGGGTTGCCAGCCCCGGCGTTGATTGGGTCTAATGAAACAGGAGAGCTGAGCGGGTTGCCGTCTATCCTTATGACGAAAGTTGAAGGGAAAGTAGAGCTGCTGCCAGATGATTTCAACCTATGGGCGGATGGGTTGGCAAAAGCACTTGTGCAAATTCATCAAGTTAAAGCGAATGATTTTACATGGACATATGTTCCATATACAAAACGGGCGGACGTCAAATTCCCCGAATGGACGAAGAAACGGGATGTGTGGCAGGCGGCATTTGAACGTTTCCATGGAACGGAGCCTGAATTTCGCGAGACGTTCATTCACCGCGACTTTCATCCTGCAAATGTGTTGTGGACTAACAAAGAAGTAAGTGGGATTGTAGATTGGCCGAATGCATGCCGCGGTCCAGCAGGTATCGACGTGGGTCATTGTCGTGTGAACCTCGCGCTGTTGCATAGCGTCGAAGTGGCAGAACTATTTTTACAAGCCTATCAAAGACATGCTGAACCCTCATTTTCGTATGAGTCCTACTGGGATATTGTCTCCGTGTTTGATTTTTTGGACGGAACTCCTGTTGTATATAGTGGCTGGGCGGCGTTTGGTGTTACAGGTTTGACGGATGAAATGATGGCAGCACGATTGGATCAATATTTGGAGAGTATCATTAACAAAGAGTAGAATTATTAAAAAGCGTCCGTTCCCCATAAAAGGAACGGACGCTTTACGTATTATATCAACCTCTGAACGGCCACCATACCCCTCTGCCAAACGATACAGTAATCGCCGGAATGAGTAATGGAAGAATGATGAGTCCATACAGAAGGAGTCCTGTAATGACAATTGTAGCGATTTGTACGAGACTCAACACGCCTGAAGGCATCATTGCACCGAATGTTCCGGCGAGTATGATGGATGCAGTAATGATGACCGTACCCATTTTAGCCATCGACATCGTAAGGGCCTCTCGTATATTCAGCCCATTAATGCTCTCCTCACGGAAGCGGTCGAGTAAGAAAATGGAGTAATCCACACCGAGCGCAATAAGCAGAATGAA
Organism: Sporosarcina psychrophila; assembly: GCA_020742515.1. Lineage (GTDB taxonomy): Bacteria > Bacillota > Bacilli > Bacillales_A > Planococcaceae > Sporosarcina > Sporosarcina psychrophila_B. Next base: position 17,142 of record DYWT01000008.1, read on the forward strand.
GCCAAAGAATGGAACTGCCCAGCTGATACCATCATAACCCAACATATTGACAAAGATGAGTTCAGTTACAGCGATAGATGTGTAATATGTGAGCAGCAAGGAGCCGATCATATACAAAGGCATAATTGCGGAACGGAACAAGAACGTCAAGACGACGAACAAACTGGCAAGCATAATAATGACTGTGCGCTTGAAGTCTTTTGACGAAATATCATACAGATCCGAATTCATGCTGGATACACCGCTATATGCAAGCTCTGCGTCAAAGAAAGGTGTTCCGATAACAGAACGATTTACGCTGTCTTTAATGTCGTGCACCGTTTGGATCGCTTCCCGTGAATAAGGATCATAGTCCAAAATCACTTCAAGTAAAATCCCTGATTCAGCCCCGAACGTATAACGGTCAATCACCGGCTTGAACGTTTCATTGCTGAGCGTGCCTGCTGGAATGAACAAACCGGTAGCACGCACACTGTCCGACTCACTCATTTCTTTTAAGGACGCGGATAATTCACCAAGACCGGAACCGATTTCATCCAGGCCTTTAGTAGAAGCACCAACACCTGCAGAAAGCTGGCCGATACCGCCTGCGGCTTGTGCAAGTCCAGCCCCATTGACTTCAGCTGCAGAACCGGTAGAAAACATGCCGGTCACTTGGTCCAGTCCGCCTTGAACTTCTGTCAGTCCTTTTTTTACCTCATCCAGTCCACCAGTCGCATCACCAAGACCCTCTGACATAAGACCAAGCTGGTGGTCGACATACAAGTCTTCGATAATTTCACCAGTTGGACGCGTAATCGTCCGGACCGTTTTCACGCCGTCAATCTTCTCGATATCCCGGCTGATTGCTTCGAGATAGGTTACGTCAGTTTCATTGACAATCGGGCCGTCTTTTTTCAATAAAACCTGGATTGGCAACGAATCACCTTTCCCGAATGCTTCAGAAATAGCATTGAGGCCCATGACCGATTCTTTACTCTTATCAATCTCATCGACTGTGTTGAATGACAAATCATTGTCATATGTCAATAGAAGAGGGACTGTGATAACTGCCACAATTAGTATAGAAATGAGCGGCCGCTTGACCGAAACTTTACTGAAGGCAACCCATATTTTACTGTCTTTATGCGATGCAGCTTGTTTTGAAGGCCAAAACAATTTGTCTTTCAATAAAACCATGAACAATGGAACAACTGTAAATAGCACGACCATCAACACGGCAATTCCGACCGCGACAGCCACAGCTGATTTAAAAATCGGGAAGTCTGCAAATCCGATTGCTGCAAATCCGATAAAGACGGCAAGACCGCTGATGAACAGTGTACGGCCTGCAGTTTTATACGTATTAACGACTGCATCCTCGACGCTATGACCTGCTAGCAATTCTTCTTTATAACGGCTGAGCAACAGAATACAATAATCCGTTCCTAGTCCGAAGAGGATGGCTACAAGGAAAATTTGCGTGTAATTAGAAACAGGGAATCCAAACCAGTCAATGAAAAAGGCAACAAATGATTGACTGAGTAAATAGGAGATCCCTACCGCAAGAAGCGGTATAAATGGTGTGACAATTGAGCGGAATACGATGAGAAGCAAACCGAAAATAAGCACGACGGTAATAATTTCCGTCTTTTTCAATCCATCTTGTGCGCTTTGGTTTACATCATTGCCGATAATCGCTTCACCTGTTAAATAGACTGTCTGGTTTTTGGGTAAGATATCACTATGAATTTTATCAGCAAGGGCAATAATTTCATCAAATGTACCGTCCACTGTAATTGGTACGAGTACTGTCTTCTGATCTTTTGAAACAAGTTGCGCTTCCAGTTCTTTACTTTCAAAGGGGTTAAGTATTGCTGAAACTGGCTTGCCTAGGGCTTCGAGTTTGTCTACAACCGATTGAATTTCTTTTTTCATCGTAGCATCCACTGGTTTTTTCAGCGGATAGACGAGTGAAATCGTATCCTCGGAAGCACCGGCTTTTTCTAGCATATCAGCCGCTTTTTGTGAATCTGCATTGTTTGGAAGCTGAAGTGAACCTGCATCTTCCGCCTGTTTTGCTAAATTTGGTGCAAGAAAGAATAACACAATTGTCAATGCAAGTAAGCCGATGAAAATTGGCCATTTGAATTTTAATATAGCTCTCAAAAATTACATCCCCTTCATTTGTAAAATCTCTTTAAGTTTTCGGAAAGTCACAACGAATGTCTCCAGTTCCTTTTCGTCAATCCGGTCTCTAAAAAGTTTTTCAATATTTTCATAGACCGCATCGTTGGAAGTTTGAAGAACCTCCATACCTTCCGATGTAAGTCGTATGATTTTGGCACGCTGATCATTTTCGTCACGCTCCGACGTCACAAGACCTTTTTCCTCCAACTTTTTTAAACGGCTCGAGACAGCGCTTTTATGTACACCTTGAATTGTGGCAAGCTTTCCGCTCGAAAGTGCTCCATAAGTAGAAAGGATTTTGAGTACTTGAATTTGCTCGGGAGAATACTCTTTCCAAATGGGGATATCCATGTTTTTAATAACATGTTCTGTCCCGAAAATCATTACTTCTTCAAACAAATCAACCGCTTCCAACAGTTTATCTTTCAATATAGTCTACCCCCTAAACCAATAATAGTAGTTTAGGGGCTAGACGAATAAATGTCAATGGCAAAGTAATTGCTTATAATATGATAAACTGAAGGAAGCAGATATAAAGGGGATTGAGAATATATGACAAATATGTGGCATGAACGTTTTTCCGCTGAAGAATACGTTTACGGCAAAGAACCAAATACATTTCTCGTTGAAGCTGCTCAGCAGATAACAAAGGGAAAAGTACTTTGCATTGCTGAAGGTGAGGGACGTAATGCGGTCTACCTGGCTTCACTCGGTTTTGATGTGACTGCATGGGACTATGCACCGGCTGGACTCGAGAAAACAAAGCAGTTGGCTGATGAAAAAGGTGTCAGTGTAAAAACGGAACTACGCGACCTAGCGGAGGTGGCTTGGGAGGAAGAGCAGTGGGATGCAATCGTCCACATCTTCGGACATTTCCCGGGAAACGTTATGGATCGTACCCTAACAGGGATTAAAAAGGCATTGAAACCGGGCGGCTACTATATAAGCGAATTGTATACGAAAGAACAGCTCCATTACGGAACAGGCGGCCCGCGTGATGAAGGAATGCTGTGCAACCCTATTAAAATGTTAGAGCAATTCGGAGGTTATTTCGTTAAACACTTCCATATTGGGGAAGTCAATCGTGTGGAAGGCCAGCTCCATACTGGAACGGCACACGTCGTACAAAGTTTATTTCGAAAAAGGGAGGAGGGGTAACAAATGAATGGGCAGAATCGTGCAGATGTAACACCGGGCTTAAAAGTGGCAGTCATCTTGAAAAAAGATCAGCGGTCGGGCGCAAAGACAGAGGGAGTCGTTAAAGATTTACTGACGAACTCAAGCTTCCACCCACACGGCATTAAAGTGCGCCTGGAAGACGGACAAGTTGGACGGGTTTGCGAAATATTGTAATGAATAAAAAATCCATACAATCACGAAAGTTTGAATAATCATGTTTGTTCTAAATAACATGTTAGTTTTAGAATTGTATTGGTGACTGTCACCAACAATTCAATGCAAATGCTTATCTTGGCAAGTGTTCATGGGACTTGGGAAACTGCTGATAAATTAAGACTGAGAGACTATGCATTCTAAATAAAAATTGCACATAAAAATGAGCTGGGAAATGTATCTCCGAGCTCATTGCATTTTGATATCCATTATTTCACTAAAGCACCCGTTTGTTGAAGAAGGGACAAGTTGTCTATTCACTGGTTTCTAAAAACCAACGGTCTCTCTGATGGCTGACCATTGTATTTCAGATTTAGATTCATTGTTAGTCATCATCGTTCCAACAAAAACGTCATCAATATCTTTATTATTCAAATAGTGTTCAATAGTTAAATTGATAATTTTTGAAGTATATAAATCTGATAATTCATTCTTAGGAACCCAAAATAATTCCCCTTCGTCTGAAGGAATAAAGTTCATATGCTTTGTTTCTCCCAAGTAGACATATTGTTGGCGTATTTCTCCGCTATTTTTTTCAAGTAGAATATATTTAAGCCTAAAGTTTTTAATGTCATCTTTTTTAAATCCCGTCTCTTCTTCAATTTCCCTGAAACTTGCCTCTATTGGTGAATTAAGTTCATTAGGTTCCATATGACCTCCAATTCCACCCCAAAATGCAAAATTAAAGATTTTACTTTTTTCCTTTTTCATCATTAACGCCCTTCCTTGATGAATTAGGAATGCAGTTGCCATCTGTCGGACTTCCAATAATAACATCCTCTCTAAACTTCCCACTTATTTTATTAAGCTAAACTGCGTCGTTAGATTAAGTGTAAACCTTCATAAACTTGTTCTTGTTTTAACATAAATATCTAGTTGAGTGAATTTAATTTAATTTAATCAGATGTAAGGTACGTGTCACCATACCATTTCACTATAAATCAACCTTTACCTTTAACATAGCCAAAAGTTTTAAAAAACATGTTTGTTTTAGAATTGTATTGGTGACTGTCACTATTTTTAAGAGCAGACTTCCTATGGTAATATTTTCTTAACGCAATATATGCTTTTAAGCAAGAGTGATAAGGGGGAAGTGACTTGAGGAAAGAGGGGAATGTTTTAGTCAGGGCGGGGGATATTGTTTTCATCATTGTAATCATGGGTTTGTTATTGCCTTTTGTACTTGTAGGCGCACTATTCATTTGGCTTTCGGGACTATTATTTTTGTTGCCACTTGTTTTGGTTCTGTATGTGTCGTTGTGCGTTGTGTTGGTTATAAAAACGTTTCAGTTGAACAAGCATGCAAAGGTGATTCACCGCGTCATAATTGGTGTTGTTACGCTATCCATCGTCTATGCAATACCAGGCATTTATGATAAAACAAGACCAGTCCTTCAAGATGATTATGTGGATACAACCGCATATGCGCCTTTTAGTGTTAATACGAAAGCCGTATCGCTTACCAAGCCTTCGACACTGAAAATTGAGGACAATCTCCCAGTCATTGACGGAGCAACTGCTCTTTACCCGATTTACTCAGCTTTTGCACAGGCGGTTTATCCTGAGAAGGGTTATAACCAATCTAATAGTGAAGTAATGTCGAATCGTACGGGAGAAGCTTATTATAATCTCATAAACGGTAGAGCCGACCTCATTTTTGTACTGGCCCCATCTGAACATCAGTTGGCAATGGCGAAACGATTAGAGAAAGAACTGAAATTGACGCCGATTGGGAAAGAAGCGTTCGTGTTTTTTGTGAATGAAAAAAATCCGGTCAAAAGCCTGACGACAGATGAAATAAGAGGCATTTATACAGGAGATATAACCAATTGGAAAGAAGTCGGTGGAAACAGGAAGGAAATCCGTGCTTTTCAACGTCCAGAAGATAGTGGCAGCCAAACAGCCCTCCAGCAGTTCATGGGCGATGTGCCAATCATGGATCCACCCGTCGAGGACGTTGCATCATTGATGGGCACAGTTATCGACCAAGTGTCTGATTATAAAAACTACAATAATGCCATTGGCTACACGTTTAGATATTATTCAACAGAAATGACGAAAAATAATGCTATCCGTTTACTTTCCGTAAATGGTGTCGAACCAACGAAAGAAACAATCCGGTCGGGGGGTTATCCGATAGCGAACGAATTATATGCAGTGACTGCTGGCAGCGATAATCCGCATATCAACGAATTCGTCGATTGGATTTTGTCAGAGCAAGGACAGGAGATTATCGAGAAGACGGGGTATGTTTCGCTTCAGTGATAAACAGAGGAAGTCTATGTGTTAAGATTTGCCGCAGCCTGTGAGGTTGTGGTTTTTTATTAGGAAGTAGCAATAAGTCTAGAATCCTGTTTAGATGAGAAATACCAGAAGATCACTAATGTTATTTATTGGAAACATTTATATAGCTGAAAACGTCTCGTTAGAAACAGCTATATAAGGGAGCAGGATAATGAAGTTTTCTTAAAAAGTAACCGGTCTTATTTTTTCATTGTTTGCAGGAATTATGATTGTTTTACTGCTGATCACTAATTTCTTTTTTTTCAGTACGAAACATCTTCCGGAAGGAGATTTCATGACTGAAGCAATATCACCAAATGGCGACTATACGGTGCGTGATTACTTATCAAATGGCGGTGCGACAGTGGATTTTGCTGTAAGGGGAGAAGTTGTTTATCATAACAAAAGAAATAAGACGAAAAACATTTATTGGGCGTACCGGG
>DYWT01000009.1 GCA_020742515.1 Sporosarcina psychrophila
GCGTTGGTAGCTATATTTTTCATAGAGAAATTTGGATTTGTTTGATTTCACAAAATTTTCCTCGACCAATAGCAAGGAGTTTGTGGCCATATCTATGGTTAAGGGCATTTAATTAATTTTTGAAAAAATTAATTAAAAATAGGGAAAAAATAGGGAAAAAAGAGGGAAAAAAAGTATTAGGCGAAGGATAATACGTATAACGTTCTGTATACGCCTAGGAATAGCTTAATTCATAATAGCGAGGGATATATCGCTCAAAATCATGTTTTTTGAGATTTGATCGTCGGAGAATTGGTGTTTAAGCGGCGACATTAATTATGTTTCATAATAAATTTCACCATAAAGTATTAATTTTAAGAGAATAATAAAACAATATTAATTTAAAGGATTATTCTATTACAATAAAACTTTATTGGGACAAACTAAATTTTTTTATTGAATTAAAAAATGATGATACATTTTAATCTATTTTTGCTTTTGCTTTAAAATTATTATTTGTGGAAGAAAATCGAATTAGTTAGGACAGGTACCACGAGGCTGTCCACCAGGGCATCCCATAGTACTGCAATCTTTACAAAACCGTGGTCTTTTTATACGATTTATATTTACAGGATTCAAAGTAGGTTGTGATGCTATACTTAAAATCCTTGGAATAGGTTGAGAATTCAATACGACTGGGTGAGCGACGGGAAGGAAGGAAGAACGGTTTGGAGCAGGAACCAATTCACGTTGTTGACGGTTAGCTGAAGCAACGGATGGTTCCTCCAATATGGATTGAACAGTACGAATGACAGGAAAATCTTGAAGTTGCTGGAATGTTGATGTTGATGCAACTGGTGCTCTTCTTTCTGGATTTTGGACCAAGACATTCATTTTTCGAAGAGTAAGGCGGTTGTCTATTCTTGCATTGACAATCTTCAGAGATTTGAGCTTTTTATTATAGTATGCTTTTAATTGCTCTGGTGTCTTGTAAAATATAGTGATTCCATCACTAGTAGAGCACCAATGTTTACAAAGCTTCAAAAAATCGGGAGAAGTTCTTTTACCATGATCATTGAACTGATTGTTTGCTTGATCAAAGATAAGATGTTTGAATTTATTCCTCTCTTCTGGAGTATGTACATGAACAATGGCAAACTTGGTGCCTTGTAATTGAGCCAGATATTCATAACTGTCGAAGAGAATGTTTACTTCAGAAGCAAATGTGACAATTGGCAATGCCGACACTTGTAAGAATGAATCCAATTTTGTTGCTTGAGAGATTGATACTGGTGTTGTGGTCGTGGTGGATCTTCTTTGAACGTTTTTAGATCGGCTTGAAACTCTATTATCAGGCTTTGGAGTGTAGGATTTCATAGAGAAAAAGTTTATCAAAGGAGAAGGAAGGGGTGTGATACCAAATGTCTCTTTTGAAGAAGCAAAATCAATGGGAGAGAGATTATTCATGCAAAAGTAGGAAGCTTGTTTGGGCAAAAGAAGATGGTAACGAAGCGCATTTATTGAATGAATCAACCAAGGTTCGAAATGGCCAACGTATTTTTTGTTCAACCTATGTTTAGATCCAGCCTAATAACAGAAATTTGGTTAGCACTGTATCTAATCTACGAATTAAAGAACTTACATTTGCATTATGTCTTAAACGATAATCAGCAAGAGCAGCATCAGCAAGTCGAATACTACCATTAATGCTCGAAAATTTTCTTACAATATTGGAATGTACACCTCCTATAGCACCAGATAATTAATGTTAGATTTATTTCGTATTGAACATCGTTATTGTTTATTACCTTCCAAGCTATTTGTTCCACGACAACAATGATATTTTGCAAGACCATTGCTATCATATCCATATAAAGTGTATAACGGGATACCTTCAGGATCCGAAACATGACCCAAACGAACAGTTTCTAACACGTTGTCTGCTGTCTTCTTGGCATCTCTATCAAATAGTGGAAGGTTGATATCTGTGCAAATTATAGGGCCATATTCATCAAACAGTTTCTTGAGTAGAGGAAGCAACTGATTAGCGGGAGGAATTCGACGCTTGACACGGCTCCAAACCCAAGCAGAATTGGTGACAACTTTGTAATCCCAGGTAGTGTTCATTGATTCCAGAACTCGAGAAACATTGGCTTTGTCAGCTGGATCAGGAACTAAGAGAATGTCTCGGAACTTGGCCTTGAACTCAGAACACAAAGTATGCTTAATTGGCACCTTGATCATGTCAATTAAATGAAAGACATCTTTCAATACTCTACTAGTATGTGTAGAAGTCGTATCATTATTGGTAGTAGCATTTCCCACAACAGCGTTAGGCCCATCTTCATTCAGCAGCTCAGAATATCTTCGTAATTCATTAGCTTGGTTGTTGTTATTCGCTTGAACAACTGAATTCCTAGTGTTGCCACCATTGCCGTTATTTGGAGGGCATTGTCGAAGCATAACCTTGTTGACAACAACAAAAGAATGCGAGCAGCCAGTATTATCCAATGTCTTTTTAGGACCATGCTCTTGAAGACGCATATTTGGTTTTAAGATTTCCGTAATTTCAACAAGCACCGTTTTGTTACTCTTCAAGTTTCTTCTCATAGGGACACCAAAAGCTTGAGAAGATTTCTCTCTGATATAGCCAAATGCCGAAGGAGTCATAGATAGCGAGTTTCTGGGAAAGAGAGCGACGTAAGTGTTAACCGGAGGAATATCCGAAAATGAAGTATACAGAGTTTCAACAGATTTGGCCTTGCAATATACACGAAACATAAAATACGACTCAAGAGCCAATCTTTGCACTTGGGTATTATCAAGAATTTCCGCTTCCCACCTTCCAGATTCAACGAGTGTAGGCTCCTTTGGAAATTTCAGGTCGAAGAAAATTCTGCAGAAATCTGTCAATGTACTACCAGAACCATTTGGGGATCGATTATTGCAAAATGAAGTAAACCCAACAGAGTTTCTAATTTGCAGCAACAAGGCAGGATATTGCTCATTTAAACTTGCAACAAGTACGTTCAATCGATTTCCAATTTTACCAATGCTTGCATCTTCAAAAATTCTTCGTAAAGCAGAAGAAAAATTGTTGTTGATAATTTTGAAAATGAAGACCTTACAATCTAAAGTTGCGATTGATATACGAACTACATTGCGACCATTGATTGAAGATCTCTTGTAATTGATCAAGACAAAAAGACCGGAATAATTGCTCAAAATACTGAGGCAGTGATTGTTCATCTCCTCAACTGTATTGCTAACAATTATTTCGAGACCATGAGGAATTGTAGCAACCGGAAGGCCATCGATGGGTTGTACATTTTCCAAAAGTGAAGGTAAATGCTCCTCCAGAAAATTACTATCGGTTCTAACATTGTCCGTATAAAAGATCTTGGGCTTTTCATATCCGTACATAGTATACGCATTCCACAATTTGTCGAAGGAAGTTATCAGATGAATGAGTGATTTTGTCAAAACGAAAGATTGTAATCTTATCTCTTCATATTCATTTGTTACTGTATATAAAGCATCAAAAACATTTACACCACTAGCAAGTGGACTGATGTTGCTTGCTGCCTTGAATGTATGATCACCTTTCAATATAACCCCATCAACTTTCATAATCTGATTATCAAGATGTGGTCTGAGCGTTGCTATCAAAGATGTATAAACGAAACTGAGATAGTTTGCTGAAGGATAATAACCATTATAACCATCTTTATCATTGAATTTTGAGAATTCAGGAGCAGGAACTGGGAGAGAAATCAAACTGGAGCTATTATCAACTCTGTATTTGTAGTTGGCCAAGTACTGGAACTGAAGTGTATCATATCTTTTAAGATGCAATTCTTGTAGGATATTGCTAAGTCTAAGTGGACCAGTTGAGGATTGCACCAAAGGACGCATCAAGTCAGCAAGGTCTCTTGATATACCACTTCTTTTAGTCAAGAAAGCAGGGAATTCAGTCTGTGCAATGATAGGAAGTTGTCTAATGAGTTCAGTGTCGGTACCAATTATTCTGCAACTACATTTATTACATTTGTAAAAGCATGACATTAGGTAAAAGCAACTATATATACAAATAATTTGTTAATACAAAGGAAAATTTACGATAATTGATTTATATACATACTCTTTAATATCAATAATCCTTCTGGCAAGCGGGCTTTTTGTATATCCATCACTAATCATGAAACGAGGTACAGAATCATTCTTTGCGCATTCAGGGCATTTAAACTTTTGGTTATCATTGTAAAACAGGTAGTGAGGGAACCAAAGAAAGACTCGTGGTTGCAAAACACATTTCTGATCTGCTGTTACACTCTTCTTCAATTTAAAAAAGGCAGCTTGTTGAGAATACCAAAATGTACCATCCTTGTAGGCTTGTGGCATTTCATTTCGCTGAAACTTTTCCTGGATTGATTCAAGGTATTCATTCAAATTCGATGAATCTCCATTTGTTGTAATGTCATCCTCAATTCTATCAAACATGTCGCTATCAACATCAACTTCTTGTTCGTATTCATTATATTCAATGTCAATTCCATAGCTGTTACTTTCAGTTAAATCAACGCTTTGATTAGGAATAGATGGGATCTAAAGTAGTTTTTTATTATTATTAAAATCATATAAATACATAGCACATGTTTGTATAGATATTACCTCTTCTATATTGCTTGATTCTTCATCATTATCAGAGTTATCATCATTAGAATCCATCGAATCACTGGCAGAATTACTGTCATCGGCAGAGACATCATCCACGTTGGCAGAGGCGTTATCAATATCAATATTGCTTGCTGAGGTACTAGCACCGACACCGAAGTGGGACAATAAATTTGTTTGGTTTTGACAGCTAGTTAGCCCCTTATTTACAGGAGGTCGACCAGCGTTAGGATTTGCTCCTCCTCGACGTCTACCTCTTTTACCGCCTAAAATAGATCTTCTTCCTCGAACGGGCATAATAATCAAAATAAATTAAGGAAAATCAAGTATCTATGATTTATTTAATCTTTATATATGTGCCTTTTTATTAAGACAAAAAAACTTTAAACAAACTAATTTTATGGTATCACCGTGGTAAATTTACAAATTAAGGGACTCTGTTTTCTAATGATGGCCTTGATGTAAAACATATTTACGCTCAGAATAATAATTTTTACGACCAACAAATTAACTGAAATCTAAACTAATTTATTTGGTGTTTATTATGATATTTTCTTTATTCAAATCTGTGATTCATGAGCGTTGCATTTCAATCAACAATGACCTATATACTATAGTTGATTGGATGCTTTTGGAGAACCTTTGATTGGATAGACTTTTGCTTTTGGCGGTTATTTGATTGGCTTTTCTAGTTTTTGGAGGCATTTCTACTGGCTAAATTATTCTTTGGAGCGATTTTAATTGGCCACGTTTCCCATAGTTATGGCCACATAGCCATAGCAAGGGTTGGAAGAGGGATCAAAATCAAGATGAAATTTTGTATTTTTAAGTCCCGATTGTATGAATTTTAAGAGATTTCTGTAGAGTACGAGACGTTACCCTTCGCTTTCATTGCTTTAATAA
>DYWT01000010.1 GCA_020742515.1 Sporosarcina psychrophila
TTATTAAACTAAACTGTGCAGTTAGTAAAAACACTCCTTATGCCTATAATTCTATTAAATCGGCAATAACTCCTTTACTATTATTTTTTAGAAGGAATTGAATTGTTGTTATCATGAAGAAGACCATTTGAGTAAGAATCCAACTTCTAAAATTACAGAACCCAAGGGAGGGAAGCGGATAACCAAGTATTTAACCGAACGGAAGATCGAACACCTTCGTGAATCCTGTCATTCCCCAATGGAAAGAGCGATTTTCGAATTCATGATTTCTACTAGTAGTCGAATTGGAGAAATAGTTGCGTTAGAAAAGAACCATATTAATGGGTCCAATCAATCCGCGATCGTTAGAGGGAAAGGTGATAAGGAAAGGGAAGTTAATTTTAATATACGTTGCGACATAGGGCTTAAACGCTATCTTGAAAGCCATAATGACAATAATCCTGCTATCTTTGTGACAGCAAGGCAGCCACATATAATGAGTGTCGCCCAAATGCGATACATCATCAAACGAATTTCATATCGTGCCGAAATCAATAAAGAGATTCATCCACACCAACTTAGACACAGATATGCAACTCATTTATTGAATAATGGAGCTCCTATTGAAGTCATACAAAGTATTATGGGGCAAGAGAAAAATGAAACCACAAGGATAGACACTCAATTAAGAGGAAGGCTAAGGAAAGAGTATTAGCAAAAGTACTCCAACAGTAAACAGTCTAAAGAAAGCCAATCTAGTAATTCACTTCACCTTGGATTTACTGTGAAATATAAGTAAATAGCAAGGATTCTTTACAAATACAAGCGACTTAGATACAAAGTGTTGACAGTTACAGTGACTTCATGTTAAATTTGGCTTGAATTCGAGATACTTGAATTAAGGATAAAAGGAATAAGTACTATAGAAGAGTGAAACGATTAGAAAAGAATCAACAAAATATAAATTGAAGCCAACAGGGGGATGTATTGATAGGGAAAAAACTATTAAGTACATGCTTTGAATATAAGGTAATAATAAAGGGAGGAAACTAAATGAACCATTTAAAAGGAATTCACCATGTAACAGCTATTACAAGTAGTGCAGAAAAGAACTATGAGTTTTTCACATACGTATTAGGAATGCGTTTAGTAAAGAAAACAGTCAATCAGGATGATATTCAAACATATCACCTATTCTTCGCAGATGATAAAGGCTCAGCGGGTACAGATATGACATTTTTCGATTTCCCAGGTATTCCAAAAGGAACACATGGAACGAACGAGATTTATAAAACTGCTTTCCGTGTACCGACAGACGTAGCACTTGATTACTGGGTGAAACGTTTTGATAAGTATAAAGTGAAAAACAATGGTATTGAAGAAGTGTTCGGTAAAAAAACAATTTCATTTGTGGACTTTGATGACCAACAATATATGTTGATTTCTGATGAATTTAATAAGGGTATTGAATCAGGAACGCCTTGGCAAAGTGGTCCCGTACCATTGGAATATGCAATTACCGGATTAGGACCGATTCATGTTCGTATCGCACAATTTGATTATTTAAAAGAGACTTTGGAAAAAGTGATGTTAATGCGTGAGATTGCGCAAGAAGGTTCACTGCATTTATTTGAAATGGGTGAAGGTGGGAATGGTGCGCAAGTAATTGTGGAACATAATACGATTTCCCCCGAAGGTCGCCAAGGCTACGGTACAGTTCATCATGCAGCCTTCCGCGTAGAAGATACGAAAGTATTATATGAATGGATTGAACATATGGAAGCTGCTGGTTTCAGTACTTCGGGGTATGTGGATCGCTTCTTCTTTGAATCTTTATATGCACGCGTAGCACCTGGCATCCTTTTTGAATGGGCAACAGATGGTCCTGGCTTTATGGGGGACGAACCCTATGAAACAGTAGGGGAAATCTTGTCGTTACCGCCATTCCTAGAAGGAAAACGTCAGCAAATTGAGGCATTGGTAAGACCGATTAATACAGTGCGTAGCACACTTAAAATAGAAAAAGAGCACTTATAAGGGGGGATAGAGAAAATGGGATTTTTCAATAAATTATTTGGAACACAACAAGAGGAGGAAAAGACAATGACAACATCAAACATAGGAATTATTTTAGGATCAACACGTGAAGGACGCGTAAGTCCACAAGTCGGGGCATGGGTAAAAGAATTAGCAGATAAACGTGGGGATGCAAACTACACGATTATCGATATTGCAGAATACAAATTACCACTTTTAGGTGAAGCTGGCGGCGACGCATCAGGTGCAGCAGCATGGTCAGAAATCATCGCAAAACAGGACGGATTCGTATTCATCGTTCAAGAATACAATCACTCTATCACAGGAGCACTAAAAAATGCGTTAGATTATTTACGTGATGAGTGGAACAACAAAGCTGCTGGTATTGTATCATACGGTTCAGTTGGTGGAGCTCGTGCAACAGAACATTTACGTGGTATTTTAAGTGAATTATCTGTAGCGCATGTTCGTGTACATCCAGCGCTATCGTTATTTACAGACTTCGAAAATGGTACAGACTTCAAACCAGCTGCTGTACAAGTAGATTCAGTAAACCAAATGTTAGACCAAGTTATTCCTTGGACAACTGCGTTAAATACAGTACGTAACTAATTTTTACATATGTAAATTTCTACAAATCCCAAAATGTGCATAAGTATATTTTGGGATTTTTAAAAAATTCTCTATTTAAATCGAGTGCAACTAAACAATTTTCGCCAAAGGATCTCTGAGTATGGAGATCCTTTGGCTTTTCTCATTTTACAAATGTCCAGTCAGAATAGTAGTTTTGCCCTTTTTCCGAGCTATGTTTGGGTGGGGGCTGTCGATCAGTCATTTTTACTCTGGGGCAACATAGTGACGTACTCAGTTTCTCATTCTGAAGTTAGCAGTGCTTCCTCAGGCATCTCTAAGATTTCCTTTTCATTTCGCTTTAGGCGTTTCCTTTCGAGATTTCAGTATATCGGCACTGTTTTTTTCGTTTTTGCTTGTGCATGATACAACGTCTACTCTCTATTAATTACCGCATGTAGCTAGTGTTTTTTTGAATACTCATGAAAACGGATCTTAAGTCACGGAATCAGAATAGACATCCTGAAGTGCCTACTATATAAGTCATGATTTTATAGGCTTAGGCGGTATAAGTAGGTGTGATAAAGTACTAAATAATATGGAGGAACATTATTAATAGGGATAATAGTCTTGTGGTAAATTTATGTCATATTAGATGTCTTTGACAAAGAGGAGATTAGAATGCTATTTATAGTATTATTGGATAAATACCATATCATTCTTTATTAACAATATAATGGAGAATTGGCGCGAGTTAATTATGGATGGTTATTATTACATAACTTTTTACAACCTTATATTGGAATTAAACAGCGTCGCTGGTGCGAGTACCCGATAAGTCATTGGGGGGAAATGTGCGTTGAATGAAAAAAGGGGGGAATGAGGATTGCTTGGCTATTACTATGCACTATTGAGTAAGAAGAAAGGGGAGGTTGCACGTCTTTATGCGTGTCAATCCTCGCTAAGCGATAAACAGCAGCAATTCACTATGAATGAACACAAATGTTTGGAACCAGAACTTTCGGCCACGACTTGGCAGGGTAGACATGCTACTGATTTTCAAGCTATTCGTGAAGAGGGAATTCACACAGCTTATTTGGAGATTGCAGGTACTCAGTTCGCAAACGTATATAGTGCAATTGCAGCAAAAATTGCTTCACTTCAAGCAGAAATCGCCTCCATTCAACAGACTATCGAGCGTCTATTGGCCGAGGAAGCGGCAAGGGAAAAAGAAAAGACTTCCAACTAACAACGGGGGAGATAACTATCATGTCGACCGAAGTGAAGATAGACTATGGAGAAGTTGAAAACCAACTAAAGGAAATGAACAGTGAAACGGAGTCACTCATTCCAAGAGCTGAACCACCGATTACGGGGAATACGATGGATGTCGTGACTAAACAGACGAAGTTGTCGATTCAACTGGAACAGCTTTTGATGAACTATCAAACTATATTAATGGAGAATAGTAAAACGACGACTAGCTCCGTTGAATTCATGCGTGAATCAGACGAAAAAATAGCGACTGCCGTGCAGAGTACATTATCCGGACCGAAGCAGGCGATGTTATAATGAAAGTAGTAGATGTCAGTCCTTTCCACGATGGCTTGCGGCGGAATAATACCATGCTGAATCGTTTGGAAAATGAAATGAAAGCAATCGAGACCGCTGTCGAAGGACTCGTTGCGCTGGAAGATTCATTGAAAGGACAAGGGGGTGATGCAATCCGTGCATTTTATGCGGAGTGCCACCTGCCGTTCTTACAGTTTTTCATGACATTCAAAAGCAATTACGTAAATGTCCTCACCCAAATGGATTCCGTACTCGATGCACTGGAACCGAATGCGAACGGGTTCATCCGTGAAACATTCCTTGAAGGAGAAGTTGAAGCCGGACTTACAGAAATTTCACAACTGACAAGCAGTCTCACCGACGAAGCCAACGACATTATGAATCAGGTCGCCGATATCGTTGCCTTTCCACATTTGAATGATAGTGATGTGCAGGAAGGGGTTCGGGATGCAAGGAGGAAACGGGATCATACGATTGCCGATTTGTATGAATTTGATGCGAACCAGACGAGGGCTTTGATAGCGATAGAGAATGACCTTTCCATCATGGAGACGTGGCTTGCAGATATCGAAAGTCTCTTCAATGAAGGGCTCACCGGCGTCCATTTTGAGTCTAAACAGTGGGCGGCAATTACACTGAACAGCGGATTGCAAACAGCCATCGATCAACAGACCTCTGCGGTTGCGGGGGGCCTAGGGAACAGTGATTTGGATAATCTGATCGGCACGGAAATCAATGCAGGAACCTTCCAGACACTTGAAAGTAAAAGAACCGAGACAATCGAGCGTGGAGCTTATGGAAGCTACAACCTGTTAAAATTCCACATATATGAAAATGGCCTGATCATTAAGGAATACCAACTTGGGACAAGAAAGCCGATTCAATACGAAGTGGTTAAAGAAGTGGAAGAAGAATTCGATGACGGTGGTGTCCGTGAGCTCGACAACTATTTTGAAGGTACGAAGCTAGCATTTGTGGATTATATCCATCCGAGGGCAATCGTCCAAAAAGGCTTCAAAAAAATGGCGCTGGCTATCATCCCTAGAGTCAAGCCATCCAAATATAAAGGAAATCTTTCTGTGAAGAAGACTCCTGCAGTTGAAAATAAGTCTAAGGGTACGGATAATCCTAGAACAAGGTTACCAAGAAGTAATGGTCATTGGGAAGGTGAACCTGGTAACGGAAAATGGTATTCTGATAAGCCAGAAGTTAAAAGTATAACAAATGGTGAAGGGGTAGATTTTGCAAAAAATAGACCTAACTTCACACCTTGGTCAGAGGGTAATATAATACTTGAAAAAGGAAAGTTAACTGGTACGTCTGATGACTTTTCATTAGTATATGAAAAAATACAGCATCAGTATAATTTACCTTCAAAAAACGCCGCTAAGAAATTATTAAAACAGGCGGGTGTTACACCACATCATAAGTCGAGTACAGAAATAGAGTTAATACCAACTGATTTGCATGGAAATGTTCCGCATATTGGTTCTGCATCTGATTTAAGAGGGGGATATTAAAAATGGAACGATTAAAAGAGAAACTAGAGGAAGTAATTGACTTTGATATAAAAGAGATAGATGAAATTTGGGATGAAGATGAAATAAAAAAACTTGAAGTTAGTTATCAGTTAAAGTTACCTCAAGATTATGCATTTTATCTGCAACATTATGGTAATGATTATATAAAAGAAGATTATCGTTTTATACCTTCAATAGAATTGCCTGAAAAAATTAAGCAAACTCAATTTGAGATAGACTCTATTTACGGATTATATAATGATGAGAATAAAATAAATTACAAAGCAAACTTTTATAAAGATATATTACCAACCGATTTATTTCCTATTGCAGATTTACCAGGTGGAGATTTAATTTGCATTGGAAAGTCAAATGATAAACAAAATAAAATATATATTTGGTTTCACGAAATGGATGGAGAAAATGTTTTCTTGGTTTCCGACTCTTTTGAAAGTTTTATAAAAAACATTCAAAGTATAAAAGTAAATAAAAACACTCTTGATAATGTAAATTTAAATTTAGGTCATAAATTAAATGCGCTTCTAAATAATGCTTCTAAAAAGATATAAAATAAATTACGTTAAACTAACTATATTTTTTTGTGTTAAAATATTCTGGAAGTACAGTTTGTTGCAGAGGAATAAATAGAAGTTTTAAGAATTTTAATGAGTATTTTTTATCAATTATTGACTAAAATTGTGAAGAAATACTTTAGAAGATTGATGTTATTTGAAAAAAATTTGATTGGCAAAATGCCATTTGATTTGCCCCAATAAAGTAAGACAAATAATTTTAGGCAATTTCTAAGACTTGAGTTCGGTACTCTACCTATCTCAAGTCTTTTAATTTTGCCTTCGTTCGTTTGTGATTATAATACTCGATATATTCATGTAATTCTTTTTCAAAATGCGCCGTACTTTCAAATTATCGCAGATACAGTAGTTCAGACTTTAATAAGCCGAAGGAATTCTCAACAACGGCATTATTTAAGCAGTTGCCCTTATGGGGCATACTTTGTGTAATCTGGTGTTTTTGTAATGTTTTCTAATAATTGTTCATTTGATAATGCCAGCCTTGATTGGAATGAAGGATGACTTTATCTTCTGGTTTAAGACGTTTCATCTACCATATCACCAATGAGTTGATAGACGGGTCGATTCATGACTTTGTACGAAATAATTTCGCCGTTATACAATTGAGAATATACGATAGATAACGCTTTTCTCCGAATAGATGAAATTCGGTGACGTCTGTTACCCATTCATGATTCATTTTGTCTGCGTTAAAATCACGTTGTAGATAAGAAGATAGCCACGGTAGGGGAGAAGCCTAAGGATACTGTTAAACCTGTTTCAAATATGGGGAGTTTTTTGATATGGAAGTAGGAAAATCAATAAGTAATTCCCTATCAAAATCAAAGTTTAGTATGATGGACAATCAATTTATAAGGTAGAAAAGAAAACTGATTACCGATATGTGGAAAGGGGTTATGGAGTTTATCTTGACGCATTACACAAAGACCATTTAGAAGTAATAGATAAGATTGGGAATGTGAAATACGTTTTGAATTTAGATGGTACTTTAAACCCTGATAAGACTAAGAAAGCACCTGGACGAGTAGTTAAGGGCTGGAAATGAAACTGGAGAAATTTATATGGATAAAAAGTTAGAAGGAATATTGGACATACTAGATAAACTTAATTCAAGTATCAGTATTGTAAACAAAGAGGATTTAGGTGAACAGTAAGAGAACCTTGAGGATTTTAGGATTTTAACTAGGGATTTAGATGTTTTATTAAACAATTTTAGTTCAGTGGATAAGAATGATGGTGATGAAGTAGAGAAAATATTATTTGAACTTCATAGAATTATAACGACATTTGAATGGCACTTCTCCGAAATCAGTGATTTGAATACAATAATTTTAAAATCATATAAAGACAAAATCCAAAATGCCTAGTCTAGTAATGAGGAGCCTTAAAAGAGAGTTATCCTCTTTATAAATGTGATGAATTCCGTCGAGATAGAACGTTTCAGACTTTAGTGAGGAGTGAAACGTCTCAATTCGGGAATTATCAGCGGGCGTACCTTTGCGGGACATGCTCATGGTAATTCCTTTTTCTTTAACGGCGTGTTGATACGCATACGACGTATAGACCTTACCTTGATCACTACGCAATCAATCCTCATACAGGCGAATAATACATCATGATGAACCAAGGACTCGTTCGTGTTTCAAAGGATTATGGACCCAAAGAACTGAGCCTCATAGATAAAGCCGGGTTGGGAGTAGCTAACTTCTTAATCCTGGATGACTTAAAAACAATCACGGATCCCGATAGTTCCTACGTGGCCAAGGGACTGTCCATGGCCTCGATTACCCCTTTTGGGACAGCGATAAA
>DYWT01000011.1 GCA_020742515.1 Sporosarcina psychrophila
AATAACGCTTCGGCGCTTTGTGGATGCCTCCCGCGATAAGCCGGAAAGGAGAGCACTTTCAGTCTTATCGCTCCGGCTACCACGAAGACGCGCCTTCGCTGGATGGCCTATGTGAGAAAGAGCATTTCATTAGCTGTGATGAAATCTGCAACCTGGAGTGCGTCTTTCTTGACTTTAAGCAGTATCAACTAGTAATCACAATATAATCTCGGCATATACATCTCAAAATTACACTTCTCTCGATAATGAACACCCTAGCGCAGGCGCGGCAAAGGGGTCGCCGAGTAAGACTGGATGCGAAGCGATAATCCAGGCTTATGGCGAGAGGCATCCCCAAATCGCCAAGCGATCTACAATCCACACCCCGAATTACAACTCTCTCATTATTGACAGCCACAGCAGATTCAAGAGGATTCATTAAATCAATATATATAGTTCATAAAAATGCGTACATTTCTCACCTGATCCGTCATACATTTGCCTAACTTCCCTTTTAAGAAGGAGAAAAATCGCATAATTTTTAATTAGGGGAAAGTTCACTTTCCGTTACCCATTTATGGTTTGTTACTTTTTCTCCACCAGTAGGAGGCGTATAATCAATCATATATACTGTAGTTTGTTCAGCAGAATCGATTTCAGCTTTTGCCCCTTCCATCCCTTCCATATGGTCTGCCTCAATGGTGACTTTTGTTCCTTTTTCTAACGTTTCGTCACCCGCATTTTCAAGTTCTTCTTTTATAACCCATTTATGATTTATCACTTTTTCTTCACCGGTTGTCGGGATATATGATACAGCATAAGCTGTAGTATCATAAGCGCCCATGATTGTCGCCTCGGCACCATCCATACCTTTCATATGATCCGTATTAATAATTGCTTGACTTCCGACTTTATAGGACGGGTGTTCTGCCACTTTTAAGTTTTCAGGAACTTCGCCTGAGCCCGAATGATTCATGTTCATATCCATTACTTCTTGTTTGGATTCATTAGTACTGTCTGTTTTTTTTCTCGTTGCCAATACTATTTCCACACCCGCTTAAAACTGCAATCATAGCAACACTTAAAAATAGGAATTGTTTCTTCATCTAACTAACACACCTCTGATTTCTTAAATTTCGTTATCCTAATTAGTTTATTCGACAAAGAAGCTATCCCTAGAAATACTTTTTCATTTCTAGAAATAGCTCCTTAAATGATGGTGTTTTCTGCATATTTCTTACACTGCCATTTGCCGGCATGCCTCCGCACATTTTCGGCAAGATTCAGCGCAGCGCTTGCAATGATCGTGGTCGTGTTGAGCACACTCTTCTGCACAACGTTCGCAAACTTCTGCACAAAGGGCTAAAACCTGTTTAGTAAAGGGACTATTGCGTGTCATCGCTTGTGCTGCAAAGCTACATATATCTGCACATTCACGATCCAAGCGAATGCACTCGGCAATCATCTTAACATCCTCTTCTTTCAGACACGCATCGAAACAGGTATTGCATGCCTCAAGGCATTCCAAACATGCTTTTAAGCATTCTTCATATTTCGTATTCATGGGATCACCTCCTGCTGTTTTTACAGTCAGTGGTATTTTCCCCTTAAAAATTGGTTTGAAACCCATATTAATAACCTTCTTTATAGAGAATCAGATTCTCTCTTTTTCTCTCTTTGGTTCATCAAAATAATATTGGTGTTGAAACAATATATCAAACACTAAAATTGAAACTCTTATTGCACAAAAAAATATGAATTCAACATTATATGGTCTCCACATCTTTCTTTTTAACTACTACAGCTGTCTTTTTTACAATATCACTCTCTCCTCAATCTATTCACACAACATAGATACACTACCTAAACTATCAAATTCTGCAATAACTGAATCCCCGCGAGTAAATGCAATTGTCTCAGACATTGCCCCACTGAGCACAAAATCCCCCTTTTTAAGTCCTTTACCTAAAGATCCTAGCTCGTTAACAGCCCATGCAATTGCTTATGCCGGATGCTCAAGTATAGCTTCACTTAAACCAGTCTGCTTCTCTACGCCACTTTTGGACATCACCATACCGATACGGCCTACATCAATCGGTTCCAAAGAAATTCATTTACTACCAATCAAAAACTTTGCAGACGAACAATTATCGGCTACTGTATCAACGAACGTGAAACGAAAATCTATATTACGACTATCAATAATTACAAAGGGTGATGCCACATATTTAGTGGCATTAATGACCTCTTCTCCCATGATGTCTACAACCTCTAAATCTTTAGCCAATAGAAAGACGATTTCTGGCTTGACCTTCAGATGAAATAGTTCAGAATACTCAATGGACTCCCATTTTAGAGCGAATATATCGCTATTCAAGTATCCAAAGATGGTTTCATTGACACTAAACCTACGCCAGCTCTTCAATCTCAATAAATATCTCAATTTTAATCACTCTGTTATTTGGTAATTGCGCCATTCCGACTACCGAACGCCCATGCTTTCCTTTTTCACCAAAAACTTACCAATTAAATCAGAAGCACCGTTCATAACTTTCGGTTGGTCTGTAAAATCTTCAGTACTATTTACCAACTCAGTTATTTTCACGAATTGCTTCACCTTACTTAGCTCACCAATTTCATTTTTGATTACGCTTAGTAAATTAAGCATGGATTTTTGGGCAGAGATTTAACCTTCTTCCACAGTTAAATCTCTGCCCAATCTCCCATGGTACTCATCTTCTCCCTGACCAGCGGTAAACAATAGATTTCGAGTTCTAACACAACCTACATAGTCATCTAGAGCAGGTCGTAAAGAAGGTAATTCGAGCCCTAACTCTGAAAGTTTTTCCTATGGCGTGCCTATTAGTAAACCTTTTTATTTACTTTAATATTCAAAAAGGCGAGTGTGTTTCTTCCCAGAATTGCTTCTTTTTACTCTGCCGAGCTCAACAGTATCATTAATTTCTTTACCAGGCGGATTCTCTCTTAATAAAAAGAGGTAATCAGATTCCATGACAATTTTTTCATAACCGAAACAATCTACTAAACATTTCAGGTTAAGCGGATCATAATTCAATGAATCAAATTATAAATACTTAGCGTAATAACTAGGAGATTTACTCGTTAACCTAAGATGCGGCCAAACTTTCCACCTTTGATCTATACACGTTAAAATATATGAGAATGAGCCTCCTCAATGTGCGAAACAAACCTTTAAATCAGGGAACTTTTCCATGATGCTACCATTAATCAAACTAGCTGTGGCTAAAGCCGTTTCACTTGGCATACCTACCGTGTACGTTAAGTTATGACGTGGGAGTCTTACCGTTCCCAACGTTTCCCATGGATGAACGAATAATGGTACATTCAACTTTTCAGCCATTTCAAAAAAGGTGTAAATGCAGGATCATCTAGATTTTCCCCATTAATGTTCGTGCTAATTTCAATTCCTTTTAAACCGAGTTCGTGTATACAGCAGTCCATTTCACGAATAGAAACATCACCATCTTGCTAGGGGCAGTCCCTAAACCTATGAAACAATCGGGATACTGTTTAACAGTATCCGCGATAAAGTCATTTTGGAATTTCGACATTTCTTCTGCTAATTCAGGTTCAGCCCAATAAGATAATGTCACAGGTAAAGGCAATAACACTTGGATATCTACTCTTTCTTCGTCCATAACCTGAATCCTTTTTTCGGTTTTTCACACTTGGTCTGTCACTTTGCGGAATCCTTTCCCCGCAATCATGATATTCCCTCCACAAGAACATATTTTCTCATATGTCGGCAACGTTCGCCCCAAAATTTTTCAACGAAACCCGGAATATCTTCAGGTATAATATGTGTATGAAAATCTAACCTCATTTCCAAAGTCCTACTTCTTCTGGCATAACGTGACCACAATTTTTACATGTACGAAGTTCTTTACTGCTATTAAATTCTTCAATCGCACCTTTCACTTGTGTTTCAATATCAGTTAATTGAACAGTATTTTTATGCATTTCATGATCACATTCATTACAGAACCAAACGAAATCTTCCAATTCACCTTGGTCGCGTTTTCGCTCAATAACTAAACCATACGTATCAGCTACACGGTGCGGTGAGTGAGGTACCATAGCTGGCAACATGAATACCTCGCCTTCTTTAACTGTCACAACTTCACGTTTTCCTTCGCCATTAATAACTTCGACAAAGCAGTCTCCTTTTATTTGATAAAAAAATTCATCTGATGGATCTACATGGAAATCACGTCGTCTGTTCGGACCGCCAAGTATCATACAAATAAATTCAGAGTCTTCCCAAAGGACCTTATTGTTGACGGGTGGCTTAAGCTGGTCCTTATTTTCTTCAATCCAACTTTTCAAATTATACGCATGTAATTTTGTCATTGTAGATTTTGTCATTATCATAAAACCTCCGCTTAATTTTATTTTTTCACTATTTCCCCGCATTAATGAAAGCGCATATATTTCCTGATGTTTACTAATCAAAATCCTACCAAAATAAAATTAGCTTCGGATTTATACATGAACTTTATTTATGCAGAACAATTAGTATCGCTTTTCAGCTTTTTTAGTTCTAACTCATTCATTCCTCGTGAAACCACCAACACTCCAACGTGTTTCAGGAACCTCTGTTACTAAGACCCGCACTTAATCAGGTTTAATGGAAAGGTTCTTCACTGTCATTTCGGTTATGTCTAAAATCAAGCTTTTAATTTGCTCATTACTTCTGCCTTTTATAACTTGAATTTGAATGATCGGCATAACAAACTCCTGACATTTACTGATGCTTTCAACTATCTTTGTCCACCGTCACGACAACTTTTTCTAACGACAATTTATACAAAAAGTCAACTCATTACTGTTGCTTTTGACATTTCCAATGATTCCCTTAGCGCCTCTTCCACCATTGGGTATGTCGGGTTATTTCGCTTATGTGTATTATAGAACATAGCCATTTTACGAATTGGATCTCCAGAATAGTAACGTTCGTACTGGACAAGTCGTTGTCCAAATGCTTCCCCACATAAATCCCATGCTAATTTAAAGAGACGGACTCGTTCATCAGCTGGCACACCTTCGCGACCGCCATAATATTTATGCATATCCTCTGTCAACTCTGGATGAGCAAAATCAGCACCGGATGGCGACATCAATAGTCCGCCTGCTCCGATAATTTGCAGGATTTCTATTGCCCTTGGGTACAATTTTGGCAGTATTCCACGGACAGTTTCAAGCGGAATAATAGCCGGAATGGCTTCACCGTATGGCGTCATCACATATTCATATTCAGCAACTCGAACCAATGCCCTAATCGACTCCACCCCCTGCAAAAGTTCAGATAGTTGATTTTGAACATTTAGGAACCCATCAACACCAATTGAATCTGCTATTGAGCACGCAATTTCTGTAGCAAACGAAATCTTGACAAGTCCACGAACGGCTGATTGGTGAGAGGGTTGAAGATTAATGCCTGTTTTAGGATACAATAAGTTACCCGCTTCTACATTTTGATTAATGAATACACGATTCCAAGGAACTAATACGTCATTAAATACCAAGACAGCGTCCATTTCCTCAAACCTTGACGCTAATGGATGATCCCATGTTGATCTTGTACCATTTTGTGTTTCCTCACGACATAGAATACGTAGTCCTGGTGTGTCAATCGGAATTGCAAATGCAATTGCATACTTTTCATCTCCAGGTTTAAAGCTCGGATAAGAATAGACAATTACTTCGTCTGTCAATGGGGCTAGCGTTGCTAACATTTTAGACCCGCGAACAATTAGTCCTTCTTCTGTTTCACGAACAACACCAAGATGCGTATACATATCAACCTGTTCGTTCGAAGCTTTACTGCGGTCATTCTGAGGATTAATAATTGCATGTGTTAAAAAAAGATCATTATCTCTTATATATTTATAGTAATTTACAATATTTTCTCCCCATCTATCTCCATATTGTCTAAAGAACCAATCATTAGTCGCCATTGCAGTTACGACTGTTCCTAGGAAATCCGGCGTTCTTCCCATAAGACCAAATGTTGCTTTTGCCCATATTTCAAATAGTTCACGACGTGCTTTCAAGTCTTCCCCATTGCGTGGTATCAGGTAAGCGTTATTCACTCGTTCTCCCGTTTCTTCACATACATGTGTTATTTTATCCTGGTATTCAGGGTCATGTTGCATGTCAAACAGCTTAGCCAGTTCGTTAATCGGCTGTTTAAAAATTGGTTCTTCAGCCAGGTTTGATATTTTTCTACCACCCAACCAAACTTCTGGTTGTCTTGACTTAATTGCTTGAATATAATCTGCACCTGTTCTAATACTCATCATTTTTCCTCCAATATGTTAACTGCACACGACAGTTTTATTTTTTTCTGTTTTTAAGAACTTTCCTCTAAAGAATAGAAGGCTTTCCGCATCTGTATACGAGAAATCCAAAACTTTCCCTACGAATAAGGTATGATCTCCACCTTCATATTCCGCCCACGGAACACATTCAATTGTTGCAAGTGCATTTTTTAAGCGCGGACTAGTTTTGGAGTCCTCTTCCCACTCAATTACTAGGTCTTCGTTAGGTCGCCCTGCAAATTGCCAAGCATACGCTTCCTGGGAT
Source organism: Sporosarcina psychrophila (assembly GCA_020742515.1). Taxonomy (GTDB): domain Bacteria; phylum Bacillota; class Bacilli; order Bacillales_A; family Planococcaceae; genus Sporosarcina; species Sporosarcina psychrophila_B. The sequence continues at coordinate 6,607 of DYWT01000011.1, forward strand.
TCAGTTAACACATTAATTACAAATGGTCGATTCTTTAGAGCTTCATAGGATTTCGCGTTATTAGCAATAGAAACGAGCACGAGTGCCGGATCCAAGGAAACAGATGTGAATGAATTTACGGTTATCCCAAACCTTTCACCTTGATCATTGTTCCATGTAATAACTGTTACACCTGTTGCAAATTGTCCAAAGCAGTTTCTTAACTCTCTGACATCCATCTTTTTCCTACCTCCTTCATTTAACAATATACTCACAATATACCGAATACTATTTCATCTCTCAATATAGTTATTTCACAGGGTGAAATAGTTGGAATATTTTTTATACTCGTTTTGAATGATTAAATGCAGTGAAAAACACCCCAACTCAATATGGCAGCATAGTGGAATCTACTGCCATATTGATGAGGTGTTTACAATGCTTCTAGTCAAACAAGGCCGTTACATTCTTTTCTATCTGACTAAATTAAAGATTATTTATCAGTGCGGCCTTTACTGTCGATACATCAACTAAAAAATCCAGCGGGTGGTAAGTTGAAGTTTACAGCTATGGATTTTGCTTGTGTATATTCATCCAGCGCTTCTTTTCCGTATTCTCTTCCTAGACCACTGTTTTTGAAACCGCCAAAAGGAGCGCCTGTTTGGAAACTGAAATATTGATTAATCCACACGCTTCCGGCCTGCAGTTGATTAGCGGTTTTAATAGCATTTTCAAGATTATTTGTCATAATACCTGCAGCTAAGCCGAACTCAACATCATTCGCTTCTTTTATAACAGCATCAACATCATTCCAGCGTATTACTGTAAGAACAGGTCCAAAAATCTCTTCCTGCGAAATTCTCATATCATTTGTCGCTTCAAAAATTGTTGGTTCAATAAAATACCCATGTTCATTGTTAGGAACGGTTACGCGATTTCCTCCAACCAATAATTTAGCTCCTTCTTCTTTAGCAATTTCAATATAACTTAAAACTCGTTTTCCTTGTTTTTCATTTATGAGAGCACTAACCCTTGTAGATGGATCGATTGGGTCACCCACTTTAACCGCCTTTGCTCTTTCCACCAATTTTTCTATGAACTCATCGTAAATATCATCATGGACAAATAAACGCGAACCAAGAACACAGCTTTGTCCATTATAGAAGCAGTAACCAAATGTAACGTTTTCCACAGCACGGTCAATATCTACATCTGGAAAAACAATATGCGGTGATTTCCCACCTAATTCTAGCGTTACTGGCAGGAGTCTTTCACCAGCTGTTTTACCAATTAGGCGACCAACTCCCACACTACCCGTGAAAGAGATTTTGTGGACATCTGGATGATTAATTAATGCATCTCCAGCTTCAATACCATAACCGGGGACAAAGTTAACAACTCCTTTTGGTAAAATATCCTTAAGGATCTTAGCTAGTTCCATAGTAGATAAACTTGCATCTTCAGCTGGTTTCATAACGATTGTATTTCCTGTAGCTAAAGCTGGTGCGAGTTTGAAAGACACCATAATCATTGGAACATTCCAAGGAATAATTTGTGCACATACACCTAAAGGATCTTTCTGTACAATCAGCTGACCATCCGGAATAGCTCTTGAAGTCCCTTCAAACGTTAAAATTGCCGAAGCGAAATATCGAAACTGATTAATAGCAATATCGTAATCAACAGCAAGTTCATAGATAGGACGACCTGTATCAAGGCAATCTATCATGCAAAAACGTTCTTTGTTTTCTTCTAATGCATTGGCAATTTTATGAAGACACGCAGAACGCTCTTCGATTGATGTAGTAGACCATGTTTCAAATGCTACACCTGCAGCCTTTACTGCACGATCTACATCTTCTTTATTTCCCCTAGCAATTTGAGTCAATACTTCACCAGTTGCAGGATTGACAGCGTCAATGTAACCGTTTGCGGACTCTACAAATTCTCCGTTAATAAAAGGACCGTATTGCAAATCAAATTTAATTCCCTGTGTGTTTTTATTCATTGTTTTCATATAATTTCCCCCATTAGTTTAGTGCTCATAATATATATGAGCTATTCGTTGTTTATAATAACTTTACAAGTTTTTGTTCAGTTTACTTTTTATAATTCTGTTAGTTATTTTCTACCAATGCAATCGCCCTAACAGGACTGCCACTGCCATTAGCTATTTTCAATGGCGTTGCGATTAGGATTGCTCCTCTTGACGGAAGTTTATCAAGATTAGTTAACTGTGCCAGACCATACTTATTTGCTTCGTGCATATAGTGATGACTTGGGAAGGGGGGTTCGAAGGTATGTGCTATTCCTGCATCTGTGCCCACTGTTTCCACACCGACCCCCAAAATATCTCGATCTTTGGCAAGGAACTTTGAAGCTTCCGGTGTAAACCCTGGTGTATTTGACAATCCTTCTTCATTTATATTGAAATACTTTCCATGGTCATTGATATACTCCGCCCAACCAGTATGAAGGAGAACCCAAGCATGTTTTGGTATTTCTCCATGCATTTCTTCATACTTTTTTATATCTTCTACAGTCAAACAATAATTAGGATTCTCTTTACATTTCTCTTTTATATTAATAACACATGCTTCGCCAATCATGTTCTTTGTGGGAATTGCATCGATGCTATCATTTTCTTTTCCTGAAAACCAATGATTTGGCGCATCAAAATGCGTACCGCAATGCTCTCCTAAAGTGAGGTCATTCCAATAACATACGGGACCCGTTTCATCGTACTTTGAAAGCCTTTTCATTTGAAAGCTACCGGTATTTACAAATGGTTCTGGCAGTCCAATTACTGGTGTGTCCTCATTTAGTACTTGGGTCAAATCAACAACTTCAATTGAATCATTTATGATACTATCAAGTATTTCACTCAATATTTGTGTTTGATTGTCCAACTTATTTATGACTTGTGCTTTGCCATTCATCTAATTCCCTCCATATTCTCAACAGTATTTGATTAGATTGTTTCTACTTAGACATTCGGTATATAAACGTCCACTACAGCGGTGCGACCTTTTTTCACCATTTTCATAGCCTTTTTTAAAGCTGCTTTCAATTCGGAAGGCTTCTTCACTGTCTGTGCATGCGCATTACCAGCAGCTTCGGCAATCTTAGCTAAATCAGCAGGCGGATTAAAATCCACATGAAACTGATCCATTTCATTTGCAACACCCTCAGGATGAACGCCTAACGTGGAGAGCTTTGGTGATTTCCAACCAGAGTTATTATAAATGACAGTTAAGAAAGGCGTATCGTATCTTTTTGCCATCCAATGTACGACAGAAGGAATACTAAAAAGGAAAGAACCATCGCCAGTTAGACTAACAACTGTCTTATCTGGATTGGCTAACTTCATACCAATAGCTGCCCCCCCGTTCCAACCTAATGACCCTGCACCACTTCCATGTAATGTACCTGGTTTTTTCGTACCTATATGGGTACAAATAGTTTGGTAATTGGAAATACCTTCATTCAATACAATTGTACCTTCATCAATTATTTCCCTAACACAAGCAGTAAGGTATGCCGGTGTAATAACATCTTCAGCGAGTTCTTCTAGAAGTAGATTCTCTTTGCTTTGTTGCGCATGAATTTCAGCGTTATTTTCCCACCGTTTTACGACAGTCTTTTCATCGACTAAGCTTATACTTTCCAGGTATTCATTTATTTGTTGAAGCGCAACCTGTGCATCAGCTTTAAAGAAACGTTTTGAAGGGATATACCATAATGGCATTTCTTCTTTCAGCGGATCAATGTCGATGTAATATATCGTTGCATCATTTGCTGGTTTATTTTTCATAGGAATCCATGGCACATCACTATCCAAAACTAGTACAAAATCTGCACCCGCAAGTAATTCATTTTGCCCCGCCGTATTCCATTGATGACCCCAATGCATCGGGTTGTCCGCCGGAAAATTCATCGCATTTGAAACTGATTCTATTACAGGTATAGCTAGCCGTTTGCTCAATTCTACAAGGTGCTCCACCGCTTCTGGATTTCTCCCTAAATACGATGTAACGATAAGTGGGTTTTTAGCTTTTACCAAATCATCCACTAATTCCTTAACACCTTTCGGCGGAATCGCACAAGGAGATATCGGTTCCCATAGATCTGTATTAATAGTGACGGGTTTAGTCTGTTCTTCCATGACCTCACGCGGCCCCATGAGATATACTGGTCCCGGCGGATCACTTTTCGCGAATTGGATTGCACGATGAACAAGTTGTTTAACATTATTGCCTGTGCGAATCTCATTATCGTACTTTGAGTATCCACGCATAATACCTCTTTGATCAAACACATCTTGAATCCAATGAATAAATTCATTTCGACTTCCCATCAATTCATTTTCTTGTGTATACGGGGAAGCTCCCGCGAAAACAAGAACGGGTACTCTGCCTTTGAATGCATTATGAATTGCTCCCCCTATATTTTGCGTCCCACATTCCACGTGAACAATCACCGCTTGTATTTCTCCAGTTATTTGGGCGTAGCCGTGTGCAGCACTCATAGCTACCATTTCATGTGGGCAAATAATTAATTTAGGCACCTTCTTATTATCTTTTTGTGCCTGAGCTAAGCTTTCTATTATTGCTGGATGATCACTGCCCAGATTGGCAAAAATATAGGAAACACCAGCTTCTTGTAGTGCCTCCAAAAATGCTGTACTAGTTGTATATGAGCGTTGTGATGGTTTCCCTGGCACTTCTCGTGTTTCCAAAAATGTCGTACCTGTTTTATTCATTATTTTAAACCCTCCTTAAAATACTTTTCTGAATACGACAACCATTATTTTGTCTTATAAGAACATTATAATTCAAAATTCAGTTATTTTATGTTAATCAATTAACATGAATTACTTCTTTTACATGCGTTACTTTGGAAATAACAGAATCAATGTCTTTAATAATGGAAAAAAAGAGCACCTCTACAAATTCAATATAAGGGGATTTACTATACAAATTACAGACTGGGGAAATACCCCATGCTTATTACAAGATAATAAAGCCTATCTAACTTGCTATAGACTTAATCGCCTTAAAACCTACCTAATACTATATAAAAAAATGTACAAAAAATAAAGGACCCGCTAAGGATCCTCTTGCATTTCTCTTACCAAACGAATATCTAATGAATTAAAACTACTCATTCATAATACTCTGAATCAAACCCTTAATGTTTAACCTTTCCAATCAAGACGTAGCATTCAATAAGGTTGGATTCCAAAATGTTCTTTAGCTATCTCTTTAAACTGTTTTTGATTAATTTTCTTTTTTTTCATTTCTCCATCAACCCATTCTGTAAATGAAGTCTCTGTTAATATAATACTTCCCCTATCAGTAAGACGGGTCAATAATGGCTTTTTATTGAATGGTGATTCGGGGTGCCTTAATATAATTTTTTGTATCTTATTTAAAACGGTTATATTCTTGATTATTTCTTTAGAATCAAAGGCGTAGCCTATTTCCCAATCCTTGTCTTTATGCTTTAATTTCATAAACAAAATATAATCTCCATGTTCACTTTGTACACTATCGACTCGAAATTCACCATTCATAGATTTCACTGTCTCTCCGCTTAGCGGAACAGGTTTTAAAGGCAAATTCCCTCCAAACCCAGTATCAATTATATAAAATTGCTCATTATGGTTAATAATATTAAACACGTGAGTTTTCCCGATTGCACTCCATTGTTGGCCAGTATGGTCATAAATAATTCCACGAATTAAAACTATATTAAAACCATTTTCTTGCAAGAAGAAAGAAAGAATAGGATTTAAATCATAGCAGAGCCCCGCTTCGTTTTGTATAATTACTTTGTTTATTAAGTTCTCTTTTGTAATTTCAGCTGTCCTATTTTCCAGGATGCTCAAATTTCCAAACGCGAGTATTTTCGCTGTTTTTTCAAGAATACTATCTAAGTTTTCAAATGTGAGGGATTCACTATTTGGAATACCGATTTTATTACGGAATAATAAGTTTAAGTTACTCATTAATCATTCCTCCTAAATGTCGATTTTGTATGTAGCCTTAATTATACTTAAAACAAAATTCCATAATAAATAAACAGTTTGTAAATAGGCGACCAAAATATCTTTGTTTAACAAATATATTTCAACTGACCGCAAGATTACAATCGACTTATAATAGTTACAATCGTTAAAAACGGTCAATCGCCATAATCCACTTGCTTACCGAAGTATTATCGGAGCAATGTTGGTATTTAAAATCTCCTACAATGCTTCTTAATTAGCAGTTCATTGACTGGACTCAACCAACAAATCTTGATAACTTTATTGAGCCCGCAGTAAGTATTTCAATCTTTTGTTAATAACTCATAGGGAATTAGGTTTTCTATAATTTATAAAAACTCGGATTATGAAATTCGTTCAAATATCAAACTAAGTTGTATTTACATATTCTTGGAGTAGTTTCGGATTTCCGATGAAAAGTTTTCCTTCTTTTTCTATAATCAGGCGGAGATCCTTCCATTCTTTCACTATTTTATAAATAGTGATGCGTGTTAATCCCGTGTAATTGGAGAGCTGTTGTTGATTAAGGGGGATTTCACAACTATTATATTTATGGCATAATTCCAACAGTGAATTTGCTAATTGTACTTCTACAGAAAGTGATTTTAATTGAATAATGGCCCCAAGCTGTTTTAGTTTATTTATCATAGAGCTATAAAACAGGTTACGAAAATATTTACTTTTTATAACAAGATCCTGAAATTGTTTACTTGTAAAATAATAAACAACTGAGTTTTCTAAAGCAGTTGCTGTGGAAAAATAAGAATTTTGATCCAAAGACTGTTCTCCAAACAGTTGCCCCTTCCCTAGAATTTCAAGAATCCTGTTCTTTTCATTGAAGACTTTCATACTAATTTTTATTTTTCCTTCATTCACTAAATAAAATCCGTCTCCAGTTGTTCCTTGTTCATAGATGACTGTATTACGTTTTACAAATAATCTACTACCATTTTCAAGATATGAATTAACCACAGAAACCCTCCTCTATTTTCCACGTTAAGTTAGGTCTTACTTTCCGGTTACACATTTTAGCTCGGGAGAGTTTTATCTAGTTGCAAATCACTTATTTTATCTGCTGAACGGGCACACCTTTATTTTTGTTTAAGAAACAGCAATACCAAATACAGCATTGAAGTTTTCATTACTATTCGATAAAATTAGAATTATTGTTTAACTTAAATTTAAATAAACTTTTTAATAAAAACAGAGGTGGTAAATTATGATTGATAAAAAACAGATTTGGGAAAGTATTATCTCAGAAGGATATGGACAAAAGAGAGAGTTTAACAAAAATACTGTATTATATCGCCAAGGGGAGATTGGCAAGGGTTTTTACTATCTTTCCAAAGGAGAAGTTAAAATTAGTTTATTATCCTACCAAGGAAACGAAAGAGACATTGACTATGTAACTCCAGGACACTTATTGGGCGAACAAGGTATTTATAGAAATCCTTATTTTACTACTGCATTAATTACAATCCCCTCTATCCTCCATTTTTTTTCAGAGGAAGACTTCACTAAAATCTGTTTAGACATTACTGAAGCACCTAGCATATTCATGGATTCTTTAGTACTAAAAGTTAGATTATTAGCCGAATCCACCGCAATTCTGGATGCACCTGCTGAGTATAGACTTGCCCATTTCCTTTACAGACTTTACAAAAGGGAAAATGAATTAAAAATCAGAATAAGTCAAGTTTCACTTGCACGTTTTATTGGTACTTCACGGATTACCGTGTATAAAGTTATCAATCAATGGAGAGATGAAAGAATGATTGATTATAATAAGGGGCATATTCATTTTCTAGATATAAGTAAGCTTGAGAACTATTTAAACGAAAGCCTTCCCCCTCCCATTATGGCTAATAAAAAACTTAAATAATGATTGAATTTTTCCTTACCAATTATCTGGAATTGGTCTCATGTATGCAACTACTATTAATATTTTCTTGCTGTGCAGTATCTTCCTATTAAAAAAGGACATTATCAAAGTGAATTTCAAAAGAAACTCTTTGATGATGCCTTCATTTTATATTTACTTTATCAAATCTAGTTGAATAGATTGTCCTTTTAGTAAGTCATTTCAATAAAGGTATTATCAAAAACCTAATTGCCTCTTGTATTAATAACACGCACCAAACGTATCGAATAAATTCTTAACTCAATCACTTATTTCAGCTACGTCGAACAATAACTAGATCGGTTGATTACATACGAAGCTTTTGTCTTGTTATTAAGTATTCATCTAACCAAGTTCTTGTTTATCCTTAAAACAATCCCCTAATCTTTATAAAGATTAGGAATCCACATGACAGCATCTTCCCAATAAGTGAGTATAAGTAAAACAATAATTGCCATCCCTAAAAACGGCATAATTGCTTTGACTAAACTCTCGAATTTTACTTTCGCGATAGAGGAGACAATAAATAATCCTGTTCCAACCGGTGGCGTTAAAAGGCCAATCGTTAAGTTAATACAGACAATAACTCCGAAATGAACCGGATCAATGCCGTATGTTACAAGTAACGGCAGCATTACCGGTATTAATATGATTAATGCTGCAATTCCATCTAAGACCGTCCCGATTAATAGTAAAAAAATATTTACTAATAATAAAAAGATTAATGGATTGTCGGATAAGCTAAGCATCGATTCCGCAACCAACTGTGGTATTTGTTCATAGGCAATTATAAAACCAAATAAGTTTGCCGTAACTATTAAAAAAGAAATTGTCGCTGTATTGACTACTGTACTTACTAACATTTCAGGTAGGTTTTTTAATTTTAATTCCCGATAAGCAAAACCAATAACAAATGCAATAACACATGCTATAGCTGCTGATTCCGTAGGTGTAAACACACCGCCTAAAATTCCGAATATAATTGTTAATGGAATAAGCATAGCCGGGACGACCTTAATGAATGACTTAATAACTGTCTTGAAATTAGCTTTTTCACTTCTTGGAAACTGAGTTCTTCTTCCCATTATTCCAATAACAATAATAAAACCTACTCCCAATAAGATACCTGGGATAATACCTGCCATAAACAAATCAGCAATTGATGCACCTGTTAACGTTCCATAAATGATAAATAACATACTTGGAGGAATGATAGGAGCGACTATTGAAGATGCTAGTGTAATAGCTGAAGAGAACTCCCGCGTATAGCCTTCCCTTTCCATCTCGGGTACCATTACTTTACTCATCATTGCAGCTTGAGCATTCGCTGATCCTAAAATAGATGCTAAGAACATATTTGCAACAACAGTTACATATGCCAAACCACCTCGGTAATGGCCTATTAAGACTTTAGCAAAGGCAACTAGCCTTGTAGTTATTCCTCCTCCATTCATTAGCTCACCAGCCAACATAAATAAAGGGACAGCCAATAATCCGAAATTGTCTATTCCGGAAAACATCTTTTGGGGCGCTGAACTCATGAGCGTTGTCAAATCACCAAGTAATAAATAAGTAAGTGAGGTGATAGCTAACACAAGGGAGATCGGAATACCCAAAGCTAAAAATGCGAAAAATAATGCAACAACTGCAAATGTCATAATGATTCACCATCCCGTTCTTGATGCTTAAACAGGTTTAAAAAATGAGTTAGTAAATGGATGAAAGCAAAAGTTAATCCAACAGGCACTGATAAATAAGGAACCCACATCGGAATTCGCATAGATGTCGATTTTTGACTCGACAATGTGAACACCCATTGATAGCTTAGATATAATAATAAAACCATAAAGACTAAGATTATAATGTATGAAATTGCTTCTAAAATTTTTTTACCTTTATTCGAAAAACGGTCAACCATAAACGTAACGGAAGCTTGGGACTTATATTTAAGCCCCAAACTACCTCCTATAAACGTTATCCAAGCCATTATAAATATACTCAATTCACTTGCCCAATAAATAGGAGCATTAAAAAAGTATCTAAAAACGACTGCAACAGCAATTATTAAAGTCATTGATGAAATTAATATCATAGAAATAATTTTTTCTAAAAATTCAATCCAACCACTTAACGTCTGCATAAAGATACCCCTCCTACTTTCGGAATGTCTCAATAAACTTTTCAATTAAAGGATCTTTAGCTTTGTATTCTTTATCAAACTTCTCTTTATATGAATCAAACAATGACTCGTCCATTTCATAGAGTTCCATTCCTCTGTCTGTTAATACTTTCATATACTCTTCTTCTAGGGAAGCACGTTTCATCGTTCCGAATTCAGATGCAGCCGCCATAGATTCCCGAATTATTTTTTGATCTTCTTCAGGCATTGCATCAAACTTCTTTGCGTTTGCAATCATAACGGACGGCCAAACCATATGATTGGTCAGCGCCCCAAATCCAGTTACTTCATTAAAGTTAGATGTAACTGCTGCATCTAAGTCCATTTCCATTCCATCAATGACACCTGTTTGCGCGGCTTGATAAACGTCTGGTAATGAAATAGATTCAGGGTTAGCTCCTAAATAACGATACCAATCTTGTAATGCCGGACTAGGTGTTACGCGTAATGTTAAACCCTCCATTTCTTCAGGTGTTTCAATTTTCTTGCTGAACATCATAGTCCGATTTCCAGAGAAGAAATAATCCAGACCTTTTAATTTTCCATCATCAAGTGTTCCCAATATTTCTTTTGCAATATCGGTGTCCTTTGCCTTAAATGCTGCTTCATACGAATCAAATAGGTATGGCGCAAACCACGCACTAAACGCATCTGATCTTGATGTTAAAAAAGCAGTAGTAATAAACCCGAAATCTAATGAGCCTGTTTCAAGTTGTTGCACCATATCTGGCTCCCCGCCTAGTTGACCACCAGGATATAGATCCATGGTCATTCGCCCATCTGAGCGTTTTTCTAATTCCTCTGCGAACTTTTCGGCTGTTTCATTCCAAATATGATCAGGCGGGGCAATATGGGCTAATTTGAATTTATATGTTTCCCCTTCCGCTTTTTCTCCCCCGGTACTCCCGCCTTTTTCAGTACTGCTACCATTACTTTCTTTATTATCGTCCCCGCATGCAGCTAAAATAAGCAAGAGTCCCATCATTAATAACAGAATAAAAATCCCTTTACTTTTCCTCATTTTAAAACACCCCTTCTGAGTTTATCGTATTTTCTATTTCTTAAAAATTCTTACTGTAACCAGAACATTGACTTTTTCGACTATTCTTTTGTATATGCAACATAGTTGAATTTAAAATTAATAATTCAGTAAACTATAATGATAACTCAACCTCCTAAAACATCATTTAAACCTCGGTGATTAGTTTCCATTTCAAACAGGTAAATTATACGCTTCTCATTCCCTTTCACTATTAACCTCCTCTTCCAGTAAAACTATTCTGATTATAGTCTAATAAAGTTTAAATAACATCTACCATCTTTCATAATGCGAAATAAAGACTGTTAATTTCAAATATTCAATCCAGGGGAATTATTAAATAGAATTAATTGTCAGTTCGGTTTTATAATAGTTAAACCTCTATATATCCTAATTCTTGAGAAATAGAGTGGGCAGTTTTTATTACACTTTGGATTATCAAATTACGATTACTACCTTGCATATAGGATGCAGCACCAACCAAATTTACCGCGGCAATTGTCTTTCCTGAATACGAGAGAATGGGTGCAGCAATTGCGTACGTCTCTGTTGAGTTTTCATTATTACTTATCGAATATCCATTTCTACGTACTATTTCGAGATCTTTTTTCAGTTGGCTAATATCTGTAATTGTATTAGATGCTTGCCGGGATAATCCTCTCTCGATAGTTTCTTGCATATAATTTGAATTAAATGATAGCAATACTTTTCCTGTACTAGTAGCATAAGCTGGTTTTCTTGAACCTATAAACGTATGAATTGGCGATGCTTCCTGCGAAGATACCTTCAAAACAAATACAACTTCTCCTTTATCAAACATACCTATATGTGCAGTTCCATTGAATCTATGAATCAACTCTTTCACCAACGGGATTGCTTTATCATAAATATCTTGCTGAAACATCACGTTATTATTCCACTCTAAAAGTTTCCATCCAAGACGATACTTCCTATTACGGTCCCTCATAAGCACTCCTTCATTACAAAGTGTACTCACTATGTGATGAGTTGTACTGGGATTCAAACCGAGTTTGTTAGCAATCTCTGTATTACCCAATACAGGATTTTCATTAGAAAAACAACTTATTATATGACATGCTTTTTTAATAGATTCAATCATGATAGATTCTCCCCCTATTTGTAAACACTTTCATTTAAACCGAAAAAGGAACTTTATTGTTACTAATTCCAAAAAAATATACTGTGTTAAAAAATTAAACAATTAAATTATTGAAAATTCAGTATTTTAAAGCGCCAATTATAAACAAATATAGGATTAATAAAGTGAATTGCTACTCTAGTTTCTAGTTGTAAAATTGAATATAGTAGCTGAATAATTAGAGCTACAGAAAACCGACCAAGATAAGTTCACGATTCGCAATCAATAGTTAGGTTTATCTATACGAGTTAGCCTAAAAACAACAGCTAATTTGACGAAATAACTATAACAGTAAGAACTTAATCTTGACCTTGTTCACTCCATTGATTAATCAATAGACATTTCAGATTTTGTTCGTATTAATAACATTATATAATGAATACTCAGTATTCGGAAAGCGCTTTCATTTTTTTGTTTCTAAGTAACGATTAGCTGTTAGGGGCTAATTCTTATAACTGATGTTCTTTCTTTATTCCTCCATTTTCAAAACGTTTCATCCATTTGATTCGAAATTCAATATCTTTATAATTAATTTTCAATTGATTACAAAACTGAATTATGACTTTTTTCTCATTACTCGGCCCTAAAAAAATTTCGGCAGTAGCGGATTCAGTAGAATTGAAAAAGAGTACTTCGACTATATAATTTCCAAGGCACGGTATTAAACAATGATTGCTTGGAACAAAGATGTATGCATTTCTCTTCGGTAAAAAGTTTTGAAGTTTACTTGTTTGTGATAATTTGCCGGAAGATGCGGTATATAGTTGTCCTTTAGCTTCGTAATCATAACCCATAAACGACTTTACTTGTTTGACATCTCCCATGAAGAGCAAATTCCGAATATGCGTGGAACTAATTTTTATTCCATTCAATTCAACTTTTGGCAAGACAGTTACTTCGAATTCCCCACCTGCTTGCTCTCTCATTGTGTCCATCGTCCCTCTACCTTTATGCCCATATGTATAGTCGAACCCTGCAACGACATGTGTGACATTTAAATTGATTATATAGTGTTTAACAAATGCGCTCGGGGACAATTTAGCAAACCCTTTATTGAAATCGACAATATAAAGATAATCTACTCCCAATTGTCTCATTTTCTCTTCTTTCGCCTCAGGCGTCATCAAATAGTTAAATTTCCCACCTTGTAAAATCTCTTTTGGATGCGGATAAAAAGTCATAACTGCCAGTTTCAAGTTTTTTCTCTTTGAAATTTCTTTCGCCTGCATGATAAGTTGCTGATGGCCAAGGTGCACTCCATCAAAAAAACCAAGTGCCAAAACAGTCGAGTTTATGAATTCCCCAATAAAGTCAACGTTATTAAGATGAATTATTTTCATCTGAGTCTACCTCCGTTTTCAAAATAAAAATCAACCATGTTTTTTCAACTAATGATTTTCCCTCTTAATTTCTAAGAAAGAAGGTTAATATAATATTATTTCATCAAATCATTAAGTTTGTTCTAATTATATCCCAAAGTTTATTAAATTCTGCTTCAATATTTCTATATTTAGCAACAGAAGGTATAATAATCTGAATAGGGTGATTAATTGATTATAAATAAACCGCCTATTGGAAACAAGCATTAAATTTCACAATATGAAATTCTCTGTTTTCTATTAGTATCCATAAAAAAAGACACCAACAAAGATAGTGGTGCTTCTTTAGTATCTTGATGGCATTACTTATTTTAATACTTTTATAGTTTCAGGGTTTTATTTCTCAGCGAGCTTAGGTCATTTTAACGAATAATGTCGCTTCTCTATATTCGATTACCATGAAAATGAACTATTTGACTTTTATACTCTTTCACTTCTTTTATCATACTGATTTCACTCATTCCTGCCAATCGTATTATACTTGTTCCAAAGCTCCCTACCTAACTTATTAAAATTCCCAAAAACAAATTTAAATTTTATACCTTTGCTATTAATAGTCATTCCTAAACCCCTTATTGAACATGAGGAGCTATTTTTTACCGGGTAAAGCAATCACATGATAATGTTTGTTTGTATATTTGATCCACCCATTTTTGGAATTTATGGAATTTTTACCGTTAAAGAATCTCCTTCTTACTGACCTTTGGAATAGTAACGAACTTCATAAATTTTACAACCCTCTGGCGATTTCCACGGGCCATGCTTCATCCCGGGTGGCCGACAAGCTACCGATCCCGCTTTAAATTCCACATTTAATTTCAAATCAATTATAGAACCTTCTATAATGATCAACTCTTCCCAAAAATCATGGATTTGAACGCCCATTGGAGATGTATCTGTACCAGGTTCAAACTGAAGAATACGTGTCGCTACGTCCGAACCAGGAATTTTTGTAATGACTTTTTGAGAAAGACCCTTAACCTTCGGGATTGGTTCTGATTCAAAGTTATTGAAACCTGTGAATTCTAATTCTTTTTTTCCTATTTTAGTTTTCTCCATTTTAAACCACCTCTGCGTCTTTTAAAATTATAGTTTGATAAGATAACTCAATTTCCTTGTTGTTCCTAGCGTCATACAACTCATCCCTAAATGCCTCTCCATAAAGAAATTCATTTGATATAATCGGAAATGTTCCGGATATAGAACTATCACCAAATTCCACAATTTCCATTAGAAATACCGAGTCTGAAAATCCCTACAATATTCTCGCCTGATATAATTGCTCTTCTCTATTTACTGCATATCAACTTTTCAATTGGGTCTTATCTCACTGATTTTCTATGCTACTTAACAGCCATAAAACAATCGATATTAGCTTTACACAAACTTGTTTAGAGTTAATAGATACTGTCTCAATTACTCTGTCAGTATGATCGCTTTCAATGTCAAGAGACACAACCTAAGCTTCATCACTAAAATTCTTTTGTATTGTGGATATTTGGGTTTCAGTCCTAGCAATACTGAAAAAAAAACCGACAAATCATCTGGACTGTTTAGGAAGCGAAAATACCTATTATTACCAATTCATCTATATACCCCCCTAATGCATTCTGATCCTTTGCATTATACTTTGCAATAATAATTTTTTTTGCCCCAACTGATATCTTTGCTATCTGCATTAAATTTCATATTTGTAATAATCTTTTGTTCCTTGTAATTTATTTTAAAATCGATATTTTACTTTGTAGATTAGCTTCGCACCAAATAATCCTATGGAATACTTTAGCTACTTATGAACGTTTCACCTAATACCCTAGCTTCGCTGTATCCATAGTTTCAATAAGAATATCCTTAAAAGCTTTTTTCTTAGTTTAAATTAAATTTGACTACCAAGAAATATCGGAATGGTGTTATAATTTTAAAATGTTTGAAATAAAGGGTGTAAAAAATACCCTAACACATCTTTATGTTATGATTGCCCCACTTGCATTTAATAGCAAAACGAGGAGTTGAATATGATGAAATCTATTATCGAAAGAAATGTTAAAAGAATTTATTACGGAGAAGACGAAAACCACTTTGGAGACCTACGTATACCAGAAGGCGATGGTCCATTTCCCGTTGCAATTGTGATCCATGGCGGTTTTTGGAGGGCTACTATTGATTTAGAACATATAAATCCATTCGCACAGGCTTTAGCGGAAAAGGGAATAGCCACTTGGAATATTGAATATCGCCGTGTAGGAGTAAAAGGCGGGGGTTGGCCAAATACATTCCTCGATTGTGCAAAAGCAACCGACTATGTAAAAACTTTGGCTGAATCCTATCCCCTTGACATGGAATCCGTGATTACAATCGGTCATTCCGCAGGTGGACATCTTGCATTATGGCTTGCTGCAAGACATAAACTTTCTTCAGATAGCGAACTAAAAAGCGGACTAGAACCACTACTGTTAAAAGGGGCCGTTAGCCTAGCGGGTGTAAGTGATTTAGCGTTAATGCACGATATCCATCAATGGAAGGATACGATGTTCGGAATTATTGACAACCCTACAAGGGACTTTATGGGTGGATCGCCAGAGAATCTAAAAAATCGTTATGAGCAAGGTTCTCCAAAGTCCCTATTACCTATTGGTGTTCCACTTGTTCTTATTCATGGTAGTCTGGACGTTAATGTACCAATTGGTATGAGTGAACAATTTGAAGGGACTGCCAAATTTGCGGGAGATACAGTACTTTTCATACCCATTCCCCACGCCGAACATTTCGAATTGATTGTCCCTGAGTCAGCGGTTTGGCCGGTCATCTGGGATTCATTCAATGGTCTACTGAATAATTAATAATAAAAGAGAGTGATGTGCGGATATCACCTACACACTCTTTTTTTGGTTTTTAAATATCCAGTAATAAATGATCCAGACCATAAGGCAATATCGTATTTATTGATTGCAAGTCTTTTAATTTCTGTAACTCCTTTACCCTTATACGATTATTGGAAATGTCGACTATTCCACTTCTTTTCCAGTTATTCAAAATCCTATTGACACTAATACGGGAGACGCCAATATAATTTGCCAAAGCCGTTTGGTTCAGGGCAATATCTTCGCCATTTTCTTTAAGTAGTTTGATGAGAAAATGAGCAATTTGTTGTTCAGCTGGACTAGAAGTAAATGATAGCAATTCAGCAACTATTCTAAATTTAAATAGTAGTGACTGAGTAAATATATGCTTTGCATCAGGAAAGGCATTGCATATTTTTATGAAATCGCTATCAGAAAAGTAATAGATGACACAAGAATTCACAGTACATGCGGTGGTTAAGTAAGGGTCATTATATATGCCGTGTTCTCCAAAAAGCATGCCCTCCGGAACATAGTTGATTGTTCTTTCAACTCCTTCAGAAAATGAGACAGAAATTCTAATATTCCCTTCACTCAAGTAATAAAATCCTTTTCCTTCATCTTGTTGATAATAGATATAGCTATCTTTTACCACCGCCAACCTTTGCCCAAAACTTAGATACGGTTGCCAAGAGTATCGTAACTCCATTACTAAACCTCCTCGTATGCTAGTAATTTTGAAGCCCGGCTCATTGCCACTGAGTGGTTCTTTAGGAATAACTTTCTGCAAGACTCCGTAATGCACTCACATTCTTTATTATTAATGAATTACTCATCGTTTCGATATACCCCTTTTCTCTCCAATTTTTCATAACCTTATAGATTGTAACACGCGTAAGACCCGTACACTTTATAAGGTCTTTTTGTGATAAGAAGATTTTAAACTGCTTGAAATCCTCATAAATATTAAGTATTAATCTTGCCAATTGCTTTTCCGAGGGTAAATTATTTAAGTAGATAGTATCTATAAGGCATCTCATCTGACTCTTGATGGTTCCCAACAATAAACGATGGGCATGCGGATGTTTATGAATAATTTCATTTACTACCTCACAAGAAAAAAAATATAGGACTGAGTCTTTAATTATTTCAGTTGATGAAAAGTGAGCAACCTGATCCATAGCTTGTACACCAATTAACTGCTGTGGCAAAGAGATATTCACAAGAATACCTTCCCCTTTTGTATTGACTGATGTTGCCTTAACCAATCCTTTCTCGATATAATAGATCCCTTTTCCGATTTCACCTTTTTTATAGACAAAAGAATTTTCTTTAAAGAACAATCTATCTCCGTATGAAATGAAATCTCCCCAGTTGCTATGATTATTAAAGATAATTGACACGATTTTCCCCTTTCTAATTTTCTTTAAATTTTCACTTATGCGCATAATTTGTTTTAGCAACTCATACTTCTCTTCTCCCCAGTGTAGCGGGTTAGTAAATAATTCACGGAAGTGTTAAACAGTTTACAACATTGCGAACATTTATTTAATAAGATTAGTATAAGAAAACATGAAAGTCAAATTACTTACCATTAAAGCGATTAGCTTTCTGTTGCCTTATAACCTAATTAAAGAAATGGAGATGTTGTCAATGTTGAATGAAGAAAAAAACGGACTGGAATCAATTAAAATTAATGGTTTTGAAATAACTTATGATATACACGGAAATGCAGAGGGCCCCATATTGCTGTTATTGTCCGGTTGGTGTCAGGATCATAGACTCTTCGACCAAGTAGTACACTTGCTAGCAGAACAGCATAAGGTTATCCGCATGAATTGGAGAGGTCATACGGACCCTTTATGTAGAGTAGGAGACTTCTGTGCTAAAGACCAAGCTGACGATGTTATTGCCGTATTGAATGCGTTGGATATTAAACAAGTTATCCCTATATCTACCTCACATGGCGGTTGGGCTAATATGGAAATTACTGAACGGTTAGGAACGGATAGAGTACCTCAAAGTGTGGTTATCGATTGGATAATGACTGAGGCAGGTGAAGGATTTATCAAAGACTTGCAGGATATGCAAGATCCCGAACAGTGGTTTTCTGGAAGACAAAATATATTTAACCACTGGCAAGGGGTAAGTACTAATCGTGCCGTAAAAGATCACCTTAATAAGGAGATGGCCAGTTTCGGTTATGATATGTGGGAACGTTCCTGCAGAGTAATCGAAAGTTCATATCAAAAATGGGGTTCGCCACTTGAGCGGATGGCTGCTCTAAAAGAAAAGCGTCCGATTGTGCATATCTACTCGCAGGCTGCGACAGATAGTTATGAAGAATTGCAAAGTGAGTTTTCGGCACAGCACACTTGGTTTGACTTTAAGGTGATTACTGGTGAAACACATTTTCCAACCCTTGAGTCGCCGGAAAAAATTGCTGAGCATATTAAAGAGTATCTTTCAATCCCAAATCTTATTTAGTCACATCCTAACACTCTAATATTTTTCTGAAATTCAATATTGGAGTGTTCATGTTAAAATCCTGAGAGAAATTTAAAAATATAGGGAGGTTTTACAATGGCTAAAAAGAAAGCAATTATCGCTGGAGCCGGACTATCAGGTCTAACCTTGGGAATAGCGCTGGCTCAACGTGATTGGGATGTGCAAATATTTGAAAGGTCTTCGGAACTTAGAGAAATTGGAGCAGGGCTTTATTTGTGGGAAAATGGATTAAAAGTATTGGAATCTATTGATGTGTTAAATAAAATAAGTCAGAACGTAGAGTTCATCCAAAGTTTAAACATGATAGATGAAACACAGGATTTATTGAATTCCACGAAATTCACTGAAGGTAATCGCTTCTGTGTAATACCGCGAAAAGAGATTCATAGTGCTCTTGCACGGAAAGCCCAAGAGTTAGGAGTTCGGATAGAGACAAATGTTCGTGTGGTATCAGCTGAATCATCGGGAACTATCACATTGGTTAATGGAAAAATAGTAAAGGCGGATTTAATAGTAGGAGCCGATGGCATAAACTCAAGCATTCGGAATTCGACCAATATTGAATGTACGGTTGAAAAAGTAAATAACGGAGCATTAAGAGCCTTAATTCCAAGAATAGATACCGATGAGACGGGGATTGCAATGGAGCATTGGAATGGTATCCGCCGAATTGGTATAGCTCCTTCTACTGATCAATATCGATATGTATATTTAACATCGCCGTCTACGGATACAGATGGACTTTCAGACCCGATGAATAAAGATGCCTGGCTTTCATCATTCCCCCACTTGGAGTCTGTCATAGAACGTATCGATTATTCAAGATTAGATCAACACTTCTATTACATTTACATGAAGACCTGGTCGTCGGGAAAAGTAGCAATCCTCGGTGATGCAGCGCATGGAATGGAGCCTAATTTGGGACAAGGGGCGGGGGTCAGCATTACCAGTGCATTGGAACTTGCCAAACAACTGGAGAACTCTGAGGTAGAGACCGCCCTTAAACATTGGGAAGACATTATGAAACCGGTTGCAGATAAAACTCAAATTTGGTCAAGAATATACGGGGCCGCCGCCTCAAATTGGCCTACAGAATTAATGCATATCCGGTCAGAAACAGTCAAAATGGCCATGGCATCTGAAAATATTGATTATATGCTAAGTACCGCCGCAAGACACGTGACAGGTTCAAGTATTCTTCCAGCAGTAGGTTCAAGATAATTCATATGATTTTTCTTTGTTCAG
>DYWT01000012.1 GCA_020742515.1 Sporosarcina psychrophila
AATTGTGGATCTCAGACTAAGAACGCCGCGTCCTGCGGCAACAAGGAGGGATGCAGTTCAATCCCTCCCCTCTGAATGACCAACAGGGAGGAATGAACTACAATTCCTCCTCGTTGGCCTAAAGCCTCCGGCGGATGTCACAGATTTTGAAAGGAGTTAAGGAAGGCAGTCTAAGTTCGCGACTTCCTGTCGCAACGACTGCATGACCTACAGGGAAAGATGAAGTTCAATCTTTCCTCGTAGGCCTCAGGCTCAATTCAAAATCTGGACGCAATCACACCGAGGCGTGATTGATACAAAAAGGAGGTCGTGCGGATGACGGAACGCGTACTCGCAACTGACGCTGCACTTGAACTCATTACGTTTTTGAGAGATAAACACGGTCCGCTTATGTTTCACCAATCGGGCGGCTGCTGCGATGGTTCGTCACCGATGTGCTATCCGGACGGGGAACTGATTGTAGGTGATCAAGACGTCCTGCTCGGCCATATTGGCGAAACACCGTTCTATATGCACAAAAACCAGTTTGAGTATTGGAAGCATACACAGCTGATCATTGACGTCGTCAACGGTCGAGGCGGCATGTTTTCACTCGAAGGCGTCGAAGGCAAACGCTTTTTAACCAGGTCACGTGCGTTTTCAGCTGAGGAGAACAAGGAACTGCAAACAAAAGCGTAATCGCTCGTTGAGGTACAAAAAAGGGATTCCCGGTAAAATTCGGGAATCCCTTTTTGTCGTTGGTTAAATGAAACGTTTCCGTTGATCTGGCGAGGGCAGCATACAAGCATCGTCTTTCTTACCAAACCATTTATAGCGATTCTTTGCAATGTAATCATATACAGCGTCACGAATTTTACGTGGTACGAGTATAAATAGAAATAACAGATGCCATAATCCGTCTAGTTTTTTTGCTATACGGAGCGCTGCGGAAGACTTGGTGAACGCTTTACCGTTTTCAATTAAAACCAGACTGTCAACTTCGGATGGAATGGCATATTGCTTCGTTAGTTCCATGCCTTTTTCACTTTGTAAGGAAGTGAAGAGGAAATGGGCTGAAGGGTCTCGCTTTATAATGAATTGCACACTTGAGTCACAAAAATTACATTCGCCGTCAAAGAGAATAATTCTTTTCATAAAATAACCTCCTAGCATACCTGTCTTCTATAGTATAGCCTTTTGATGCATCTGCAAAACGTCAAGGATGTAACTGTTTACATTTAACTGAAAATTTAGTATAATGGTAGTTAGAATAATTAGAATTGATGTTAAACGTTTGGATATTTTCTATCGCATTTAGCCCCGGCAAAATGATGAAAGGATGATCTATATGGAACGTTTACCGATTGAGCAATCTGAAATGGAACTAAGGCGGGATAGGGACTTTATCGATAAGTTGAATATGATTGGCGAAGGCGGGCCAATCTATGAATACCCCGAGGATATTGAGGGGAAACGAGAAGAATCACATGTCTTTCATGATGAAGAAAATATGCCGCGTGATTACCAATAATTAAACCCCATCAAGATGTGGGGTTTTTCTGTTTTTTAACTGCACTTCTAAGGGATAGATTTGAAAGTTTTGGGTGTCTGTTGTCCAGTTCGAATTATTAATTGTGAAGGTACGGGCAGAGTCTTTCTATTGGAAAGGCTCTTTGTTGTTGTCTAGAATTGTTTGTTACGGTCGGTTTGGTGTTGGATATGATCGGTCAGCAGAAGTATATGATCAGTCGACCCAGCCAGGTAGGATTGAGCTGAAGCCTTCTCCAACAAATAGTGCCTCATAACTGTCATCCTGACCAGGCGCTTGCGCTTTTGTTTTATTGTCAGAATGTGATTGACTGCTATGTCATATTTCATCATCCCACTTTATCTAGTGACTCGATTGTTTCGCTATTATAAGAGAATGCGCAATGCGAAAAATTGAGATTAAATCCCTCTTTATTGTTGTGTAAATTAAAATTTCTAATTTTCATGAGCGCCCGTAGAGTCTATCGCCCGTTTGTCCTTCTTCTTTTCACATGTAATAGGAGGAGGAGGTGAGAATATGATGCAACATGGAAATATGATGCACCACGGAAATATGATGCCACAAGGTAATTGGCAACAGGGTAATTGTCATGGTAATCAGGTACAGCCGGTTGTTTGCCCGACGCAATATCGTTGTCACGACCAATTTGTGCCACGGGAGGTTCCTTTTATTCATCCGATCGTCAATGTGAACCGGGTGAATACTGTTGAAATTCCACGTCACTATTTCACAGAAACGACACGGAATGTTATGGGTGAAACACTTCAGGCACAGCCTGGATTTGGCCCCGGAATGGGTGGTTACGGACCACAACAAGGTGGCTTTGGTGGCCCAGGTCGTCGACAGTGGAGGTAAGGATAGGTTATGGTAGAGTAGAGCTACCATAATTTTATGCAGAAGGTGAATTTGTTGAGAGCTTTTAAATTTGTCATTCCTATAATGTTGCTTGTTGGGGGATTTGGCTGGATGAAATTGAGTAAGGATTTCCAGGACGTACCCGAACTATCACGCTTTTTCATTATAATTGGTGCAATGCTTGTAAGCGGGATAATTTCTTATTTCCTGTTCCCGAAAGATGAAGGCGAAAAGTCCTGACAAGAGATCGATAGCAAATTTGCTATCGATCTTTTTTTGTTTGTGTTTACGTTAATACTCTTATCAATATATAGGTTAACCAATAAAATATTTAGGTTGACGTATAATATGTTATCTATTATTCTGTTAAAGATAACATAAACGCTAGGGGTGTATTATGACAACAGCTACAGTGAAGACGAAAAGTAAAAGTATCATGAGTCCGTTAACGCTTGTCTACAGTGGGATGTTCGCGGCGCTGATGATGATCGGGGCAAATATTACAGCGTTTGTACCATTTCTAGTTATAGGTGGCATACCGATTACGTTGCAGACTTTTTTCGCAATTCTTGCAGGACTTATTCTTGGCAGTCGCAGGGGAGCGCTCGCAATGACGGTCTATATGTTTATCGGACTTGCGGGGGCACCTGTATTTGCAAAGTTTGGCGGCGGAGTTGGGTCAATTATCAGTCCGACATTTGGATTTGTTGTATCTTTCATTTTTGTAGCATTCATTGCAGGGAAAATCGTTGAAAAGAATGGAAAGATACATGGTTATATTATCGCTGCACTTGTTGGAATGGTTGTGAATTATGTATTCGGAACGAACTGGATGTATGTCGCATTTAAACTCTGGGCAGCTGCTCCTGATGTATTCTCCTATAAAGTGGCATGGGTATTGATGATGCCGCCGCTACCGAAAGATATCATTCTTGCCGTACTTGCCGGGATTTTCGGGCATCGTATGTATAAAGTGTTAAAAGTGAGGCGTTAAGTATGACTAACTATGATACTTTGGCGAAACGCGTACTTGAAGGGCACCAATTAACGGACAAGGAAGCCATTTCTGTTTTGGACAGTCCAGATGATGACTTGCTGCCGCTTCTTCACGCGGCTTATACAATTCGAAAACATTATTATGGAAATAAAGTAAAACTCAATATGATTATGAATACGAAATCGGGCTTATGCCCGGAAAACTGCGGCTATTGTGCGCAGTCTATTATTTCGAAAGCGCCGATTGAAAAGTATTCCATGATGAAAAAAGAGGAAATTGTAGCCGGCGCGACAAGAGCAGCCGAATTAAATGCGGGAACCTACTGTATTGTGGCGAGCGGGAGAGGTCCTGTAAACCGTGAACTTGAAATTGTCATCGATTCTGTGAAGGAAATCAAGTCAAAACATGAGCATATGACTGTTTGTGCATGCCTTGGACTTTTGAAGCCGGAACAGGCTTCCCGATTGAAAGAAGCTGGTGTAGACCGATATAATCACAATATTAATACGTCGGCAGAGCACCATGAAAGTATTACGACATCTCATACATATAATGACCGTGTAAACACAGTTAATATTGTGAAACAATCTGGCATTTCACCATGTTCAGGTGTCATCATTGGTATGCGGGAAACACAACAAGATGTCGTCTCAATGGCACGCAGTTTGTACGCGATGGATACAGATTCAATTCCTATAAATTTTTTACACGCAGTAGATGGGACCCCGCTTGGCGGCACGGATGAGTTGACACCGTTTTACTGCTTGAAAGTGTTGTGCTTGTTTAGATTCATTAATCCGTCAAAGGAAATTAGAATTTCCGGTGGACGTGAAGTGAACTTGCGCAGCCTCCAACCGTTCGGGTTATATCCGGCAAACTCAATTTTTATCGGGGATTATTTAACAACAAATGGTCAGGAGAGCGATAAGGATTTTCAAACACTAAAGGATATGGGGTTTGAAGTAGATTTGGAACCATTAGCCAAAGAACCAATTACAGTGTGAATTTAAAAATGGACTTCCCATTCAACGGGAAGTCCATTTTTATTCGGGAGGATTAAACGGTTGAAGAATATCCCGTTTGCCCTTCGTATGAAAAACAAGTACTTTATCAGTCGGATCGTACTTTTTACCGTAAAATGTTTCATCTTTATAAGTGTGGATTTCGTCGTAAGTCTGTGTCATTGCATTGTAGATTTCTTCTTCGCCTGAATCTGTTGGTGACCAGTATAAGATTTCAAGCACTGTGTTCTCACCTGTTGCAAGAGAACGACGATTATAACCGATACGCTGTGCATGGGAGAAGTTTTCGCGTGAGTAGAATTTAAGCCGTTTTGCAGTATCCGTGTCTTCATAATCGACGGGCTCTACTTCAAGGAGAATCGGTTTGTTTTTGGTCTTTAACATAGTCAACAGTTTACCGCCAAGTCCCATACCGCGTGATTGTGTTGATACAAACAAATAGTCGACGAAAATAAACTTTTCGAATTCGACATACATGAGTACGTGATGCGGTCCTTCATCTTTTTTATAGACGCTTTTCTTGTCAGTCAGTAATGCGTCCATATGTTCTTTTGACTTCATTTCTTCGACTGGAAAGTATTCGTTTAATTTCTCATACCAATTCAAAATGTATTGCCTCCACTGGTTTATTTACCCCGGAGTTTTTTGTTTTGGATCGTGAGACCAAGGAAAAAAGAAGGGCCGTAAAAAATCCTCTATATACCCTATGCCCTTAATTCAAAAAGGTAAACCTTCTTAATTTCAAATCAATAAAATGAAACTATTCCCCTGTTTAACCGTATACTTTACTATCAGCAAAAATCTTTGATAATGGAAAAGGGTGTATATATGTTTAACTTAATACTATTTTCAATTATTGTGGGCGTCATTTTCAGTTTAGTAATCGTCCCATTTATCTTGAGTACTCAAAAGAAACCGAGTGTGGATGAGGCAAAAGCGACTGTAAGAGTTCCTTTTAATAGAGGAGCGGCGATTGTCGTTGTGGCGATTCTGTCTGCTATTGTCGTGTTCGTGTTTTACTACACTACAAACATGGATCGTAATTGGACGTCTCTATGGATAGCATTTCTTATCGTTACTTTCCTTGGAGCAATCTCAGCGGGCGGGAAAGACCGCCAATTGAAACTCGTTCTATTTTTAGGTTCTCTCGCTTTTGGAGCATATATTCTCAGTGCGCCACTATTCAACGCCGATAAGAAATACAAAGCAGTTGAAATGGACCAGCAAGTGGAAATTAAAGCATTCGATGAAACAAAAACACCCGCAAGTGTTCCTCCGAAATTTGCCCGTAATAAGATGAAGAAAGCATTTGGGCAAGTGCCGAATACGAGTTACTATGAACTGGGCAGTCTGCAAATTCAAAAGGTCGATGGCAAGTTTGTCTATATTGCGCCCGTCGAGTTTTCAGGCTTCTTTAAATGGTGGAATGCGAAAACAACGCCAGGGTACTTTACGATGAGTGCGACAGATTCATCAGATAACCCGAAATTCGTGAAAGCTGAAATGGCGTATACACCTTCATCATTCTTCCATGAAGAAGTGGAACGTCATATACGAATGAAAATGCCGAACCTTATTTTTTACGGTGATGTACAACTTGAAATTGATGATGATGGAAAACCGCACTATATCCGCTCTTACGGGGAATTTATATCCGCACGTAATGGCTTTGATGTTAAAGGGATTGTGACGGTCGATCCTGCTAATGGCGATGTGAAGAAGTATTCGCTTGCAGATGTGCCCGATTTTATCGATGGAGCTGTTTCGCCTGAGGCGGTAAGCCTGCAAAACAGTTATTTCGGAAACTATGTCCATGGTTTTTGGAATTCAGTCGTTGGGAAAAAAGATGTCAAGCTGCCGTCTGATGAAGGAACAGAGGCGAATGTGAGTCCGATTTTCGACGAGAAGGGCCATATGTATTACTTTACAGACTTCACAAGTCCGAAAGAAGGCGTCGACTCGATGCTCGGCTATGCATTGACGGATGGTAAGACAGGTGAAGCAACGTATTATACAGGCAATCTGGAAGAGTCATATATGGATTCACAAGGAGCGCTTCAGATTATTGAAAAGAAATTCATTGAGAAGAAATGGTCTGGTGAAATGCCGGTCTTGTACAATTTTTACGGTGAAGCAAGTTGGTTGACGCCAGTGCTTGATTCGAATGGATTCTTGCAAAATTATTTCATCGTATCAGCTGCCAATCCGGAAATATCGGTCTTCGGCAACACGCCGAACGAGGCATTGAAATTATATAAGACAGCTCTCCAGCGCGGGAGCAGCAATGTAGGCGGCAGTTCGAGCGCGGAAGAAGCGAAAGCCGCGGTAACGGTTGTACGTGTATTTAAAGAGCGCGTTGGTGACTTTACGCTCGTTTCATTTTTAGCAGATGATGGACGTAACTTTATTGTTTCGTCGGAAACGGTGCCGCTCGCGATCTATATTCAAGAAGGCGATAAGCTTGCCGTTACGTATTTGGAGACAGGTGAATTATTCTTGCCTGTGAAAGAATTGACGAACGTCAGCATGGAATAATAAAAAATGGAGTGTCAGGAGAATTCGTCCTGCGCTCCATTTTTTGTTTAGTACGGTTAAAAGGTATTGCAACAAGCCGATACTGGCTGAGTCTGGTGCATATCGATTGCAGAACATACGGAATGTCATGTACAATCAAGTCAAAGATAGTCAAAGTCAACGGCTTATCCCCCGTATGAAAGAGGTGAGGGCATGAGAAACATTTCCGACATTATAGAAGGATATTTGAAATCCATAATCGAAGAGGAACAGTGTGGAATTATTGAAATCAAGCGCAATGAAGTTGCTGAAAAGTTCCAGTGCGTTCCTTCTCAAATCAACTACGTCATTAAAACCCGTTTCACAGCGGAGCGTGGTTATGCAGTTGAATCGAAGCGCGGGGGCGGCGGCTATATACGCATTTTCCGCGTGCAAGCAAATTCGCGTAAAGAATTGATTGAACATATTTTGGACGGTATCCAATCGGGAGCTTCCTATACGATGGCCTTGGATGTCGTTTACAGACTGATTGAGGAAGAAGTCATATCGGAACGCGAATCAAAGCTCATTCTTGCTGCTGTCGATCGAACGACGATTCATCAGCCGCTTCCGGAACGTGATATTATACGTGCGCGCATTTTACAGGCGATGCTCTTGACGCTTATTTACGAACAGCTCAACTAATCGTCAATCTAACTATTATGAGGTGGCTTTCGATGATATGTGAAAATTGTAAAGAACGACCTGCTTCCATTACGATCACCCAAGAAAGTGTGGTCGGATCGATGGAAAGACACTTATGTGAAAAGTGCGCTTTCCAATCGCAGACATTCCAATTTGACCCCAACCAGGAACCCCTGTCGATTCAGCAGTTCCTATCCCACTGGTTCGGCGGTTCTGATCCTTTCTTGGCGCAACCACAAACGCGGGGAGAGTTGTTAGAAGGACCCGAATGTCCTTCTTGCGGTCTGACGTTCCCGAAATTTCTTGACATCGGAAAGTTTGGCTGTTCCGAATGCTACGACACATTCCGCGGGAACCTACCGCATGTATTTGGCAAGCTTCACAACGGTCACTCTACTCATACCGGAAAAATCCCGGTTTCTTTCAACGAATTATATGCAGTCAAAAAGAAAATTGAAGAAATCCGAGTGAAAATGAAAGAGGCTGTGGAAGCCGAGCATTTTGAAGAGGCGGCAGCTTTGCGTGATGAAGCGAATACACTAAAGCAACACCTTGCCCATGGAGGTGAAGAAAACGATGTCGATTGAAAAGTTCATGCGTAATGCGGTAACCCCTTGGATGACTGCTTATGGAGAGCATTCAGACATCGTGATGTCGACGCGAATTAGGCTTGCCCGCAACTTGACGGGGTATCGTTTTCCTATTGCATTTACTGAAAAAGAAGCGATGGCAGTTGACAGAGCGGTTACGGGTGTTTTGCTTGATTCTATGCAAAGCGGGTATTCCTACACCAAGATGTCCGATTTGCCCGCACTGGAGCGTCAAGTGCTTGTTGAAAAACATCTGATCAGCCCGCAGCTTGCGGC
This sequence comes from Sporosarcina psychrophila, assembly GCA_020742515.1. GTDB lineage: Bacteria > Bacillota > Bacilli > Bacillales_A > Planococcaceae > Sporosarcina > Sporosarcina psychrophila_B. The sequence continues at coordinate 8,467 of DYWT01000012.1, forward strand.
CCCTGATCGGCATGGTGCAGTCCTGCTATCGGAAAATGAAACTGTAAGTGTCATGGTGAACGAGGAAGACCATATTCGAATACAGTGTATTTACCCAGGGCTGCAGCTTATGGATGCCTATAAACAAGCTGATCAGGTTGATGACTATCTCGAAAAAGAACTACCTTATGCTTTCGATGAAGACTTCGGCTATTTGACAAGCTGTCCATCGAATACGGGAACCGGCATGCGCGCATCAGTGATGATGCATTTGCCCGCACTTACGATGACGAAGCAGATTGACCGTATTATCCCTGCCATCTCTCGGCTTGGAATAATCGTCCGTGGAAGTTACGGAGAGGGAAGCGAGGCGCCCGGTAATGTCTATCAAGTGTCGAATCAGACGACGCTCGGAAAAACAGAACAGGAAATTCTTGCGGATCTTGGAAATATTGCATCTCGGCTGATTGGGCATGAGCGGAAATCACGCGAGTTGTTGCTTACGAAGTCCCGAATTGCGCTTGAGAATAGGTTATTCCGTTCGCTGGGTACAATTAGCTATGCTCGGTTATTACCTTCAGGCGAGGCGGCACGTTGCCTCTCGGACGTCAGACTCGGTATAGACTTAGGTATTATCCAGGACGTTGATATGTCGATTTTGAACGAGTTGATGATTTTTATGCAGGCAGGATTCCTGCAACAATATGCAAGCACGGAATTATCTCAAGAAGAACGAGATATATTCAGGGCGAAACTATTTCGTGAACGGCTCACTGTAGAAAGAGCAGCTCCCTCAGCTGGAAGTAATTCAGAAGAGTGAGCAGGTATTTTGCATATTGCATTTCATTTAGGTATAGTTAAGTCAAAGATAGTCAAAGTCAATTTTTGCAATAAAGGAATTCCTGTATAGTTGGTTGAATACGTATAATAGGATGGCTATTTCTTGCACCTTTTTGAAATAGAAACTCAATTGAGTAATCTATGAGTTTTTAGGGAATTGATTTATATAGATAGAAGGAGAGGACTGAATATGATGTTTAATCGATTTACACAGCGAGCACAGAAAGTATTGCAACTTGCCCAAGAAGAGGCTATCCGTATGAAACACGAGTCTATTGGAACAGAACACATTTTGCTTGGGCTAATTCGTGAAGGTGGAGGCATTGCTGCAAAAGCGCTTGAAGCGATAGGTGTCAACTTTGAAACAATCGTACAAGGTGTAGAAAAACTTGTAGGGGCTGGAACAAAGGATGTCGGTCCAATCGTCCATTACACACCTCGAGCAAAAAAGGTTATTGAATTATCGGTGGATGAGTCACGCAAGCTTGGCCATTCTTATATCGGAACAGAACATATTTTGCTGGCACTTATCCGCGAAGGAGAAGGTGTGGCAGCACGTGTCTTGAATAATGCTGGTGTCAGCCTTAACAAAGCGCGTCAACAAGTACTTCAGCTTCTTGGAAGCAATGACAGTTCTGCAACCGGCCAAGGCATTTCAAATTCTGCAGCAACACCGACATTGGATAGCTTGGCACGTGATTTAACGGAAGTGGCACGTGAAGGTTTGCTTGATCCGGTTATCGGTCGCAGCAAGGAAATAACACGCGTCATCGAAGTGCTAGCGCGCCGTACAAAAAACAATCCAGTGCTAATCGGGGAACCGGGTGTTGGTAAGACGGCAATCGCGGAAGGACTCGCGCAACAAGTCATCAACAACGAAGTGCCGGAAATTCTCCGTGACAAGCGTGTTATGACACTTGATATGGGAACGGTCGTTGCAGGTACGAAATACCGCGGTGAATTCGAAGACCGCATGAAAAAAGTGATGGAAGAGATTCGACAGGCGGGCAATATCATCCTGTTCATCGATGAACTGCATACGCTGATTGGGGCGGGCGGGGCTGAAGGTGCAATCGATGCATCTAATATCCTGAAGCCATCTCTGGCACGCGGTGAATTGCAATGTATCGGCGCAACGACGCTCGACGAATATCGTAAATATATCGAAAAAGATGCAGCACTTGAAAGACGTTTCCAACCGATTCAAGTCGACGAGCCGACTGTCGATGAAACGATTCAGATTCTCCATGGCCTACGCGATCGTTATGAAGCGCATCACCGTGTGAAAATCACTGACGAATCAATTGAAGCGGCTGCAAAAATGTCGGATCGCTATATTTCTGATAGATTCCTTCCTGACAAAGCGATTGACTTGATTGACGAAGCGGGTTCGAAAGTACGCCTTCGTTCATATACAACACCGCCAAATTTGAAAGAGCTTGAATTGAAATTGGAAGCAATCCGCTCTGAAAAGAATGCTGCTGTCCAAAGTCAAGAATTTGAAAAAGCGGCATCGTTCCGTGATAAAGAACAGAAGATGAAAGAAGAACTTGAAACAACTAAAACAGACTGGAAAGAAAAACAGGGCCAGAAAGAGTCCGAAGTAACAGTTGAAGATATCGCAGAAGTTGTAGCGATGTGGACTGGAATACCGGTTTCTAAAATAGCCGAAGCGGAATCTGCTAAGCTGCTCAATATGGAAGAGATGCTGCATGAACGCGTCATTGGCCAAAGCGAAGCAGTGACAGCTATTTCCCGGGCAATACGACGGGCACGTGCAGGGTTAAAAGATCCGAAGCGTCCGATTGGTTCCTTCATTTTCCTTGGACCAACAGGCATCGGGAAAACGGAATTGGCAAGAGCACTTGCAGAAGTCATGTTCGGTGATGAAGATGCAATGATCCGTGTCGATATGTCCGAGTACATGGAGAAGCACTCGACGTCGCGTCTCGTCGGTTCACCTCCGGGGTATGTAGGTTATGAAGAAGGCGGACAGTTAACAGAAAAGGTTCGTCGGAAACCATATTCAGTTGTCCTGTTAGATGAAATTGAAAAAGCTCACCCGGATGTCTTCAATGTACTCTTGCAAGTACTGGAAGATGGAAGATTGACGGATTCAAAAGGACGCACAGTTGACTTCCGTAACACGGTTGTCATTATGACATCCAACGTAGGGGCACAAGAATTAAGAAAGAATCGTTACGTCGGTTTCAACTTAGGAGATGCAGGTCGTGATTACGAAGGCATGAAATCGGCAATGCTTGAAGAGCTGAAGAAAGCATTCCGTCCGGAGTTCTTAAACCGTGTCGATGAAATGATCGTTTTCCATTCACTCGAAAAAGAGCATTTGCGTGAAATCGTCTCGCTTATGTCCAATGAATTGACAAAACGTCTAGGTGAACAGGATATCGAACTTGAGTTGACTGATGAAGCGAAAATGAAAATCGTCGATGTCGGTTATGATCCGGATTATGGTGCTCGACCACTACGTCGTGCAATTCAGAAACACGTTGAGGACCGGTTGTCTGAGGAACTCCTTAAAGGGACGATTCTGCTAGGCGGTAAAGTACTCATCGATGTAGTCGATGGAGAATTTGTTGTCAAGACAGGCAAAGATGCCGAAAAACAACAGGTCGTGGAAATAGAAGAAGTACTAGAAAAATAAAGATTGAACTGGATAGTCCATACCACCGACGGTTCTTTTCGGCGGCGATGGGCTGTCCTTTTCGTGTTTGGAGGATTTTATGGCAAAAAGAAAGACAAAGTTCATGTGTAAATCCTGTGGCTATGAATCACCGAAGTGGATGGGCAGGTGTCCAGGCTGCGGCGAATGGAACACGATGGAAGAGGAAGTTGAAGTTGTTGCCCAAAAAGGTCCGCGCGGTGCATTTCAGCATACGGATGCTGTTCGTCAAAAAGCATTGCCGATCAGTTCAATCGAGATGGTGCAGGAACCACGAATCGACACAGACCTGGATGAGTTTAACCGGGTTCTGGGCGGCGGGATTGTACCTGGCTCACTCATTCTGATTGGTGGAGATCCGGGCATTGGAAAGTCGACACTCCTTCTTCAAGTGTCTTCACTGCTTGCGAATAAAGGGCAGCGTGTCCTTTATATTTCAGGGGAGGAATCAATTCGCCAGACGAAACTGCGTGCAGAAAGACTTGGCGTAAAGTCGGATGAACTATATATCTATGCGGAAACGGATCTTGGCTTAATTCATGAAACGATTGCGGATGTGAAACCGACGTTTGTTATCGTGGACTCAATCCAAACGGTCCATCACCCCGAAGTGGCGTCAGCGCCTGGAAGTGTATCTCAAGTACGCGAATGTACAGCTCAACTGATGCGCATCGCCAAGACGCAGAACATCGCTATTTTCCTCGTGGGTCACGTGACGAAAGATGGCCAGATTGCAGGACCGCGGTTGCTTGAGCATATGGTGGATACCGTTCTGTATTTTGAAGGGGAGCGTCATCATACGTATCGGATTCTGCGCAGTGTGAAAAATCGGTTTGGCTCGACAAATGAAATCGCCATTTTTGAAATGTTGCAATCCGGGTTAAAGGAAGTGCTCAATCCGTCCGAATTGTTCCTCCAAGAAAGGTCTCAAGGTGGGCCCGGCTCGACGGTTGTCGCATCGATGGAAGGAACGCGCCCGATTCTTGTTGAAATTCAAGCGCTGGTCACTCCGTCGAGTTTCAACTATCCGAAGCGAATGGCAACCGGTCTCGATCAAAACAGAGTTTCCTTGTTGATGGCTGTGCTTGAGAAAAGGATGGGTATGCTGTTGCAGGCTCAGGATGCTTATATTAAAGTTGCGGGCGGCGTGAAGCTGGATGAACCGGCAATCGACCTCGCCGTGCTCATGAGCATTGTCTCTAGCTACCGTGATTTGGCGGCTGGGTTGTCTGACTGCTTTATCGGCGAAGTCGGCCTGACGGGCGAAGTACGCCGGGTCTCCCGCATCGAACAGCGTGTGACAGAGGCGGCAAAACTTGGTTTCGAACGCGTCATTGTTCCCGCTTCGAATCTCGGCGGCTGGGATTACCCGAAAGGCATCCGTGTGGTCGGTGTTGAAACAGTCAGCGATGCCTTGAAAATCGCTTTCAAAGAATGAATGCAGGACAGGACTGCCACTATGGCAGCCCCTGTCGTTTCGCTGTTGCAATGATGCAAAGATAAGGAACTTTCATGTGCGGTCGAGAGTCCTATGACGATAGAAGGAAATATTGCATTTCCCTATGCTTATCAAAGCGGTATGAAGGGGAAACATGTATAATTAGTAAAATAAGGAGGTGGTTCATATGTTGAAAAAGGTAGTTCAAGTTTCATTCCTGCTAATTGGAGGAACGTTGGGTGTGTTATTTTTACCGCATTTATTCAAATTATTTTCTTTTACTTCGAGTCTATTAATAAACAATCCATACGTGTCCGCAATCCTTGGAGCAGCGCTTCTCTTTTTGCTCAGTCTTTTTTTAACTGAACCGATTATTAATTTTATTAAGTGGATGGAAGAGCGCTTACTGAAAGCGCCGATTTTCGACTTGCTCTTTGGTACAATTGGTCTCATGGTAGGTTTGAGTGTCGCATTCCTTGTCAGTTTTGGTTTGAGCAGTATTCAGATACCTGTCATTACGTCTGTACTTCCAATTCTTTTATCGATTATTCTTGGGTATCTCGGTTTTCAGGTCGGGTTTAAGAAACGGGAGGAACTGATCCATGCGCTGCAGTCTACAAAAAACAGTGGGCTCAAAAAGAAAGAAGTGGAGGATGCAGCGGGGCAAACAAAAGGTAAGCTCTACAAAGTCTTGGACACGAGTGTTATTATAGATGGTCGGATTGCCGATATTTCTGCAACCGGCTTTCTGGAAGGCGTGCTTGTAGTGCCGCAGTTCGTATTAACAGAGTTGCAGCATATTGCGGATTCCTCGGATACGTTAAAGCGGACAAAAGGCAGACGCGGGCTTGATGTTCTAAAACGCATGCAAACCGACGACGGTCCGAATATCCTTATAACGGACGAAGATTTCAACGGCGTTCCAGAGGTAGACATGAAGCTTGTGCATTTGGCGAAAAGTATGGACGGGCTTGTCGTGACAAATGATTTTAACTTGAATAAAGTCGCAGATTTACATGGTGTATCCGTGTTGAACATTAATGATCTTGCAAATGCTGTGAAACCGGTTGTCATTCCGGGAGAAGATATGTACGTCGTCATCGTTAAAGATGGCAAGGAGCATAATCAGGGTGTCGCCTATTTGGATGATGGCACAATGATCGTAGTCGAGGATGGGAAATTCCACATTGGCAACGCCGTTGATGTCGTTGTAACTAGTGTGTTACAAACGTCAGCAGGGCGAATGATTTTCGCAAAACTTAAAAATGGTAAGATTTCAAAAGTGAATTAAGCAGTTTGTGATTATGAATAGAAGAGGATGGCAATTGTGAACTATACAGTTATGATGCCTGCAGCTGGAAGCGGTCAGCGAATGGGTGCAGGTTATAATAAACTTTTTTTAAAATTGGATGACAAGCCGATTTTGATTCATACGCTCGATGTGTTCGAAGGTGATCCGGCATGCGAGGGGATCATCCTTGCGGTAAAGTCAGACGAACGTGAGTATATCCAAGCGTTGCTTGAAGAGTTTGCTATCAGGAAAGTGACTGCGCTGGTAGATGGCGGAGGAGAACGGCAAGATAGTGTGGCGGCATGTATGAAAGTATATGACAAGGATGGTATTGTTCTTGTCCATGATGCTGCAAGACCGTTTATCCGCCTCTCGGTCATTGCTGAACTGGTGAAAGTAGCTAACGAACATGGTGCGGCAATTGCGGGTGTGCGGGCGAAAGACACGATGAAATATGCAAAGGATGGCGTTGTTGAGCAGACGGTGGATCGCGGCAAGTTATGGGTCATCCAAACCCCGCAGGCGTTTCGATACGCTTTGCTTAAACGGTCGTCTGAAGAAGCACAAGCACAAGGCTTTCTAGGGACGGATGAATCAATGCTTGTAGAACGTTTCGGACAGCCTGTGCACATCGTCGAAAGTACGTATGACAATGTTAAGATGACTACACAGGAAGATCTCCTATTCGGAGAGATCTTATTAAGAAGGAGACAGGAGGATTTTAATGATTCGCATAGGACAAGGTTTTGATGTACATAAATTCGAGGCAGGTCGCCCGCTTATCATTGGCGGCGTAACAATTCCGCATGACAGGGGGTTAACGGGCCATTCTGACGCGGATGTGCTTCTGCATACAATTACTGATGCGGCTCTTGGCGCGATCGGTGAAGGAGATATCGGACGGCATTTCCCAGATACGGATGCTGCATTCAAAAATGCGGACTCCGCAGTACTGTTAGAAAAAATCTGGACACTCGTAGAAGACAAAGGCTATAAACTCGGAAATATTGACTGCACGATTATTGCACAAAAGCCAAAAATGGCACCGTATATTGAAGTGATTCGTAAGCGTGTCGCAGAGTTGTTGAAGGCAGATGAAACACAAGTGAATATTAAAGCGACGACAACAGAACAACTAGGATTTACTGGACGCGAAGAAGGGATTGCTTCTATGGCGACGATTCTTCTCATTAAGGCATAACAGCTTTTAAACAATCAGGGCAAGTGGTAAAATAACAAACAGTAGTAAAATCAGATCGGAGAGAAATCATATGACAACAGAAGTACGCGTACGTTATGCGCCAAGTCCGACAGGCCATTTACATATTGGAGGAGCACGGACTGCGCTTTTCAACTATCTTTATGCACGCCATCACGGAGGGAAATTTATCGTCCGAATCGAGGATACGGATATTGAACGTAATATCGAATCGGGAGAACTTTCCCAACTTGATAATTTAAAATGGCTGGGCATCGATTATGATGAATCAGTTGACATCGGAGGTCCATATGGTCCATATCGTCAAATGGAACGTCTTGACCTTTATACGAAATACGGTCAGGAAATCGTGGAGAATGGTCATGCTTACAAATGTTTCTGTACATCAGAAGAACTGGAAGCAGAGCGTGAAACCCAGAAGGCAGCAGGTATTGCAGCGCCAATGTATGGCGGTAAATGCCGCAATCTGAGCGCGGAAGAAGTAGCAGAAAAAGAAGCTGCCGGACTGCCGCATACAATTCGTATGCGTGTGCCGGAAAATGTTACGTATAAAGTGGAAGACCTTGTGCGTGGCACAGTGTCATTCGAATCGAAAGACATCGGTGACTGGGTTCTTGTGAAAGCGAACGGTATCCCGACTTATAATTTCGCGGTCGTAATCGACGATCATTTTATGAAAATATCCCACATATTCCGTGGAGAAGAACATTTGACGAACACACCAAAACAACTAATGGTGTTTGATGTCTTTGGTTGGCAATATCCGCAATTCGGTCATATGACACTAATTGTAAACGAAGATCGTAAAAAGCTTTCAAAACGCGATGAGTCGATTATTCAATTCATCTCACAATATAAAGACCTCGGGTACTTACCTGACGCGATGTTCAACTTCTTTGCATTGCTTGGCTGGTCGCCGGGTGGAGAAGAGGAGATTTTCACACACGAAGAGCTCATCAAGATGTTCGACGTAAGCCGATTATCTAAATCTCCATCTATGTTCGACAAACAAAAATTGACATGGACGAATAACCAATACGTGAAAAAAATGAGCCTCGATGAAGTGGTTGAATTTGCATTGCCATATCTTCAAGATGCCGGACTTATTAATAAAGATATGACAGAAGCGGAAACTGCTTGGGCACATGATCTAATCGCTCTTTATCAGGATCAGCTCAGCTTTGGAGCGGAAATTGTTGAACTATCCGCCCAGTTTTTCGATCATGAGATTGAATATGATGAAGAATCACAAGCTGTACTTGCCGGGGAACAGGTGCCTGAGGTCATGGCTTCATTCAAAGAAAAACTGGAAGCACTCGAAACTTTTGATGCACCGTCCATCAAAGACGCTATTAAAGCAGTCCAGAAGGAAACCGGCCATAAAGGGAAAAACTTATTTATGCCAATCCGCGTTGTGACAACAGGTCAGATGCATGGGCCTGAATTACAGGCATCCATTGCTTTAATAGGTAAAGAAAAGTCAATCGCGCGAGTTGCTAAATACGCAAAACAATAACATTGACTTTCGACTTTTGAAATGTAAAATGGGAAGTAATATCTATAGGAGGTTGTTTTAAGGAACGTGGTCTAAAATCGCGTCGTCCTGTCATAATGACTCCTATAGACCTAAATCGTTGAGAAGGATAAGTACATGTTGCAAGCTCTTCAGAGAGGATCATCACCGGCTGTAAATGATCCGTGCCTCTGCAACGTGGAAATGCCCCTTTGAGTGCCGTGCCGAAAGTAAGTAGGCCGGACGCATCGCCAGCGTTATGGGCGTCAAGCGGGAAGGCAAACACCTTCCAAGCGGAGTGGAACCACGCATTCAATGCGTCTCTGTCATTTATTTGACGGGGACGTATTTTTTTATGAGAAAAGCGGAAGCGGCCTTTACAAATGAATGCAGCTTAAGTGCGCCACTTCCTGTGGCAACAGCTGCATGACCTACATCCTGTAGGCCCGCGGCAGGCATAAGACGGACTGACGAAGCGGGGCTCTTTCCCGCGTAGTCAGGTCGGCTTATGACCCGAGCATTTGGCCGCTGAAGCTAGACAAGAAAAGCGGAAGCGGCCAGAGCAAAGGAACGCAGCTTAAGTGCGCCACGTCCTGTGGCAACAGCTGCATGACCTACATTTTGTAGGCCCGCGACAGGCATAAGACGGACCGGTGAAGCGGGGCGCTATCCCGCGTAGTCGGGTCGGCTTATGACCCGAGCATCTGGCCGCTGGAGCTAAACACGAAAAAAGGGGAGTGAACGAGTTGTTTCGCAGAATGAAAGAAGACGTTCGGTGCATATTTGAACAGGACCCGGCGGCACGTAATACTTTCGAAGTGGTGTTAACTTATTCCGGATTACACGCGTTATGGTCTCATCGAATTGCACATGCTTTGTATAAAAGAAAGTTATTATTTTTAGCACGTCTTGTCTCGCAGATCAGCCGTTTTTTCACAGGAATAGAAATTCATCCCGGCGCAAAGATTGGGCGCAGGTTTTTCATAGATCACGGTATGGGTGTTGTCATAGGAGAAACATGTGAAATCGGTAATGACGTCACGATTTACCAAGGCGTAACCCTCGGCGGTACAGGTAAAGAAAGCGGCAAGCGGCATCCGACGCTTCATGATAATGTACTTGTTGCATCGGGTGCGAAAGTGTTGGGCTCCATCACAATTGGTGAGGGCAGTAAAGTAGGGGCAGGTTCAGTCGTGCTAAAAGACGTACCGCCGGAGTCGACGGTTGTTGGTATCCCGGGGAAGGTCGTCATTTCGAACGGTGTGCGGGTGAAGAGTAAACATGATCATCGTGACATGCCGGATCCTGTAGCTGATAGATGTCAGATGCTTGAAAATGAGATTAACTATTTGAAAAACAGGCTCGAACAATTGGAGAATTCCAAAGTGAAGGAAGGGGATTTATCATGACGATTCAAATTTATAACACGTTAACACGCAAGAAAGAGCCCTTTATCCCATTGGAAGAAGGCAAAGTGAAGATGTATGTCTGCGGCCCTACTGTTTATAATTACATCCACATCGGAAACGCACGTCCGGTTATTGTTTATGATACGGTACGTCGCTACCTTGAATATCGTGGATATGACGTAACATACGTCTCAAATTTCACAGACGTCGATGACAAAATCATTAAGGCGGCAAACGAACTCGGGGAAGAGGTCGGTGAACTGACGGAACGCTTCATCAATGCTTACTTCGAAGACGTCTCTGCGCTCGGTTGCGGCAAAGCGGATGTTCATCCGCGTGTGACGGATCATATTGAAGATATTGTTGATTTCGTCAACGTGTTGGTTGATAAAGGCTTCGCCTATGAATCGCAAGGGGATGTCTATTACCGTACTCAGAAATTCGATGGCTATGGTAAATTGTCTCACCAATCAACGGATGAACTAAAGGTTGGAGCGCGAATTGAGGAAGGCAATAAGAAAGAAAATCCGCTCGACTTTGCCCTATGGAAATCGGCTAAAACGGGTGAAATTTCATGGGATAGTCCATGGGGATTAGGGCGTCCAGGCTGGCATATCGAATGCTCGGTCATGGCAAGAGAGCACCTTGGCGATACAATCGATATTCATGCGGGAGGTCAAGATCTGACATTCCCACATCATGAAAACGAAATCGCTCAATCGGAAGCGATGACAGGCAAACAGTTTGCCCGTTATTGGATGCACAATGGGTACATTAATATCGATAATGAAAAAATGTCCAAATCACTGGGTAATTTTGTTCTTGTAAACGATATTAGGAAGCAGATTGATCCGAAAGTACTTCGTTTCTTTATGTTATCCGTTCACTACAGACATCCGGTCAATTTCTCGCAAGAATTAGTTGTGAGTGCAGAAAACGGGCTTGCTCGAATCCGTACCGCATATAACAACTTGAAACACCGACTCGAAACGTCTGCGGATCTCGGCGACCAGAAAGATATCTGGAATCATAAAGTGGATGAAATTAAAAGTGAGTTTGAAACGGCAATGGATGACGACTTCAACACGGCGAACGCTATTGCATCGATATTCGAGTTATCGAAGCTGGCAAACGTCTATTTGCTAGAAAAGAATACGCAATCGGATGTCCTTGAGCATTTCATCCATACATTTGATGGGTTGATGACGGTTCTTGGATTGCCACTTGATGACGAAGCAGGTTTATTGGACGAAGACATCGAAGCGCTAATTGAAGAACGGCTAGCGGCACGCCGCAACCGTGATTTCAATCGATCAGACGAAATTCGTGATGAATTGAAAGCGCAAGGCATCATCCTGGAAGATACAGCACAAGGCACACGTTGGAAAAGAGGATGAGCGACGTGTATAACTTGCGTGATATAGATGTTAAACAAATAAAGGCATTGGCCCTTGCTTACATGGGAGATGCGGTATACGAACAGGCAATTCGGGAGCATCTTCTGCGCTCAGGGCGTGTGAAACCGAATGTGCTACACAGGGAAGCGACGCATTATGTATCTGCGAAATCACAGGCAGCTACACTGAAGATGATGCAGGAATCAGGATTTCTGACGGAAGAGGAAGCGGCGGTCATGAGGCGCGGTCGCAATGCGAAATCTGGTTCTGTCCCTAAAAACACGGATGTCGTGACGTACAACTATAGTTCAGGATTTGAAGCTGTCATTGGTTACTTGCATTTACTGGGCAGAGAAGAACGAGTGAAAGAGATTATCGATGAGTCAATTCGGTTCATCGAAATGCCGAAAGAGGAGGGATTATGATGAATGAACACGAAAATGAAATTGAAGCTGAATTAATTGGTGGGAAAAATCCTATTGTTGAAGCGCTACGCTCCGGCAGGGAACTGAATAAGATATGGGTTGCTGAAGGGCTTAATATGAAAAGTATCGGTGAGATTCTATCCTTGGCAAAAAAAGCCGGGATTATCATACAGGCAGTGCCGAAACAAAAGTTGGATGGTTTGCTTGATGTGAATCACCAGGGAATTATCGCTTCGGTTGCGGCTTACGAATATGCGGAATTAGAAGACTTATTTACAGTTGCAACCGAGCGAGGGGAAGATCCGTTCTTCCTCATTCTCGACGAACTCGAGGATCCCCACAATCTGGGTTCGATTCTTCGGACTGCAGATGCAACAGGGGTCCACGGAGTTATCATACCGAAGCGCCGCGCCGTCGGGTTGACAGGCGTTGTTGCCAAGTCATCTACAGGTGCAATTGAACATATCCCTGTCGTCCGTGTAAATAACCTCTCCCAAACGGTAGAGGAACTAAAAAAGCGGGGAGTCTGGATTGCGGGGACAGATGCTGCCAAATCAGTAGATTATAGGTTAATGGATGCGACGCTTCCACTTGCTGTTATCATCGGAAGTGAAGGAAAAGGAATGTCGCGTATTTTGAAAGAGAAATGCGATTTCCTCTATCATTTGCCAATGGTTGGACATGTTACCTCATTGAACGCGTCAGTTGCAGCTTCCCTTCTTATGTACGAGGTACTGCGCAAACGTCAACCGCATACGTCTAACAGATGAAAACAGATATACTCCTAGTCGATGGCTATAATATTATCGGCGCATGGGAGGAACTGGGCGGGATGAAGCGGAAAAAACTAGCGGATGCACGGGACCGTTTGATAGAACGGATGGCGGAATACAAGGCGCATACTGGTTGGCGTGTCATTATTATTTTTGATGCGCATCTTGTACCGGGTATTGAAAAAAGAAAACGGCACTACAATGTCGAGATTGTCTTTACCCGGGAAAAAGAAACTGCCGATGAAAGAATTGAAAAACTGGTTTCCGAATTGAGGGGACGAAGTGTTCAAATTCATGTAGCCACATCTGATTTAACAGAACAATGGGTCATTTTTGCACATGGCGCACTAAGAAAGTCGGCTCGCGAGCTAGAACTTGAAATAAATAAAATTGATGAACTTATATCGGCAAAAGTGAAGACAATCCAAGGGCAGCGGCCGCTTTCAAAGATACCTTTAACTGACGAAGTTGCAGAAATATTTGAAAAATGGCGACGTGGAATGAAATGAACGGTTGACGTAAATTTTTCCAGTAAGGTATACTTGTTATATAATAGTGATAACGAACCGGGGTGATCCAGATGGTGGAGAAAACATACGTTGTAGACAGCATATCGGATTTCACCGGATTATCCGACGGAGAAATCATAGCAATCATCCACGAAGGCAACACGGATGCGCTTAATTTTCTTATTAAGAAGTATCAATCTTTTGTCAGATTGAAAGCGCGCTCATACTTTTTAATCGGCGGGGACCGGGAAGATATCATTCAGGAAGGCATGATCGGCCTGTACAAAGCAATCCGCGATTTTAAAGAGGATCGATTGAGTTCATTCAAGGCGTTTGCGGAACTTTGCATCACGCGGCAGATTATCACAGCTATTAAAACTGCAACAAGACAAAAGCATATTCCACTTAATACGTCAGTGTCATTGGACAAGCCGGTATTTGACGAAGAGTCCGACCGCACATTGCTAGACGTAATTGCTGGTCCTGTTCTGGATGATCCTGAAGGTCTCATGATTCACAGGGAAGATTTTGTACAGATGGAAGATGAAATGAATAAGGTGCTAAGCAGTCTTGAGAAACAAGTGCTCGCACTGTACCTAGACGGCCAATCGTACCAGGAGATTTCTGAAGAGTTGAATAGGCAAGTGAAATCTGTGGACAATGCTCTTCAGCGGATAAAACGTAAACTTGAGCGCTATATGCAAGTCGATGCAGTGTGGTGATTATCCATTTCCATAGTATTGACATCATCAATGGTAGATGGTACTCTTTAGCAAGACTATGAGAAGATGCTCAAGAAGTCCGGGGATATAAGGCTGCAGAGGCATTTAACAGTTTTCATCTCGGCTCCTCGCGCCCTTAAATATGCGCTGCGTAGGCTCTTTTCGAATAAAGAACAATGAGTCGCAAGGGGTGACGGAATGTCTAAAAAAATTATTTTAAGTTGCGATACATGCGGATCACGAAACTATTCCGTGCCGGCACGGAAAGATAAACCAACAGAACGTTTGTCAATTAAGAAGTTTTGCAGACATTGCAATGCACATCTATTGCATAGACAAACGGCATGAAACAGTTAGTTAAGAAGCAGGATCATACTTATATTCGGAGGTTTACGATATAATGGGCAAGTTAATTGGTTTTTTCAAAGACGTTGTCTCGGAAATGAGAAAAGTCAGCTGGCCGAGACGCAAAGAATTGACGCGTTACACAATTGTTGTTCTTTCAACAGTCGTTTTCATGGCGGTCTACTTCGGACTCGTTGACCTTGGCATTTCACGAGTATTAGAATGGTACCTTGCGTTATAATAAAGGAATATGAATATTTCACTTGAAAAATATCCCGTCAAGCAGTATGAACGGGGTTTTTCAATTGTTAAGGCTTCAGGTACCGCCCTGCGATAGAATGTCTCGATCTTAGACCGCTTGCTTTCATCGCTTATGCCTGTCTGGGCTGGACGGCGCCTGGTGCTTTTCTTATTTGTACGAAAAAAGGAGGGACGGACGTTCAGTCCTCGTCACTATGGATATGGAGAAAAATTGGTATGTCGTGCATACGTACTCCGGTTATGAGAATAAGGTGAAAGCCAATCTGGAGAAACGTGTTGAAACGATGGGTATGTCTGATAAAATATTCCGTGTGGTCATTCCGGAAGAAGAAGAAACAGATTTTAAAGACGGTAAAAAACGTACAGTCCTGAAGAAAACTTTCCCGGGTTATGTTCTTGTGGAAATCATTATGACGGATGATTCTTGGTATGTTGTTCGGAATACACCAGGCGTTACGGGATTCATAGGATCATCAGGCGGAGGCGCAAAGCCAACGCCATTGCTTCCTGAAGAAGTCGATTTCATCCTCAAACAAATGGGCGTGAAAGAGCGTAAAGTAGAGATTGACTTTGATCTCGGCGAAATGGTTGAAGTATTGGAAGGTCCATTTGCGAACTTCCAAGGTAAAGTAGAAGAAATTGACGAAGATAAAGGTAAAGTGAAAGTATCTGTGGATATGTTCGGTCGAGAAACGAAAATGGAGCTTGACTTCGAACAGGTTCAAAAATTATAATCATTTGTCACTTGCGCACATAGCGAAATAGTGGTATCATTTCAAAGGTCAGACTGTAAACAAATGGTCTGGTCGAATTATCCAAATTCTACCGGTGCAAGCCGGCAGGCACATATGAGTGGGAGGGGTAACCCTATTACCACATCACGGACTTAAGGAGGTGTGTCTCGTGGCTAAAAAAGTCATTAAGGTTGTTAAATTGCAAATTCCTGCTGGGAAAGCGAATCCGGCTCCACCAGTTGGACCGGCGTTAGGACAAGCAGGTGTGAACATCATGGGATTCTGTAAAGAATTCAATGCGCGTACAGCGGATCAAGCAGGCCTTATTATTCCTGTTGAAATTTCTGTATTCGAAGACCGTTCATTTACTTTCATTACAAAAACTCCACCGGCAGCAGTATTGCTGAAGGTTGCAGCTAATCTTACAAAAGGTTCAGGTGAACCGAATAAGAACAAGGTTGCTACTGTAAAACGTGATAAAGTTCGCGAAATTGCAGAACAAAAGATGGAAGATTTAAACGCAGCGTCAGTTGAAGCAGCGATGGCAATGGTTGAAGGTACTGCTCGCAGTATGGGAATCACGATCGAAGACTGATCTTGATTTTATAAAGCAATAGTTGTTTGTAGTGGGGGTTGCGCTTGTTCTCCGGAGCACGCAACCCTTATTCGTGGGAGGTTTAACCCGTTAAAACCACAATCGAGGAGGAATTTTTAAATGGCTAAAAAAGGTAAAAAGTTCACAGAAGCTGCAAAACTAGTTGAACACATGAAAGCGTACGACGTTAAAGAAGCAATCGAGCTTGCGAAAAAAACAAGCACGGTTAATTTTGACGCAACAGTTGAAGTTGCATTCCGTCTTGGAATCGATACTCGTAAAAATGACCAACAAATCCGTGGAGCAGTTGTACTTCCGAACGGTACTGGTAAAACTCAACGCGTTCTTGTTTTCGCAAAAGGCGAAAAACTTAAAGAAGCTGAAGCTGCTGGTGCAGACTATGCAGGGGATGCTGAATATATCGCTAAAATCCAACAAGGTTGGTTTGACTTTGACGTTATCGTTGCTACTCCGGACATGATGGGTGAAGTAGGGAAAATTGGACGTGTTCTTGGACCAAAAGGACTTATGCCTAACCCGAAAACTGGCACAGTAACATTTGACGTAGCGAAAGCAGTAGCAGAAATCAAAGCAGGTAAAGTTGAATACCGTGCGGACAAAGCGGGAATCATTCACGCGCCAATCGGAAAAGTTTCATTCGATGATGCTAAACTTGCAGAAAACTTTGCAACTGTATTTGAAACTGTTCAAAAAGCGAAACCAGCTTCTGCAAAAGGAACATACATGAAGTCGGTTAACGTTACGACTACAATGGGTCCTTCTGTAAAAGTTGATCCTTCAAGCGTAGTAATCAAATAATAAATATTGACAAAGAGATAGTCTTTTGATAAGATGATTTCTGTTGTGAATATAACCATTTGTACCGTAGACAGCAGGAGCGGCATGCCGCTTAAAACTTCCTGCCGAGGACAAGACGCTCTTTTTCTTTTAAAAGATGACGACTTTTCAGCCCTCAGTCTGCTTTTGTAGATTGAGGGCTTTTCATATCGGTATAAGTGACCCAAACTTTTTAGGAGGTGTCCAAATGAGCACAGTATTAGAAGCAAAACAAGCGGTAGTTGGTGAAATTACAGACAAGTTGAAATCAGCTGCATCTGTCGTTGTAGTTGACTACCGCGGTCTTACAGTCGGTCAAGTTACCGAACTACGTAAACAGCTTCGTGAAGCAGGTATTGACTTTAAAGTTTATAAAAACTCGATGTCACGCCGTGCTGCTGAAGCTGCAGGACTTGAAGGGTTGAACGAACACCTTACAGGCCCGAATGCAATCGCATTTTCAAACGAGGACGTCGTTGCTCCTGCAAAAATCCTTAACGATTTTGCAAAGAAAAACGAAAAGCTTGAAATCAAAGCTGGCGTAATCGAAGGAGCAATTGCATCTGAAGCGGACATTAAAGCATTGGCGGATCTCCCGTCACGCGAAGGTCTACTTTCTATGCTACTCAGCGTTCTACAAGCTCCAATGCGCAACTTCGCGCTTGCAACAAAAGCTGTTGCAGAGCAAAAAGAAGAACAAGGTGCTTAATAACGCCGCTTGAAATACAACTTGCGGGTTAAGACTACAAGGAATACGCTTGGGCTTACCTGACTAAAACAATTACTAGGAGGAAAATATAATGACTAAAGAAAACATTCTTGAAGCGATCAAAGAAATGACAGTACTTGAACTTAACGACCTTGTAAAAGCAATCGAAGATGAGTTTGGCGTAACTGCTGCAGCACCTGTTGCAATGGCAGGAGCTGGCGGTGGCGAAGCTGCTGCAGAGCAAACTGAATTCGACGTAATCCTTGCATCTGCTGGAGATCAAAAAATCAAAGTTATCAAAGCGGTTCGCGAAATTACAGGCCTAGGCTTGAAAGAAGCGAAAGCAGTTGTTGACGAAGCTCCTAAAGCAATCAAAGAAGGCGTTTCTAAAGAAGAAGCAGAAGAAATGAAAGCGAAACTTGAAGAAGTTGGCGCATCAATCGAAGTTAAGTAATTTTTGAATAATGAAGAAAAGCTCGTCGGATTTGGACGGGCTTTTCTTCGTTTTTTTATCTTTGGCTTGTGTAAAACAAGTCATTTGATCGTCAGAAAACTCAGGCGATCTTCTTTTTTGTGTTATAAGTTTCTAGACGAGGGGGAAGACTTGCGTGTCTGAACATTACTACTCGGAAAATCCGAAAGTGAAAAGTAATCCGAAAGAATGGTCCGCCGAATTACGCGGAAAAACGCTTCGATTTAAGACGGATGCAGGAGTTTTCAGTAAAGGTGAAGTGGATTTTGGTTCGCGGCTCTTAGCTGAGAGTTTTATGTTGTCAGAAACGGAAGGGTTAATTCTTGACGTTGGTTGTGGCTATGGTCCGATTGGCTTATCGATTGCCGCATCTTTTCCGGAACGGAGCATTCACATGGTTGATGTGAATGAACGTGCACTCGCTCTTGTTGCGCATAATGCAAAACAAAACAGCATTTCGAATGTGGAGATTTATCCAAGTGATGCATTATCCGGTGTCACGGCAGAGGGATTTGCTGCAATTTTGACGAATCCGCCAATCCGTGCAGGAAAAGAGACGGTATTCAAGTTTTATGAAGGTGCTTTTTTGAAACTGAAAGTTGGCGGTGAGTTATGGATCGTTATTCAGAAAAAACAAGGTGCACCATCAACAATAGATTGTTTGAAAGAACTTTTCGGCAACGTCGAGACGGTTGTTAAAAAGAAAGGCTATTACATTTTAAAAGTCGAAAAATATTGACTGGATAGTCTTGATATGCTAAAGTTGTAAAATGCATAAATTATTATAGTGCGGTCGTATGCCCTTTTGCATGAAAAATGGAAATGAAAGGCATACTGACGATGTATAAAAGATGGTAAAACCGAAAATGAGCTCTTACCGGAACTCGTTTTCTTTTTGTTTTTTTCGATATCATACACTATTTCTATGGTTTCGCAAAGGACTAATATTGTTTTATAAGGGGTGAAAGAGTTGACAGGTCATTTAGTTCAGTATGGTCAACACCGTCAGCGGAGAAGTTTCGCACGGATCAGCGAAGTGCTCGATCTGCCGAATCTGATTGAAATCCAGACGGCATCTTATGAGTGGTTCTTAGAAGAAGGACTGCTGGATATGTTCCGCGATATTTCCCCGATTCAGGATTTCACGGGAAATCTATCGTTGGAATTCATCGATTACACTCTTGGGGAGCCTAAATACCCTGTAGAGGAATCGAAGGAGCGGGATGTAACGTTTGCGGCACCACTCCGCGTAAAAGTACGTCTCCATAATAAGGAGACGGAAGAAGTAAAAGAGCAAGATGTCTTTATGGGGGATTTCCCTCTTATGACAGAAAATGGCACGTTTGTCATTAATGGTGCGGAGAGGGTTATCGTCTCTCAGCTCGTCCGATCTCCAAGTGTCTATTACAGTGACAAAACGGACAAAAATGGTAAGCGTGGATTCGGAGCGACTGTTATTCCGAACCGCGGTGCTTGGCTCGAATACGAAACAGATGCAAAAGACGTTGTCCACGTTCGGATTGACCGGACACGGAAATTGCCGATTACGGTACTCCTCCGTGCTCTTGGATTCTCTTCTGACCAGGAAATCATTGATTTAATCGGTGATAACGAGTATTTGCGCAACACACTCGAGAAGGACAACACGGAAAGCTCTGAAAAAGCATTACTTGAGATATACGAACGTCTTCGCCCAGGTGAACCGCCAACATTGGATAGTGCGAAGAATCTATTGTTTTCAAGATTTTTCGATGCAAAACGTTATGATTTAGCAAATGTCGGCCGCTATAAGATGAATAAGAAACTTCATGCCCAAAATCGTTTGTTTAACCAGGTAGTCGCTGAAACGCTTATCGATCCTGAAACAGGTGAAATTCTGCTTGAAAAAGATCAACTTATCGATCGCCGTGCATTGGACCGTCTTCTTCCACACTTGGAAAAAGGAATTGGTTTCGAAGAAATCACTCATGCGAGTGGAGTTCTCGATGAAAAAATAACAATCCAAACCATTAAAATTTATTCTCCGAAAAGTGAAGAGAAACAAGTGATTAACGTAATCTCCAATGCTTATGTCGATGATTCCATCAAGCACGTAACGCCTGCAGATATCGTTGCTTCAATTAGTTATTTCTTCAACCTTCTTCATGGTGTAGGTAATACAGATGATATCGATCATCTTGGTAACCGTCGTCTGCGCTCAGTGGGTGAACTTCTTCAAAATCAGTTCCGCATCGGGCTTTCTCGTATGGAACGTGTCGTAAAAGAACGTATGTCCATTAATGATACGCAGTCAATCGTACCGCAACAGCTGATTAATATCCGTCCTGTTATCGCATCTATTAAAGAGTTCTTTGGTAGTTCTCAATTATCCCAATTTATGGATCAGACGAATCCGCTTGCTGAATTAACGCATAAGCGTAGATTGTCTGCACTTGGGCCCGGTGGTTTGACAAGGGAACGTGCAGGAATGGAAGTACGTGACGTGCATTACTCCCATTACGGCCGTATGTGTCCGATTGAAACGCCAGAGGGACCGAATATTGGATTGATTAACTCACTTTCTACGTTTGCGAAAGTAAATAAGTTCGGCTTTATTGAAACACCATACCGCAAAGTGGATCCGATTAGTGGTCGAGTCACAGCCAAAATTGATTACTTGACTGCAGATGTAGAAGATAACTATGTTGTAGCACAAGCAAATGCAATCCTCGCAGAAGATGGTTCTTTCGTTAGTGAAGGTGTTGTCGGTCGTTTCCAAGGGGATAACACTGTCTTTAAACGGGAACAAATCGATTACATGGATGTTTCGCCTAAACAAGTAGTTTCTGCGGCAACTGCATGTATTCCATTCCTTGAGAACGATGACTCGAACCGTGCCCTTATGGGTGCAAACATGCAACGTCAAGCTGTACCTCTTCTCAATCCAGAAGCTCCATTCGTCGGTACTGGTATGGAACATATATCAGCACGTGACTCAGGTGCGGCTGTTCTTGCGAAGTTTGAGGGAATTGTTGAGCATGTTGAGGCGAGAGAAATCCGCGTTCGTCGTATTGAAATGGTGGATGGAAAAGAAGTGAAAGGCGATCTTACAATATATCGTCTTGAAAACTTCATTCGTTCAAACCAAGGGACATGTTATAACCAGCGTCCAATTTGTAGCGTAGGAGATCGCGTTAAGCCGCTTGATATTCTTGCGGACGGCCCTTCAATGGAACAAGGGGAGCTGGCACTTGGTCGCAACGTTCTCATGGCATTCATGACATGGGATGGCTACAACTATGAAGATGCTATCATCATGAGTGAACGTCTTGTAAAAGATGATGTATATACTTCGGTCCATATCGAAGAATACGAATCTGAAGCGAGAGATACAAAGCTCGGACCTGAAGAAATTACGCGTGATATTCCAAACGTCGGTGAAGATGCACTTCGCAACTTGGACGACCGCGGTATTATACGTATTGGAGCCGAAGTTCGTGATGGCGATATCCTTGTTGGGAAAGTGACTCCAAAAGGCGTAACTGAACTGACTGCCGAAGAAAGACTTCTGCATGCGATTTTCGGTGAAAAAGCACGTGAAGTCCGTGATACATCCCTTAAAGTACCGCATGGCGCGGGCGGGATCGTTCTAGATGTAAAAGTGTTCAATCGCGAAGATGGTGACGAATTGCCGCCGGGCGTTAACCAATTGGTCCGCGCGTATATCGTCCAAAAACGTAAAATTTCCGTTGGGGATAAAATGGCTGGACGTCACGGGAACAAAGGGGTTATTTCTCGCATCTTACCTGAAGCGGATATGCCTTATTTGCCGGATGGCACACCAATTGACCTCATGCTTAACCCGCTCGGTGTACCATCGCGTATGAACATCGGACAGGTTCTTGAAATGCACCTTGGTATGGCATCTCGTACTCTTGGCATCCATATGGCGTCTCCTGTATTTGACGGGGCGAACGAACAGGATGTTTGGGAAACGATGGAAGAAGCTGGAATGGACCGTGACGGGAAAACAATTCTGTATGACGGTCGTTCAGGTGAAGCTTTCGACAACCGTGTATCAGTCGGTGTCATGTACATTATCAAACTGGCCCACATGGTCGATGATAAGCTCCATGCCCGTTCAACGGGACCATACTCACTTGTCACACAGCAGCCTCTGGGCGGTAAAGCTCAGTTCGGAGGACAGCGTTTCGGTGAGATGGAAGTGTGGGCACTTGAAGCTTATGGGGCAGCTTATACGCTTCAAGAGATTCTGACTGTGAAGTCGGATGACGTCGTAGGACGTGTGAAGACATACGAAGCAATCGTTAAAGGTGAAAGTGTTCCACAACCAGGCGTTCCAGAATCCTTTAAAGTTCTTATAAAAGAACTTCAAAGTCTTGGTTTGGATGTTAAGATGCTGTCGATTGATTTGGAAGAAATCGAGTTACGCGATCTCGAAGAAGACGATGATATGCAACCAACAGATGCTTTGAATCTTATAAAAGAAAATCAGCCTGTTTGATTTACCTAGTGAAAGATATAAATGATTCTCGGGGGAAGTTAACGTATTCCCCCTTCTCTTTTGAACATCAAGTGTGCGCTTGCTCGGAAAAGCCAATTGCAGCGATTAGACTAGAGGGAGGTAGGCTCCTTGATAGATGTAAATAATTTTGAGTATATGAAGATCGGGCTTGCTTCATCTGATAAGATCCGTTCATGGTCATATGGTGAAGTGAAAAAGCCGGAAACAATTAACTACCGTACATTGAAACCCGAAAAAGATGGTCTGTTCTGTGAACGTATTTTTGGACCTACAAAAGATTGGGAATGTCATTGCGGGAAGTATAAACGCGTTCGTTATAAAGGCGTCGTTTGTGACCGTTGTGGAGTAGAAGTGACGCGTCAAAAAGTTCGTCGTGAACGTATGGGGCATATTGAACTTGCAGCTCCTGTAACACATATTTGGTACTTCAAAGGAATTCCAAGCCGAATGGGTCTTATCCTTGATATGACACCACGTGCTTTGGAGGAAATCATCTATTTCGCATCATATGTAGTCGTTGACCCTGCGGATACTCCGCTTGAAAGGAAGCAATTGCTTTCAGAACGGGAATATCGTATCTACCGCGAAAAGTATGGTTCCAAATTCCAGGCGTTAATGGGTGCTGAAGCGATTGAACGTCTTCTTGCGGCTATCGATCTTGAAAAAGAGATGGAATTCTTGAAAGAAGAGTTAAAAACAGTTCAAGGACAACGTCGTACACGTGCAATCAGACGTCTAGAAGTTGTAGAAGCATTCCGTAACTCGGGCAATAAACCTGAATGGATGGTTCTTGAAGTATTGCCAGTCATTCCACCGGAGCTTCGCCCAATGGTGCAGCTTGATGGTGGACGATTTGCAACATCTGACTTGAACGACCTGTACAGAAGGGTTATCAACCGGAACAATCGATTGAAACGCTTATTGGATTTAGGCGCACCGGGAATCATTGTACAGAACGAAAAGCGGATGCTGCAAGAAGCAGTTGATGCACTTATCGATAATGGTCGCCGTGGCCGTCCGGTTACAGGGCCTGGTAACCGTCCATTGAAATCCCTTTCTCATATGCTGAAAGGTAAGCAAGGACGTTTCCGTCAAAACTTACTAGGAAAACGTGTTGACTATTCTGGTCGTTCCGTTATCGTCGTAGGTCCTAACTTGAAAATGTATCAGTGCGGTCTGCCGAAAGAAATGGCGATTGAACTATTTAAACCGTTTGTTATGAAAGAACTCGTTGAACGAGGTCTTGCGCACAACATTAAGAGTGCCAAACGTAAAATTGAACGCCTCCATTCGGAAGTTTGGGACGTTCTCGAAGAAGTCATCAAGGAGCATCCGGTCTTATTGAACCGTGCCCCGACTCTTCACCGACTTGGTATTCAAGCATTCGAGCCGATTCTTGTAGAAGGACGTGCGATTACGCTTCACCCACTTGTTTGTACAGCCTATAACGCTGACTTCGATGGTGACCAAATGGCCGTCCACGTTCCGTTATCCGCAGAAGCACAAGCGGAAGCGCGTCTTCTTATGTTGGCAGCACAAAACATTTTGAACCCGAAAGACGGGAAACCAGTCGTTACGCCTTCTCAGGATATGGTATTAGGAAACTACTACCTCACACTGGAACGTAAAGGCGCGTCAGGGGAAGGTACTTCATTCCGGGATGCGGATGAGGCGCTAATTGCTTATCATAACGGTTTCGTACATTTACATTCGCGTATCGCTATTCAGGCAAGTTCTTTGAACAACCCTACGTTTACTGATGAACAGAATGGTAAGCTTCTTATAACGACAGTCGGAAAAGTGATTTTCAATGAAATTCTGCCGAAATCTTTCCCGTATATTAACGAGCCGTCAGATTTCAACTTGCAAATCGAAACACCAGACAAGTACTTTGTATCTGGGACTGTGAACGTTAAAGAGCATGTTGCTGAAATGGAACTAATTGAGCCGTTCAAGAAAAAAATCCTTGGAAATATCATCGCGGAGATCTTCAAACGTTTCCACATTACAGAAACGTCAAGAATGCTTGACCGGATGAAAAATCTTGGATTTAAATATTCTACTCGTGCAGGGATTACGATCGGTATTTCCGATATCGTCGTCTTGCCTAATAAAGACGATATCCTGAAAGAAGCACAAGATAAAGTCGATAAAGTGATGCAGCAATTCCGTCGTGGTCTCATAACAGAAGAAGAGCGATATGATCGCGTCATTTCTTACTGGAGCCATGCGAAGGATGTCATTCAGGATAAATTGATGGACTCCCTCGATCACTCAAACCCGATTTACATGATGAGTGACTCGGGCGCACGGGGTAACGCATCAAACTTTACGCAGCTTGCTGGTATGCGTGGTCTGATGGCCAACCCGGCTGGACGAATCATCGAACTTCCAATCAAATCGTCATTCCGTGAAGGATTGACGGTGCTTGAGTACTTCATCTCGACACACGGAGCGCGTAAAGGACTTGCCGATACTGCCCTTAAGACAGCTGACTCAGGTTACTTGACACGTCGACTTGTTGACGTTGCACAAGACGTCATCGTTCGTGAAGATGATTGTGGTACGGATCGCGGATTGGATATCGGAGCACTTATGGATGGAACGGAAGTAATCGAAGGTCTGGATGAACGTATCGAAGGCCGTCACACGAAGAAAACGATTTACCATCCTGAAACAGGTGCTTTGATTCTTAAAAAAGATGGATTGATTACTGCTGATGCTGCTCGCGCAATTTTGGATGCGGGACTTGAGCAAATAACGATCCGTTCTGCGTTCACTTGTAATACGAAACACGGCGTATGTAAATTATGTTACGGCATTAACTTGGCAACAGGTGAAAAAGTTGAAGTGGGTGAAGCGGTTGGTATTATCGCTGCACAATCTATCGGCGAGCCGGGTACACAGCTTACAATGCGTACGTTCCATACAGGTGGAGTTGCAGGGGATGATATTACACAAGGTCTTCCGCGTATCCAAGAGATCTTCGAATCACGTAATCCAAAAGGGGTTGCGGTCATTTCGGAAATCAAAGGGGAAATCATCGAAATCGATGAAATCCGTGAAGGCCAAAAAGAAATTACAATTCAAGGCGATGTAGAAACGCGGAAATACCTCACGCCATACAACGCCCGTCTTAAAGTCGATGTCGGTGATAAGATTGATCGCGGTGAAGTTATAACAGAAGGTTCTATCGATCCGAAAGAATTGATTGTTGTAAAAGACGTTGTTACCGTTCAAGTTTATCTCTTAAAAGAAGTTCAAAAAGTTTACCGTATGCAGGGTGTTGAAATCGGCGATAAACACGTTGAAGTAATGGTTCGCCAAATGCTTCGTAAAGTGCGTATTATCGAAGCGGGAGACACGGATCTGTTACCGGGCTCACTGCTCGACATCCATCAATTCTCGGATGCGAATGCAGAAGTGCTTAAAGTTAACAAGGTTCCGGCTACTTGCCGTCCTGTCATTCTCGGTATTACAAAAGCTTCACTTGAAACGGAATCCTTCTTATCGGCAGCATCTTTCCAAGAGACAACGCGTGTCTTGACAGATGCAGCTATTAAAGGGAAAACCGATGAGTTACTTGGCTTGAAAGAGAACGTTATTATCGGTAAACTTGTTCCAGCCGGAACAGGAATGCAACGTTACCGTCATATCGTGATGGAGCAAGAAAAAACAGCAACTAAGTAAGTTAGAGTTATATCACTTAAACTTAAAACAGGGGAATACGAAAGTACTCCCCTGATTTTCTTTTATGTGTTGACAGTTTTACTAACAGGTGATAAAATACAAAAGGTTGATAGTTGGATGTCTGTACTTTGGAGGATGTGGAAATGTCTTATGAAAAAGTCGAGCAGGCAAAGAAGACAATCATCGGTACAAAGCAAGCAGTGAAAGCAATCCGTGCAGGGATAGTGATAGAAATTATTATTGCGCAGGATGCAGAAGAACGGATTATTGCTCCAGTGATGGAGGAAGCCGCACTTCATGGCGTTCAAGTGACACATGTTGATTCGAAAGAAAGACTCGGAAACGCTTGTGGCATTCAAGTCAGTGCAGCGGTGGTTGCGATTACTGAATAATAGTTTTTGTGCAATGAAGCACAAAGACTTTGTTTTTACCCCAAAAATGAACCACCTGGATGTGTGGTCTTACAAAAGAAGTTCGAAAGGAGGAAAAACCGATGCCTACAATTAATCAATTGGTCCGTAAACCACGTAAATCAAAAGTGACAGGATCTAAATCTCCAGCACTCGGAAAAAGCTATAACAGCTTCAAAAAGTCAATGACAAACGTAAACTCACCACAAAAAAGAGGTGTTTGTACGCGTGTTGGCACAATGACACCGAAAAAGCCTAACTCGGCTCTTCGTAAATATGCACGTGTACGCTTGACGAACTCATTGGAAGTCAACGCATACATCCCTGGTGAAGGCCACAACCTTCAAGAGCACAGTGTAGTCCTACTTCGCGGCGGACGCGTAAAAGACTTACCAGGTGTTCGTTACCACATCGTTCGTGGAGCACTTGATACAGCTGGTGTAACTGGCCGTATGCAAAGCCGTTCTATGTACGGAGCTAAAAAACCTAAAGTTAAAAAGTAAGAAAAATTAATTCGAGATAATCATTTCGGAAAGTTAAGGGAAATTAACTCGGAATAATCATTTCGAAAGGAGGAATACAACATGCCACGTAAAGGTCCTGTTGCAAAACGTGACGTACTTCCGGATCCGATTTATAATTCGAAGCTCGTTTCACGTCTAATTAATAAAATGATGGTTGACGGTAAAAAAGGAACATCTCAGAAAATCCTCTATGGTGCGTTCGAGCTTGTGGAAGAACGTTCAGGTAAAGATCCACTTGAAGTATTCGAAGCGGCACTTACTAACGTTATGCCTGTACTTGAAGTTAAAGCACGCCGCGTAGGTGGAGCAAACTATCAAGTTCCAGTTGAAGTACGCCCTGATCGTCGTACGACTCTTGGACTTCGTTACATCGTTAACTACTCACGCACACGCGGTGAGAAAACAATGGAAGAACGTCTTGCGAATGAAATCCTTGACGCATCTAACAACACTGGTGCTTCTGTGAAACGCCGTGAAGAAATGCATAAAATGGCAGATGCTAACAAAGCATTCGCTCACTACCGCTGGTAAGATTCAGCGAATCATTGACACTCTAATCCGAGACGGAAGGAGATCTATAATATGGCTAGAAAATTCTCCTTAGAGAATACGCGTAATATTGGTATCATGGCTCACATTGACGCCGGTAAAACGACGACGACTGAACGTATCCTTTATTACACTGGTAAAATCCACAAAATCGGAGAAACGCACGAAGGTGCATCTCAAATGGACTGGATGGAGCAAGAACAAGAGCGCGGAATCACAATCACATCAGCTGCAACAACAGCTGAATGGAAAGATCACCGCGTAAACATCATTGATACTCCTGGTCACGTAGACTTCACTGTTGAAGTTGAACGTTCCCTTCGTGTTCTTGATGGAGCTGTAACAGTACTTGACGCTCAATCAGGTGTTGAACCACAAACAGAAACGGTTTGGCGTCAAGCGACTAACTATGGCGTTCCACGTCTAGTATTTGTTAACAAGATGGACAAAACGGGTGCAGACTTCCTATATTCTGTAGGTACACTTCGTGAACGTCTTGGAGCAAACGCGCATCCAATTCAATTGCCGATCGGTGCAGAAGATACATTCTCTGCAATCATCGATTTAGTTGAAATGAATGCAGTTTACTACGGCGATGATTCAGGTATGACTGCAGAAATCAAAGAAATTCCGGAAGAATTCCGTGCGCAAGCCGAAGAATACCGTGAAAAAATGATTGAAGCGGTTGCTGAATTTGATGAAGCCCTAATGAACAAATTCTTGGATGAAGAAGAAATTACTACCGCAGAAATCAAAAAAGCAATTCGTAACGCGACATTGGCTGTTGAATTCTATCCGGTTGTATGTGGTACTGCTTTCAAGAACAAAGGTGTTCAACTCGTTCTTGATGCTGTAGTTGATTATCTTCCATCACCACTAGATATCCCGCCTATGAAAGGAACAAATCCTGATACTGATGAAGAAGTTGAGCGTCACTCAGACGACAGCGAGCCGTTCTCGGCACTTGCATTCAAAGTTATGACGGATCCTTATGTAGGTAAATTGACATTCTTCCGTGTGTATTCTGGTGTTCTTCAATCAGGATCATACGTTCAGAACTCTTCTAAAGGGAAGCGTGAACGCGTAGGACGTATTCTACAAATGCATGCCAACTCTCGTGAAGAAATTTCTGAAGTACATTCAGGGGAAATTGCTGCTGCAGTCGGACTTAAAGATACAGGAACTGGTGACACATTATGTGAGGCTAGCGCACCTGTAATTCTTGAGTCTATGGACTTCCCAGAACCAGTAATTTCACTTTCTGTTGAACCGAAAACAAAAGCCGACCAAGATAAAATGGGTATGGCTCTTGCTAAACTTCAAGAGGAAGACCCGACATTCCGCGCACATACAGACCAAGAAACTGGAGAAGTAATCATCGCTGGTATGGGTGAGTTGCATCTTGATGTTCTTGTAGACCGTATGCGTCGTGAATTCAACGTTGAAGCTAACGTCGGAGCACCGCAAGTATCTTACCGTGAAACATTCCGTGCATCTGCGGAAGTTGAAGGTAAATTCGTGCGTCAATCCGGTGGACGCGGACAGTTTGGTCACGTTTGGATCGAATTCTCTCCTAACGAAGAAGGAAAAGGATTCGAATTTATCAATAACGTTGTCGGAGGATCTGTTCCACGTGAATATATCCCGGCAGTTGAAGCAGGTATCCGTGATTCGCTTGATAATGGTGTAATCGCTGGTTATCCTTT
>DYWT01000013.1 GCA_020742515.1 Sporosarcina psychrophila
AAAGTCTTCCTTATCATAGCATCCTGAATGAATATTAAAAAAGATTAATACTTAGTCCGGGCGATGATTCTGAACTCTTAAGTTCAAACCGAAGACGATAAATGAAATAATCACAAGACCGAGCATGACCAAACGGTATATTTCAAATGATGGATCGATTCGCATAACCATCAGCATTTCAAAGACAATCCAGCCCGCAATGACTGTAATAAAAGCTGCTCTAAAAGACTTGTCCAGCATTTTTTCTTTCGCTTCTTTACTCAGTTCTGTATCTTTAAAGAAATTCACTGCTGTTACCAGTGCATAAGTTAAAACAATTAGGAGCACGGCGCCTATCGTAATCATGTTGAGCATTCTCCTTAAACTAAGCCGGCAGCGAGAATCGAACTCGCATTTCAGCCTTACCATGGCTGCGTTCTGCCATTAAACTATGCCGGCATGTATTAGCATCAGCTATTACTATAGTATATTCTCCGTGTTTTATCCAGCCCCAACAAGTGGTAATGTTGCGGTATATTAGTATACATACATGCACCAAAGAACGGAGGACGGACGATGAAAAAAGCTTTGGCAATTATAAACCGGACTGCCGGCATGGGACAAAAAGCAGAACTTGAAGCGGCACTGATCCGCAATTTAAAATCCCAAGACTATGAAACGGTCATTAAATATACGAAGCCGACCGGCTTTAAACACATAGTAATGAAACATGAACCGGATACTGATTTATTTGTGGTAGCTGGCGGAGACGGCACTGTCAGCGAACTGATCAGCATACTCGTCAGTGAAAATATTAAAACTCCGGCAGCAGTCATCCCTGCAGGAACAGTGAACGACTTTGCAAGAGCGAATGATATCCCGCTGAATCCGGTGACCGCTGCGAAAACATTGGATACAACATCTGCTAAAACAGTCGACACCATTCAACTTAATGAAAACTATGCCGGCTACTTAGTTGCTTTCGGCAACTTCATGACATCATTCGCCAAAGTAAAAAGTTCCGTAAAAAATAAGCTGGGCCGCGCAGCCTATCTCATCCGCGGCATTCGAACAATCATCAGTTTAAAAACCTACCGGCTGAATATGAAGGTCGACCAAGTCGAAATGGAAATAGACTCTGTATTTACAGTAGTTTCTAAAATATCATCGGTCGGCAGTGTAGAAAAACTGATACCGGAAGCGAAATCGAATGACGGCCTCCTGCACATATTAAATGTGGCACCAGTAAAATTCAAAGAACTGTTACCGCTTATTTTAAAAGCCTTCAAAGGAGACATTACCGACCATCCGAAAGTGACATACCTCACGGCTGAACAGATTGAAATTCGGTCGAATGATTTAGAAGATATGAATATCGACGGAGATATTAACGACTATGAAGATGTGAAAATTTCTGTAGTAAAAAACGGGATCACACTGGTACAGCATAAAACAGAAGAATAAAAAATACCGGACATGTGAATGAAACTTTCACACTCCGGTATTTTCTTATTTTCTAACCACTTTAGCGAGAATCGTTCCGATCAACAGCGCCCATACCGGTGCACTGACATAAAAAATTGAAATACCCGATACCGAAATAATAAATGTAAAAACAACAGCCATCGTATTTTTTGAACTTGAGAAACTCGTTCTCATCGTTGAAGCAAATACACCGATTAAAACAAAACCTGCAAGCATAGCCATCAGCGCTTCAGGCAGTTCAAACATCAGCGGCACAAGCGCCCACGCGAACAGTCCGAAAATCAGCATAATAATACTCGAAATCACAGAAGCCACATAACGTTTATCTGTATCGCCTGACTCTTCATCGGAAGCAATTGTCGTCATCATCCCCGCAACGTTCGCTGACTGGCCGCCGAAGAAACTGGTGAATATCGATAAAATACCGCTCACAGTTAAGATATTATTCGTCGGCACTTTGTAACCGCTCCGTTCCAGCGCCCCGACAGCCGGTGTGGCATCATTGCTTAAAATCATCAATGCCAAAGGAATGGAAATAGAAATCGCACCCTGCAGTGAGAAATCGGGCATATGCACGATCGGCATAACAAAATCTGTTCCTAATGCGGACATGTCAAAATCATAAAAAATGAAAAAGACAATGACGCTCGTTAAAACAGAACCGAGCATTGGCGGGATTCTTAAATCCCATTTAGTTAAAATAAAAAAGACGGTAATTGCGCTGATTCCAACAATTGGAAGATCCTGCGCTGCGGGAATCAAGCCGACGACATAGCTGGTAATAATACCGGCGAGCATGGCTGAAATAATCTCGCGGGGAATCCAGCTCATGACTTTCTTAAAAATGCCGGAGACACCGAAAAGCGTAATGATAATGGCGGTGATAATAAAACCGCCGACCAGTTCGGAATATGTGAAATGCGGTGTGACGGTGACTAAAAATGCGACGCCGGTGATGGAATGCGCGCCGACGATGGGCATGCGGTAGTACCATGCCATAATTAAGCCGAAAAGCGCGCCGAAGAACTGTACAGCGTAAAACCAGGAAATAGTCTCGATGTGAGAAAAACCACCCGCTGCAGCCGCTTCAATGACGATAATCGGGGCACCGACGATACC
Organism: Sporosarcina psychrophila; assembly: GCA_020742515.1. GTDB lineage: Bacteria > Bacillota > Bacilli > Bacillales_A > Planococcaceae > Sporosarcina > Sporosarcina psychrophila_B. Next base: position 2,584 of record DYWT01000013.1, read on the forward strand.
GAGTGTCCCGGTAATCAGTCCAGCGGAAATATTTTGTGTGTTTAAATCGTTTATAAAGCTTCTGTTACGAATATTGTTCATATAAAAATCTCCGTTACTATATATGTAATATATTGATGATACCACTAGATAATAGTATGTGAGTGGGGAATACTATAAAAACTCTGAGGAGATAATATTCCTCAGAGTTTTCTTAATCAATTTTATAATACAGTCAGTAATCTACAGAGCAATGCACTTCTATTCGGTATTTCACTCGCTAATATATGCTCATTTTTAGCATGAATCCCTTCACCGACTGCCCCCAGCCCATCTAACGTTGGTATTCCTAAACTCGCTGTAAAGTTTCCATCACTGCCTCCACCAACATAAGCCTGTTCAAGCTCGCCGAGATCTAGATCTGCAGCTACATCTTGTGCTATTTCAAATAGTTCCTCAGTTGCTTCACTTTTATTCATAGGTGGTCGATTAATCCCACCGCTGACTTTCAATTTTATTCCATATTCATAAGGAGATAAATTCTTAATTAATTGATCTATACGTTTCTGTTCTTTTTTAGTACTGACACGGACATTCACACCGAATTTCGCAAAGTCCGGAACAACATTAAGTTTACCTCCACCCTTAATAGATCCCACATTAATCGTAGTACCAATCTTATAATCCGTGAGTGATTCTAAATATACGATTTGTCTAGCAGCTTCCTTTATTGCATTTATACCATCTTCATGATTATTACCAGAATGTGCTTTTTTTCCTTTCACTTCCACGAAATATCTTGAGGAACCCTTCCTACCTGTTTTTAACGCACCAGTTTCTGCAACAGGTGGTTCCGTTACTAACACATAGTCACTGTTATTAGCTTCGGATTCAATTAAAGATTTTGAGGATGGGCTTCCGATCTCTTCATCACTAGTACATAAAAATACTATCTTTTTATGCATTTCTAAAGAAAGGTCCTTTATAGCTTTAATTGACCAAATAGCTTGTACTAGACCACCCTTCATATCAAGAATACCAGGACCGTATAATTTATCCCCATCAATTTTTAGTTTTAAATCTCCTTCATCCCATACTGTATCAAAATGAGACAAAATAAGAATCGTTCGTTCACCTTCTCCATATTCAAAACGTAAATGATCTCCATAATCACTATTTTTTATTACGTCTGCTGAATAACCAAAATATCTTACAAATAACTTCTGTATTCGATCGGCACATAAGTCAACCAAATCTACATCATTTGACGGTGAATCTCTTTCAACTAAATATCTAATATCTTTAATAATATCTTGCTTATTTTCTTCCATATAATCTAATACTTTATCCATTTTAAGTCATATCCTCTTCATTAGAATGGTCCATAATTTACTAACACAGCTGTTGCAACGATTAAGACACCTACTACCGTCCAAATTAAAACTAATGGTAAAACAAATTTGAACCAACTGACATACGAAACTTTACCTACAGCGAGTACCGCCATAAGCACCCCTGATGTAGGTGTAATAATGTTTGTGATACCATCACCTAGCTTAAATGCAATAACACCTGTCTGCCTTGTTATTTCAAGCATATCTACTAAAGGAACAATGAATGGCATGACAATTGCTGCTTGTCCAGTACCAGATGTAATGATTAAATTAAAAAATAAGTTGAAGAAAAATAGCGTAATTGCACCAAGCATTGGTGGTAAAACATTCAAAGGTTCGAATGCATAATTAACAATTGTATCTAGTACTGCCCCTTCTTCTAGAACTAATACTATAGATCTTGCTAGACCAATTACTAGTGCTCCATATACTAGCCCCTGAGCACCCTTTATAAATACTTTTACAAATTCATTTGGATTAATTCGAGCAATAGCTGCGATTACAATTGCAGCTAGCAGGAATATTGCAGCTAATTCATTTACATTCCACTCAAGCTGGAATACTCCATACAGAAAAATCCCCATAAACCCAAAGAATACTAATAAAATAATTTTATGTATCCCTGTGAATTTCCCAATTTTATTTTGAGTATCTTCAAGCTCCTCATCTACTTCAAATTCCGCCATCTTTTTATTAGGATCGTTACTAATTCTCTTAACATAGAGACAAATATAAACGATTGTTACAATGAGCAAGATAACAAATGCAATAAACCTTAGCCAAGCTCCTGAAAATAAAGGTAATTCTGAGATATTCTGAGCGAGTCCTGTAATCACTGGATCGAATGTCCCAGTTGCAACACCTACATATTGTCCCAGATAAACCATAGCCACCCCAACTAACGGGTCTAGCTTCAGTCCTTTAGCGAGAATTATTCCTATAGGAATAAATGCAATAATCGCGTTACCACTAATTCCCGCCATATCCATAAATGCAAAAATAATTATAAATAAAATAACTAAGGGATATTTTTTACCATTTGCCTTATCAATCAATGCATTGATCCCTGAGTTAATTGCACCAGTATGTTCTAAAATCGCTACAACACCACCGACAATCAATACCATAAAAATTAGATCCGAGCTTTCAATTAAGCCATTTTGAATCGCTAAGAAAATATCCATAATACCGACTGGACTTTGCTCTGCCCCTTGATATGTACCTTCTACTACTATTGAACGACCATCAACATCCTCCCGTTCAAACTCTCCTGACGGTACTAAATAAGTAGCGATAGATGCAATAATTAAAATACCAAAGATAATAACAAAAGCATCAGGTACTGCAAATCTTTTTTTCTTTTTCTCCCCCATCGTATTCCCCTCCATTTATAAAAGTATCTTGCAAAGCAATATTAGCATAATAATCTACATCTAATTATAATAAATTTGAATTTTACAATAATTATAGAATTAATATCTAGAGTCTTTATTCATGCTTAGTAGTAAAAAAAATAACCTGCCAATAAAATTTAGTACTTAAGATCTTTAAAAGTTCGGTTTCTTAATATATATTGATATATAAGGACTTGGAGGCGTTATGATGGAAAATGCTAAAATAGCATCTCTCAATAAATCAGTATCAGAATTATTACTAAGCGGTAATACTGTATTCAGTATACCTGATTTCCAAAGAGATTTTGTATGGTCAGAAAACGAAATTAAAGATTTAATAAATGACTTCGATGAAGATTCCCGCAATTTCGAACAGGAAACTGACGAATTGTCTGGATATCTTTTAGGAAACATTGTACTAATTGGTCAAGGTAAAAACTATGAGGTAATCGATGGACAGCAACGGCTCACTACTTTAACGATAATTTTTAAAGCATTGCAAGCCTATGCCAAAAATAAAGCTGATGATTCTTCTGCTAAATATCAAGAAAAATGGAGGAGTTATAGCTCAAACTTATCCAAAGGATATAGTCTAACAAGTGATTTAGGAGATTATAAGGGATTAAAAATCAGCCACGACTCTTCCCTATCATTTGGTGATTATTATCGTCGTCTTATGGAAGATGACTTGGAATCTGATTATATCCCTGATAAAGAAACCGATAAAAATATCCAATCAATTTACGATTACGTTACTGAATATTTTGACAGTGAAGAGATGTCTGAAGAAAAAATGATTCGGTTCATAAACTATTTAACAGAGAACGTCTTTTTAATTATGACAACCGCTCCAAATGAAAGTAAGGCATTCCAGTTGTTTGAAGTATTGAATGATAGAGGTCGTTCATTAGAACCGTTAGACCTTATTAAAAATATGTTTCTAAAAATAATTACTAAGAACGATAAAAACAATACTCAAAAGAAAGAATTCTTGCAGCATTGGAGTAAATTCAGTGAAAACTTAGAGTACCCAATGACTAAAGATAAAAGACGTAGTAAACTATCATCCTCTAGCTTTTTAAGTAGCTATATTCTAGCTTTTGAAGGTGAGAATGTTAGAAAGAATGATCTCTTTGAATACTTTAAGAAAAAACATGATCAGCTTTCATCTAAAGATCTAATTGATTTTGCTAAAAATGTAAATAAAGTATCAGAAGTTTATTCGAGACTATCTATGAAAGAATTTGGTAGTTACTTAAGAGATAGTCATAAAGAAATGACAATCCTTTATGACATATTAGGTAATGAACAATCTAAAGCTATGCTGATGCCTTTCTATTTTGTAGATAATGAAGATAAGTGGAAAATACTCGATGCTACTACAAGATTTGTAGCTTCAATCCTATTCAGCTTTACTCAAGCCAATCAAATTGAGGCCTTTATCCCGAAAATGATCCAACAATATAAAAATGATCCTAATATAGACAAGTTGGTATCTTTTATTAACAAAGAAGTCGCTAAATATGCAGCAGATATAAGAGATTCTTTACCTGCAAGAAGATTAGAAAATAAAAACGGTACAGTAAGTAAAAAAACTACTACTATTTATAGATTTTTGGAAGGTTATTACTGCAATAGAATGGATGCGATCACTCCACAAACAGGTAAGCGATTCTCTATTGAACATATTATGTCGAGAAAACTTACAGTGTATGATTACTCCGTTATGGGGTTCAAGGATGAAGAGGAATTCGAGCAATATCTTAATCGAATTGGTAACCTATCATTAATATATACAAC
>DYWT01000014.1 GCA_020742515.1 Sporosarcina psychrophila
TATTTTTCCTCTGCAACATAGACAGGAATTTTAAGTTTGTCGATATCGTTCTTCGGGCTGACAGGAATCATTTCATCAAAGGGGTCGTCATAGGATTCTTTGATGTTGGTAAAACCGCGTTCAAATATTTCCATGAAATCTTCACCGTAAATATTTCGGACAACAGACATTACTTCAAGAAATTCGGGGAATTTCCCGTAAAGGTCTTTGATAGGCAGAGAGCCTTCTAGGATGCCATGCTTAGAGTTATGGTAATTCTCATTCATCTCAAGTAACAGTTTTTCTCCTTTTTCAGTAACGGCAACATATGTATTCCGTCGGTCATCATCTTTTTTATAAAACTGTATAAATTCACGTTCTTCCAGCTTCTTCGAGAAGTTGAAAGCTGTTGAAACATGCATGACACCAAATTTAGCAATGTCAGAAATGGTGGCACCTTGAAGGTGGTAAGAAATCCATAAAATATGATGCTCATTAATATTTAAGTCATAAGGTTTTATCCACTGTTGCCAATCTTTTTCTACAGCCTTCCAAAGTGCCTTAGACAACTGTGCAACCCTTTGGCTGAAAATCATTGCTTCTTTTGGAGAATACTTTTGTTCTGACATTGGACACACCTTCTTTCTCTATTTTCCCGCTTCTTTTATTATAGCAGGAAAGCAAAGAAGAAAAAAGTAAGAATTGCAAAAAGACTTTCAACTTGGAGGTGGTATTGTAGAATAATAGGGAGATGAAAAAAGGAACACAGTCGTTTCCACGTGCGAAAACCTATAAAATATAGGCTATCTGTGGAAATCTGACTGCGTTCCTTTGATGTGAATCGGTTGGGGTCTTAAATTTATTTTTGCTGTGCTGCGATAGCCTGTTCGAGTTCCTCAAGGGCGGTTTGGATGGCGCTAATTTCTTTTTCCATCCGTTCTTTATTCGATTCCGTTGATTGTTGCCATTTTTCTACGGAACCTTTAATTCCATCGATTGCTGTTGGCACAGTTTCTTTTGCTTCTTTTGATAGATGGGAGATGGATTCTTTCAAATCATCAACTTTCACTTTCACGTCTTTAAACATTACTTTCATGTCGCGTGAGGCGCTTTTGACGGATGTGCGAAGTTGGCTTCCCGATTGGGGAGTTGAATACAATACCGTAACAGCAGCAGCAACTGAACCTGCCGCGAGTCCGATGAAAAATGTAGATGCTTTCATTGCGTAAGGCACTCCTTCCTGTTGTCAATAGTATTCCTTGCTCTGGTTTAATTAAAACATGTTAAAGGTATCTGAGCAATAAAGAAAAGCGCAAGCGGCCTGTTTAGACGCTGAAAACGGGGCATTAAAAAAGCTTTCCTTATGTAGACGGAAAGCTTTGATTATAATTTCAGTTGGATAATACAGTTTTAAATGAGGATCGTCTGATCAAACCCGTTACAATCGGATAAATAATGAAAAATGCTATTCCATTCATCGCAACAGCTGGAAGTACAACTGTCAAGAATAAACCCGTGAACGGTAGATCTGCTCCGAGAAGGAAAATAGCGATTGAAAGGAAGATACTTCCCGACAATACAGTTCCAATCCCTGCGATAACAGTAGAGGCAATCAAATTGCCTGCAACTTTTTTAAATGTGATAATAACAGCATAGATTACAAATGCAGTAATGAATTTATCAATAACATTCGGAATAAAACCGCCCGGGAAGCTAGAAAAAATCCCTGATATAATGCCTGTTGTCCCAGCAAGTAAAAATACATTACGTACTTGGGGAAACAGCAATATGCCGATAAACATCATCGTCAACATGAAATCAGGTTTCATTCCACCGTTATATCCGGGAATAACTAAGTACAACGCAGCACCTACAGCAATTAATAAAGACATTAACACAAGATTTTTCGTATTCAATTCTCATCTCTCCTCAGCTCGTCTGGTATTTTAAGTTTCTCCTGACGTATCCTCATGATCGGCAGCGAAAAACTTATTACGAATCTTACACTGAATTCAGATAGTTGGCAAGCTTAATTTTTCAGCTTCACACGGATGCCTGCTGCAATTTCTTGAATACGTTCTGCACTTGATTCCCATTCCTGTGTTATAAATGTCGGCTGGAATCCATCTGTTTCATCATAACGCGGGATGAAATGCAAGTGGAAATGGAACACAGCTTGCCCTGCAGAAGCACCATTATTTTGCAGTAAATTCATTCCGGCAGGTTTGAATTCATCTTTCAATGCATTGGCAATTTTAGGCACGACTGAAAACAGGCGTGATGATTCTTCTTCAGTTAACTCATAGACGTTTTCATGATGTTTTTTGGGGATGAGAAGGACATGCCCCTTCGTTACAGGCATAATATCCATGAAAGCGAGCACGTGCTCATCTTCATAGATTGTTGCGCTTGGGATAGACCCTTCAATGATTTTACAAAAAATACATGCAGTCATTTCAACACTCCTTTTCATGAATGGGACAAGTGTAGCATATTTTAAAATATATATGAGTCAAGTTTATAATTGTTCCCATACATGAGGAATGAATTAGAAATCCTGCTAATACCGCTACGACGCTTTGTGGATGCCTCCCGCGATAAGCCGGAAAGAAGAGCACTTGGGAGGGATTGAACTGCATCCCTCCTTAGTCTTATCGCTCCGGCTACCACGAAGTCGCGCCTTCGCTGGATTGTCTGTTTGAGATAGCGCATTTCGTTTTCGGGGATGGGACCTGCAACCTGGAGT
>DYWT01000015.1 GCA_020742515.1 Sporosarcina psychrophila
AGTTAACTCCGTTACTCAATAAGTAAATGCTACCATATAAAGGTAGCCGATACTTGATTACAAAAAAAGAGGCGCTTATTAAACAAACGCACTCTTTAATGGAACAGTGTGAAACCGTTGGTTGTTTTACCTGTCCCGATGATCCTACGGGAGTCGGTCGTCTTCCGCTCCAATCAACTAAGTGTGTGTTAATAATCGATGGACCGCAATCGTGCTCGTTTGCGGAATATCGCTTACTATACATACGTTCTCGACTCTATGAAAGATCATGTAGTATACTAGAGTATCATCTTCAATAAAAGGACCACATCTCGTCTTTTCGAACTTTCAACTCCTTAAGTACAAACGCCCGATACTCGACCAGTTCTGGAAACTGATAAAAAAAGTTCACTTTTCTAGCTGGTATCGTTTGAGGGTTGGCATTGTACGGAGTTAACATAAAGTAAGAAAAAGACTCCGCAATATCTTCATAGGGATTAACCGTAGCATAAGTTGTCACAAATGAATCCTTATGTTTTTCATAAAAAGCAATTCGCTCTTCCGCAGTCCTATTACCAGCCTGTAACCATCGCTCCTCATATTCCTTCAAAAAAGCTTGATAATAGAGATTCATATGACTGTCAGTGTTATAACATTCCCAGTATGGCTTCATGTGAAATTGATCTGCTGCACATGTCTCCGAAATGACAAAATCCGCTTCATTCCATGTCAGCATATGGCCATATTCATGAATCAGTGTACTTACCGTAGCGGACTGAAGCCAATGCGTTATCAAATTAGAAGGCATCACCAATTTCCCCTCATAAACATCAACATACGGGTAAACGTCCTCTTGAAAATCAAGGATTTGTAAATTCACTTTATTTCGATCGTACAATGCAAGTACAATATCAGCTATGCCTTTGAAGATGCTCGCTTCTTCGCCTTTCGTCAAAACAAATTCTTCTTCTATTAATTCATAGCGAGCGATAATGGATTCTTCATCTTCCTTTTCATTAGTAGCAATAGCAAGAACAGATTCATCTTCTTCCGTGGCCACATTCAAATACGACATCTGGTCTGAAGCTTTGAGTTCTCCTAAAAAACTGGTGAAATGTTCGCTTCCGTATGTATCCCCTAAATCGCGGCATTCACCTATTGTTTGACATATCTGCGAATCAATCGGCTGCGTCCAGTAATCATCGACTACTGTTTCATCTACTTGAAGGATCTCTTCAACAGTCTCCGTCTTCACCAAGTCAGCAACCGCCTTCTTTTCCTCCTCACATCCCGCAAGTAGAACCACAATTGCAGCGAATCCCCCTATGATGATCCTCTTTAACATTCTCATCTACATCCCCCCCGATACGATCCCCTAACCTGCATCGTTTAATACCCATGTCCGCTCCATACTTACTGATGAAAATGGTTGAAGATGAAAAGGCTGCTTAACCTCTAATTGAAGTAATGCACCCGTTAGTTTCAGTAAATAGATAGCATTATTTATCCAATGTTGTTTTTATCTCTTCGTTCCTCACTTCTAATAAATAATTATTGATGACATAATCTCTCCCGCCATGTTTATCATACCAATCTTGAACTCGTTGAACGTGTGCTTTGTCACTTCTTACACTTTTCTCAATTTCACCGTAGTCTTCGTAACTGTCGTATTCCCAAATAGCGAATATTTCAGTAGTATCTTCATCATTTGGAATCATCCATCTTCCCGTTAATCTTGCACCATGTTTTATCTGATTAGGTAAATTATTCTCATTAAAATGGGCATTAAAAATGGCAACAAATTCATTCTTTACAATGTAGAACTTCCTTCTGTAAAACAAATTTCTCTCTCCCCTTCCCGAACTAACTACTATTATCAAAGAAATTTTCCATTTCACCTATTTTAAATGGACTCAAGTTCAACAATCCTCTTCAACTAACCTGCCCCGTTAGTTGAAGAGGATGTGAGTTAGAGTTTAGATATTAATTCGTTAAGGTTATCCCATTCGTATATAAGAAGATTCAATTCAGTACCTGCAATTGTTGTCTTTTCGGATTTAAGTAAATTAGCACCATAATATTCATAGAAATACCGAGTTTTATTGTCTTCTAACACTTCCACAAAAACTCTATTGAAGCCTAGTTCTTCAAATTGAAGAACTAGTTGTTTCAATAATTGTTTCCCAACTCCTCTTCCTTGATATTCTTCAAGGAGATAAATAGATGTTAAGTCACCAGAATTATCAACATTATTACCATCTCTTTTTCCGCAATCTGCAAATCCTACGATTTCTCTCTCATTATTTTCTGCGACAAAGACGTAATTTCCCTCTTTAGAAATATTGCGATTCCACAAATCAGTTCGTTGGTCATATGATAATGTCTCCAAAAATTCATCTGGAATAATGTTTATATAAGTAGATTTCCAACTATCAACGTGGACTTTCGCTATACCCTTGGCATCAGATAAAGTAGCTTTTCTTATGTTCATTGAATCCACCTCCTAAAGCGTTATTCTATTTCTATAAGAATTAATCCTCCATCTTCTTGAACTAACCTGCCAGTTAGTTCAAGAAGAAAAGAGCTGCCAAAGTTATCAAGACCTAATTTGATAAAAGATAGAAAAATTAAAGGGTTTTACATATTAGACATGACTAATTTGTAAAACCCTTTCTAATTCAACTAACGCACCCGTTAGTTGAATTAGAACAGCGACGCTTATTAAACAATCGCGCCCGATTGCTTAAGTGAGTATTGGTACAAATAGAACGTAAAGAAAAATGTCTGCTGATATTAATGTGTATTAATGACCCCTATTATCGATGTTACCACTAAGTGGTTCTACTACTTCTCCATCTTTATCTATTACAATACTGTCGGTTTCCTTATTAGCCTCGGTCAAAGACCCATAATAAGTAAAAACACCAAAAGTAATGATAGCTATCGTTGTTAATACTATAGAAATTCTTTTTTTCATAAAGTAGTCATCTCCCTACATCTAAATTTATTTTGATCGAATTTTAACATACATTTTTTTCAATCTAATCCGATTAAAGCATAGCGCTTATTCAACAACTGCGCCCAATTGTTTAGGAATTCACTAAAACTCGTCATAACTATTCAAATCTGCATCCTGAACGAAAAGCTCACCCTTTATAGCACTTATGCCAACCATAATGTACGGATTAGCTTCATCGTTTTTATTTTCCATCTCTTTTAATATAACTTTGGTATTTCCTGAATCTACTTTAACATTATCTAGTTCCAATGATCTCTCAACATCTCCAGTCGATATAACTACCATTTTTCTACCTTCTGATATTGTAAATACTTTAAATCCCCTTTTATCAGGATTATCCTGAAGACTAGTCACAAAGTTTTCAATTTCAGGATCTTCATTCAATCTATCCTTTTCCAACACCCAATTGTTGTCGGGCGTATATCCCCCACAAGCAACCAAAATCAAAGTTGTGACGAAAAATATTAAAATAAGAAATGTTTTCTTCAATATTTTCTCCTTTCTTGTTGAATCTTATTTTAAACAAAATGGCCCGATTCTGGTACAACTTTACATGACAAAAGCGCCAGTTTACAGAATTATTACTTTTCAACAAACTAAATCTCCCCTCCGAATATTGCTAAGAGAAATACAACATATAAAACACCTAATGCAATGGAAATTAACGCGATATATTTAATAAACCCTTTTTCCTTCTTAAAAAAAGCGATAATTCCAAGTGTTATACCTGTTAAATAGATAGCGAAACCAATGGGGATGGCTACCATGGACCACACTCCAAATGTTATATTGATAGGAGGAAAAATCATATACGCAATAAAAATCCCAACGACAATTAGAATCACGGAATACTTACTATACTTCCTTTCCACTTTCCACATCCCCTTTAGTGAATTAAATGGCCCAATTGCAGCACAACGTTGTATGACAATCGCGCCCGATTGTTTTACAATTTGCCCCTATCCCGATATAAAAACAACGTAAGTGCATTTAATAAAATGGTAACAATGACAAGTACCGTTGAAGCAACAGCTACACCGTGCATTTCCGACAGAGCAGACCAGTCTTTAATGTTTACCAAGTAAAGGTCATAAAAAATTTGTAAACATATTGCAATAGCGCAAGCGCTGAAACTGAGAATGGTAAGAGCAATCCATTTCTTATTCGTCTGTTTTTTACCTGTCGCAAGATTAATAATAGGAATTATCCAAGCTACTAATCCAAGTACCAAACTGCCGATGTTAAGCCAACCAGCATCGAACATATTTCATCCCACCTTCATTTTTTCTTTCTAATTTATCCTCAACAAAATGGCCCGATTGTTGAACACAAGTTAAACAATACTTTTCAACTAACCTGCCCCTTTAGTTCAATCAGGAAAAGGGCTTTACTTCTTCCCGAAGTAAAGCCTCTAGTTAGTTGAAAATAAGCATTTTTTTATTCATACGACATTGTGTTAGAACCCGCAATCAAGAAAGAGGCTTTTGCCAGTAGATAGGATCACAAGACATTTCTCATCCATCTTAATTGAACCGCCGTATACCGAACGGTACGAACGGTGGTGTGAGAGGTCGAGAGTTAATCATTCCATCCTATCCTACTTGATTTCCCTGTGACAAAATCCTCCATTTCGGAAGTCTTATCGCCATTCAATAGATGGGTCACGCCAAACGTTTCACCTTCGCCACCATGATTGACTTCAACGTCAATGTCGTACACAATCTGCTTCATATATTCGAACGCTTGTCGCATATCATCATCGGTCGGTTTCCATTGGTCGGAAAGTGACGTATCTTCTTTCGCTTGCCCATTCGGGTCTAAATGTGCCGTGCGGACAAATTGGTTGTGTCCGATGTAACTTGAAAGAAGGAACAAATTCGAATGTTCTTTCTCGATTTCCTTATCCTCAGCAATCAAATGTGTCGGGAAAGCCCAAATGACCTCTTGTGCCTTCAAATAATATTCGAAACCTTCGTCGTTGTTCGCTTCCCCCAATTTCGGGTCGTCCATCGGTTCGGAAAGCAACGTGACCATTGCCGAAGCCCATTCACCGACTTCCTTGTCGTACTTTTTAGTTTCGGGCGCGGTCGATACCCTCGGAACTTCGACAACCGTTTCGTTCTTTACTTTGCCGCCGCTTACCTTCTCAATTCCCGTGTATTCACGTACCCCCACAATTGCAATGCCAACCGCAAGAACAACCGCACCGATTAATAGTTTTGATTTCATGTAATTTACCCCCTTGCGATTTTAAACATAGAATACCAGTAATATGTAATCACGTATATAAAAGGACGCCAGTAATAATAAACTTGCGTCCTCTGCTATTTAATCGGCAATAAACGACGATTGTCAGTTTTAATATAGATTTTCCCATCTATTTCAACCGTTTCAACTATATTTTCCTTGAACTTTATTTTGCCACGTTCCTCAATTATTTTTGATTCTTTTTTAAAGAGAACAGGGGTAATGGATTTATATATAGTGTACTTGGTATAAAAAACATCTCAATTAATGGTGTTTTTGAATTCCTCTTTTCAGAGATTAAGTACGGTCTTGAAAGAACATTATTACTTTCTACATAAGCTGTATGAATAGGCTGTACGCGAAATGACCAGTTACACCACATGAGTATAATGATTGCTACAAGCATTGTACGTATATTCAACACATTCAAGTTTTCTTTATTTATAAACATGTGAATAGAAGTAGGTAAAGAAAAGAGAGCAATCAGTGCAATCCATTTATTATACAACACTCTTCAACTAACCCTTTAGTTAAAAAAAGAGGATCCTTAACCCCTAATTGAAGTAAAGCACACGTTTGTTTAAGTACATTTTTTCACAATCTTATAGTACTTTTAAGGTTGATTGTTATATCCTTTAAGAACTTCTCCGTTAGTATTTCTCAATTTTTATTGTTATATTTTCTTCGCTAATTGTTTCGTTTTCTGTTTCAGAAACTTTTTTTACAGAATCTTCAACCATTTGCCGGATCAACGTATCATCAACTTTTATATCCTTCGGGAAACTTACAGATACAGAAAGTTCTTTACCATTACCACCTAACATTATTGCTATTGAATCCGCCTCAATTGCCGTTTGTTCTGTAATAGATACTATTATTTCATCTCGTAATTCAGATAATAATTTTTCCTGTTCACTTTCTACTACGTCTTGTTCACTTTCTAGTACTTGAACTTGTTCTTCGTTCTCGTTTCCATTACATCCAACCAATAAAATTGAACTAAATATAACTCCTGAAATTATAGCTTGTTTCATCATTTCTAAATTCTCCTTTCAAAAATAAAGTACACATTTCACAACAATTCTCCATACGTAGGTTTGACGGTATCCATTGGTAAAAGTTTCAAAATGAAACATAATCTTATTAAACGAAACAGCTGCTTTAGTTCAATAAGAAAAAAGGCTTTACTCCGTCTTGAAGTAAAGCACTCGTTAGTTTAATAAGAACATCGGGAAAGAATAAACAATCCAAAAACAATGATAACTAATGCAATGATTTTTGTAAGACACCCACTATTTCCTAATGCACTTGGGTCACCAACCATTGAACGGTTAACTGAATCAGCTAAATTAATCATAGGATTTCTTTCCCGTTTATCTTTATCTTCTTTCTCCATAATGTATAACCCCCTGTTCATTGAAGTCATTTACACTACATCACTTAATGTTACAAAAGTTCCCTACAAAAAGTATCTTTCTTCTTGAAGTAAAGTTCCTCGTTAGTTTAAGTGCAATTCTTCACAAACGATTAGCAGGTTTAGTTAAAAGTCTTTTTTTTTATGTAAATAAAAGAACTGAGTGAGAAATAATGCTCAGTTCTTTTACAGGATCCAGTTGCATAATTTTACGATTATATTATTTCCGTGTACCTGCAAAGGTAAAGGGAGCTTACTGGCTTGACGTTGCCATAAAATTGTTAGTCAATGTAGTTGCCAGAGTATTATACAGTGGAAATCATAGAGCCACTATCACAGGCTCAATAAGAAAAAAAAGCTTCCTTAGGGAGACTGTTTTATCCTTATGTATCCTGTGAGGATATCCATTTATTAATCATAAAACCCTAAAATCTTTCATACTTTCTCCAAGAATATAATGTGAAAACCACATCAAATTCTGCTTCATTATAGCTACA
>DYWT01000016.1 GCA_020742515.1 Sporosarcina psychrophila
AAAACGGACAAGAAAGTTATTGAAGAACGGGTAATGGAATTACTGGAATTTGTCGGCTTAACTGACAAAGCGCAAAGTTATCCCAATGAGTTGTCGGGAGGCCAAAAACAGCGAATCGGAATTGCGCGTGCGCTGGCTACTAATCCATCCATTTTATTATGCGATGAAGCTACGTCCGCATTGGACCCGCAGACGACGGATTCCATATTGCAATTACTCAAAAGGATAAACGAAGAATATAAAATTACAATTATTATTATTACCCATGAGATGAGTGTCATTCAAAAAGTATGTAATCGAGTGGCTGTCATGGAAAATGGGGGAATTATTGAAGTGGGCAATGTAAGGGATGTTTTTGGGAATCCCCAACAGGAATCGACTAAAAAGCTGGTCAGAACCGTTATTCATGATACAGTCCCGGCCAGTATACGAAATAGAATGGAACAAATCCCCGGTAGCAAGTTGTACAGAATTCCGTCTGGAAAAGTAGAAACAGATTCAATCGTCAACAATCTTATTCGCAATTATGATATTGAAGTTAGGATTATCTTCGCAAGTATGCATGAAGTTCAAAATGATACGATTGGCTACATGATTTTACAGCTAATTGGCGAGGGAAATAGAGTAGAGGATGCTGCTGATTTCATTGAGAAAGAAGTAACAAATGCGATGGAGTTGACAAGCTTATGATGGAAACGACGGTTACGTTCAATCAATTCATACAGTCTCTTGTAGATACAATGTACATGATAGGTGTTTCTTTGCTGATTGGTGCTCTAATCGGTATTCCTCTTGGCATATTGCTTGTCGTTACCCGTCCGGGCGGCATAGTTGAAAATAAGGTGTTCTTTGCGATTCTTAACCCGATTATTAATATTGTCAGGTCTTTACCGTTTATCATATTATTAGTTGCAATTGTTCCATTTACGCGTTTTATCGTTCATACTTCAATTGGAACTGCGGCCGCTATTGTCCCGCTAATTATTTATATAGGGCCCTACATAGCACGTTTGGTCGAAAATTCTATTTTAGAAGTGGATGATGGAATTATTGAAGCGGCCAAGTCGATGGGGGCTACCCCGCTTCAGACAATCCGGTACTTTATGTTGCCGGAAGCTTTTGGATCTCTTATCCTTAGCATGACGACAGCGATGATCGGATTACTGGGGGCAACAGCGATGGCGGGGGCTGTCGGAGGTGGAGGAGTGGGCGATTTAGCCATTTCTTACGGTTACCAGAGGTTTGATTCTTTTATTATGATTGTCACAGTAATCGTCTTAATTATTTTCGTTCAAATTATACAATCAATCGGGAACTGGCTCGCAGCTAAAGCCAGACGGGAAAGTTAGGGAATTACTTGGAAACCGTACTATAACCGTATATAGAAATAGAGGAAGTCAACCATATCAATATGTTGGTTGCCTTCCTCTTTCTGCTTATCAACAAAATTGAAATAATATATATCCATATAAACTACCTTCATTGGGATACCCTTCCTGCAAAAATGGATCCTTCATAATCTGGTGATTAGTTATCGGAATAGTGTCTAAATTGACTGGGTGACTGTCACCCAGTCAATTCATAAAAATTCCGATTGTATTAAAATGCAATATAATCTATAATTATAACAAAGACATTGAGATTATAGGAGAGATTGCTATGAACAGAAAAAATATGATTATCATAGGTGCTGCAGGTAGAGATTTCCACAATTTTAATACAGTTTATCGTCATAATGAGGCGTATAATGTTGTTGCTTTTACGGCAACGCAAATACCTGATATAGATGGACGTAAATATCCAAGTGAATTAGCGGGCGAACTCTATCCGGAAGGGATTCCGATTTATTCACAGGATCAATTGCCGGAGCTGATTGAAGAGTTGCAGGTGGATGAATGTGTGTTTGCCTATAGTGATAGCAGTTATGAAGATGTAATGGGCGTGGGTGCGATTGTGAATGCGGCGGGTGCTGACTTCACGTTGCTAGGACCTAAAAAAACACAGTTAAAAAGCAATAAACCCGTCATTTCCGTTTGCGCTGTTCGAACTGGAACGGGAAAGAGTCAAACGTCACGCAAAATTATCGAAACGTTACTGGAGCATGATTTAAAAGTCATTGCGGTCAGACATCCTATGCCTTACGGCGATTTAAACGCACAGCGTGTACAGCGCTTTGCAACAGTAGAAGATTTAAAGAAACATAATTGTACGATTGAAGAGATGGAAGAGTATGAACCACATGTGGCGCGCGGTAATATTGTGTATGCGGGCGTTGATTATGCGGATATTTTAGCGGCCGCTGAAAACGATCCGGATGGTTGTGACGTGATTTTATGGGACGGAGGAAATAATGATTTCTCTTTCTTCAAGCCTGATTTAGCCGTTACTGTCCTGGACCCGCATCGTCCTGGTCATGAGTTGAAATACTATCCTGGCGAAGTAAGTTTACGAACAGCCGATGTGGCGATTATTAACAAAATCGATAGTGCGACAAAAGAAGCCATTCAAATTGTAGAAAATAATATTAAATTCGCAAGTCCGAACAGTAGTATCATTAAAGCCGAATCCAAGATCACGGTCGATCACCCGGAGAGTATTACCGGAAAACGTGTATTAGTCGTTGAAGATGGTCCGACGTTGACGCACGGAGAGATGAAAATTGGTGCGGGTTCAGTTGCGGCTGAACGTTTAGGGGCGAAAGAAATTATTGACGCACGCCCATTTGCAGTGGGTACATTAATTGAAACGTTCAACAAGTACCAACATATTGGAAACGTCCTACCGGCGATGGGATACGGTGAACAGCAATTGAAAGATCTTGAAGAAACCATCAATAAGGCTGACTGTGATGCAGTGATCATTGGAACACCGATGGATTTGACTCGCATCATTTCGATTAACAAACCTTGTACACGTGTGCACTATGATTTAGACGAAGTGGGCAGCCCGAACTTAAGCGAGATTCTAAAAGGGTTTGTCCAAGAACATAATCTTGAGCGGTAACTATCCGTTAACAAAAAGTACTGTCACAATTCGAACGACTCGAATTTGGGACAGTACTTTTTTACGTATTCAACATAAAAAAGCAATTGAGACACCATTCGTACCACTGAATAATTATAAGGTTAACGGCACACATCAAAAAAAGAAAGCCTTGGAGATTTTTCTCTACAAGGCTTTTCATCATTCTTCAACTATCATTTCTTCTGAAATGGGGTGTATGGATTTATTTTGAACATAATTGTTTTAGAGTTTGTTACCTTGCTTTCTCTTTTCCACTTTCAATAACGAATAGGCAGTTGTCCAAGCTGTAATTGGAATTATTATGGCAACCCCTATACCAGCACAAAATATTGTAATTAATTCCGCACTAAAGACTTTAGAATTTACAATTTCTCCGAGAGAATAAGCTAAATCCTTAAACCATATTAGTAATCCCAGATAACTTCCAAAGAAGGCGAAAAATAATGTATTCGTATCTGTACCCAAGACATCTCTCCCGATGCTTAATCCGAATGTGAATAACTCTTTCCTCTTGATAGATGGTTCATGATGAAATAATTCGCGCATAGGGGAAGCAATCGAAATGGCGATATCTGTAATCGAGCCGATTGCACTCATAATAATCACCGCAGCTCCTACTTTAACAAAATCCACGCTGACATAAAGAGAAAAAATACTGATTTCCTCAACTTCTTCTTCACCAAACCCTTGAATCATCGCCATTTTTGTTACGATTACTATAAAAATGAGCAAAATGACAATCGTGATCATGGAAGAAATAAATGCTGTTTTTGTTGTACTGTTTATGCCATTAATATAAAACAAATTAACACAACTAATAGCTATGCATGCAATTATAGTTAGTATAATTGGGTTCACGCTTGGTATCGACATCATAATAACCGTAATAAGAAATATAAAAAAGTTTAGGAACAAGGTGAAAAAAGATCGTGCCCCTTTTTTACCGCCAATAAGTACCATTAATAAGAGTAAAATAGCTCCCAGCAATACTTGTACACTCATGATTTTGCCCTCTTTCGATTAACGAAAAAAATGGAAGCATACAGGCTGATCGGAATGGCTAACACGATTCCAATACCGCCAGCTAAGGCCCGGGCTACTTCCAGTGATAGGTTCATGGAAAGCGCATATGACAGTGGTACGCCATTATTCATATATAAAATGAGCATAGGAATCGAGCCGCTTATATAGACAAAAAACAAAATATTTGTCATCGTTCCCATGATATCTTTTCCAATTTCTAATCCGGACGTTTTCAGTGCTTTTATGGAGATGCTGTTATTCTTTTCGTACAGGCCGAAGATAGAAGAAGACATCGTTATAGCGACATCCATGACACCACCTAAGGATCCAAGGAATAATCCTGCCATAAATACAGCTTGATAGGGGCGGGTAAGAAACTGCATTTCCTCATACCGAAGTCCATTTTCGGAAGTGACCCATAACGCAACATATGCAATAAAGAGCGAAATAAAAGTTCCCAGCAGAGTCGCTACAATACCCGCGTACGTTTTTTCATTAAAACCGTTAATGAGCAGTAAAGATACGACAGTAAATAAAATTGCGCTTATACTGCAGATAAATAACAAACTTACACCGTAGTTGTTGACATATAAATCCAAAGCGAAGGATAACAAAGCAGCATTCAATGCTAGACTAATGACAGAGAACAATCCTTGCTTTTTACCGACAATCAGTAACGTGAAAACAAAAAACCATGCGACAATCATAACGTATTTGTCACGCTTTACATCTTTGATCGTTCCGGTTAATGCTGCACTTTTTTCCTTGTTCTTATCAATTGAAACGAATAGTTCATTTCCGGGCCGATATGCTTGGTCATAAGCACCTGATGACGAATACTCATTCTGTATATGAATCAGCTGTCCCTTTTCTGTCCCGTTCATTACTTTCGCTATAATACGTTGAGTAAAAAGCGTATCTTTATTATTATTTTGATCAGTGACTTGAGTGGTATCTTTGAGATTGGTTTGAACGACTTTGGCTATTGGGTGTTGATAAAAAGAATGATTGTGATTCACAAAGACAACTGAGATAACAAAACAAAGGGCCAGTATGGTGAAAAACCAGGCTTGTTTGTGCGTTATTTTCTTTAACTTCATAACAATACCGTTCAACCAAAACCCTCCAATCATAATCATTCTCTTCTATTGAGCAAGGCTTTAGAATAACAAGTATACTTTCACCGGTCAAGCAATCCCGGTCGCCGTATTCAGTGGGACACGATCGTTCAAAAATGTTTTACTTCGCCTGTCAGATAAAGGGTGTAGTATTGAATATAGCATATGAATTGTAGTGGTGACAGTCACCAAGTCAATTTGAAAAATGGAGGGACCTGTACCAGTGAGATTTAATTTGCTATATCTCTTCAACTAAAGGCTTGATGAAAGGGAAAATTCTACGAGGGTGAAGTTCTGAGTGGCGTATAAAGGATTATTTGAAAGAGGATTTCCTATTTCGCAGATATTGCATCTGAATTAGCAGTAAATCGACTCAAACAACGACAAATCTTCGTAGCTTAACTGCGTTGTAAATACGTTATAAAGTTCTTAAGAAGGGGGTTGGCATTTAAATGAAGGGATATTCCTCTCCTCTAGCTTTAATGAGAAAGGGAACTCCCTCAAATGGATCTTGGACAATCCATTCTTTATTTCTTCAAGTACTTTCCCTCAATGATTGAGGCGACCGCATTTAATACGGGGTTAAGTTCTTTATAGTACCCTTCCCGTCATAGCCCAAATTGAAATAGCTGTTTCTTTCGAGTGATTGAAAAATCGATGGGGAGTT
>DYWT01000017.1 GCA_020742515.1 Sporosarcina psychrophila
AAATCAATTGAACACTGTATAATTTTGGTTAATCAACACGCATGTCATACTATCATACTTTATTTAAGATCATTCGCAAGATATATATAAAGCTCTTCTTTCTCGTTACTCCCTCAAGCTTTGGGTGCCAATATCTCTCAATTGATTAAATAAATATTCTAAACCTATTTCAGATCCTACGCGACAAACAGGCATGATTAATCCTTATACGTTTACTTCCATTCCTTGCTTCCCCTTCAACTGCTCAAATACCTTCTCCACTGTCCCAACCCCAACATTCTCATACTTCGCCAAGATCACAAGCTCATTCGGTAATTGCCCAACCGTTTCAATCTGGTCCTCCTTCAATTGTTTAAGAAGACTTGGGCTTCCTGTGAATTCATCGACTGTGAATGGAATCATGGCCAGTTCTTCTGTTACAACAATATAGTCGGCTTTGTAGAAGAAAAATAGTTCACCTGGTCGATCCAGTAGTAATTGTCTACGAACTTTCTCTTCTTCGATAAACGTTTTTAATTCCCCAAAGAGGTTTTCGTCATTTTTTTCGGTATAGCGTTTGACGTGTTTGTGCAAGCCTTCGAGGTCGTTTGGAAGTTCGCTCATGATGCGTGCTTGTTGCTCTGCTCCGAGACGAATGAGGAACGTTTCGGATTTGTCGAAGCGCTGCGGCAACAGGAAAGCATCGCGCAGGAAGTATGGGATGTCGAGTGTTTGCCCTTTGTATGTCAGTGTTCGGATTGTTGTAAAGCCTGGTTGTTCTGTAACGGACGGGATCATCACAGGTATGGTGGCAGGTTCTTTTTGACCGGGATCTATTGGCTCGGTATTTAGTGCTTGTCTTAGCATTTCCTCAAGCACTTTCAACCGCCCCTCTAGCTCGCTGATGGCGTACGTCTTTTCTTGTGGTGATGGATCCACATATTCCGGTACGATAAGGTCAACAGGTCCGTATACTTCGACGTACCATTTGACGATTGTGTAGATGGCTTCCCATGAAAGGAGCGCTTCAGAATAGCGGAATCTACGGGTATCATGTGCCGCTTTGTTGCCGATTTGGCGAACGTGGTGAAGCGCGTCACGGATATCGGGTGTTAAATAACCATTGTCATTTAGCAGATCGAGTCGTTCTTTAAGGTTTGTCCATTGTTCATTAGGTAGTTTTTCTGCCAGAATGACTTGTTGCAATATATTTTCAACGAACGCTCTCGCGTGGGTAAGCATTGTACGAGGACTAGAGAAGATACTGTTTTCAAGTTCACGTGCGACAAATGCAAGTTCTTTAGAGAGCGGTTCAAGAAATTGATAGAAGTAGGTTTGATTGTTCATACAGCATGTCCCCCGATAATCGTAAATTGTCTATATGGTACTATTTTATCACATTAGGAACTCCAACAAAACAAAACCAAAGCCTTTAGTAATAAATTTGGCTGATGAAAAAATAATATTTCACTTTACTATCGATCATTAAATAATTCTCCGCCAACATCGTTCCTAACACACTTTTTTCAATCTGCTCCTGACACGCCATCCGTTACGCCTCCCCTTTGCTAAAGTCTAATTCGAGTGGCTTTGGTGGACTGCTTTCTGGCAAGTCACTGCCCCTCGATTCTTCCAAATAGTTTTCAAAATTCGTCGCATTGAATAATGTGGAAGGACGTAAATACTTCTGCCAATGTGGATCATCCAGCCAGTTCTTCGCTTTCGTGTCAATGGCCTTTTTGCAATCCGCCACTGTGTACCCTTCAGAGAAACGCCCCTTCACCAATCGTGCTGTCGCCTTCGAGGAAGCTTTGAATTGCTTGTTTGCTTTATCATTTAAATACTCAATGACAGACACAACGTCGAGATCGTTCTCGACAAGTTCTTTTTTAATACTCTTAACCTCTTTGGTTATTGCTAGGGGCATTTTGCCCTCTGTAGAGGGGGCAATCTGCACTTCCTCTTGGGGTGATTCTGCCGTCATCGAAGGCGCAAGTTGCACCAACTGCCCTGGCAGCATTGTATAACAGACCAAAACGGGAACTCTTCGTTTTTCCACTCTTCATATGTTTTGTAAACCCACTTATGCCCATCCCGGACATTCGTCGAGATGAGCGATCTAAAATGTAGTTGCTGAAGTAAAACAGCCGCGTTTAATCCCACTTCCATCGCAAGCGACGGAAGCACTTGAAGCGGCGACTCTTTTATTAATAAATTCATCACGAATCCTCCTCAAATGAAGTACAAAAACGCAGGGCGCCTGTTTAGACGCGACAGGCACAAGGCAAGCATGCGAAGCGACGCTTTTTGCCGCACAGCAGGATTGACTTGTGACCTGAGCGTCTTTTGCCTAGACGAACGCTGCCTTCACTCTTTATATAGACAATTCATTCGAAAAAGGATACAGCTTGATGAAATTTATTTTTTCTTCACGATGGTAATGATTACTGCCATAAGAATGAACCACTCGTTGCCAATGAGTTTACCAATGGGGTGACGTCAAGAAAGTACAAATTTATACCGTTAAAGATTTTGAAAGATTAAAGCGCTTTTGAGGAAATCAGTTATTTTAATTTCTAGAAATAATCAGAAGGGATGATTGATTATCACGTGTATGAATTTTTTGTTATTGTATCATGCACAGGTAAGGGTCAATTAAGTTTTTAAATAAGTAATTTTTATCTCCCCCATTTTTCACATCAATCACTTTAAAACGTTTGCAAACGAGTAACATATCATCCGTGAATTCCATCCACGCCTAATTGTGCAAAGTAATCAGGTTCAATCCCGAATTGCCACACACTCACTGACTGTGGTCTAGCTTGGTTCTTTCAATACGCATTCCAGTATGTCTGCGCTGCTTGAATCATAATGCGTAGCGTACCTCCATTATCTTTACTCCTGCTCAATTGAAAGGTCCGATTCGGAAAACATGTTTGCAAAGAAATAGGCCAACTACTCAATCCAACCTTTTTCCAACGCAATCTGCACCGCTTCTGACCTGGATTCCGCTTCCAACTTCTGAATGGCTGATGAGACGTAGTTCCGTACTGTTCCTTTCGTCAAGAACAGTGTTTTGCTAATATCGTCCGTTGTCAGCCCATCTTTCGTCAAACGCAGTACATCTGCCTCCCTTTCGCTAAGTGGGTTCTTCTCCTGCATGAATAGGATTGCCGACAGATCTGTACTGATGACCCTTTCTCCCTTCATTACTCGGCGGATTGATTGGATAAGGTAGTCAATCGGTTCATCTTTCAACAAATACCCTTCCACTTGCACATCCATCGCTTTTTGCAGATAGCCTGGACGGGCGAATGTCGTAACAATAATGATTTTACAAGGCAGCCGGTCTTCACGGACTTTTCGGGCAACTTCTAAACCACTCAGATTTGGCATTTCAATGTCTAAGATACATACGTCAGGGACAAGTTGCCTGATTGAGTCATAAGCTATTTTCCCATCGGATACGGCAGCAATCACATCGATATCCTGTTCGAACTGTAATAAAGAAGTGAAAGCGCTACGAACCATCTGTTGGTCTTCCGCAATGAGTATTCGAATCATTTCAGGACTCTCCTTTCATGATGACTTACTGATAGACGAAGCGAAACGCTTGTACCACCTGGCACATAATCTTCCACAGTGACACTTCCAAGTATCGCCTGCATCCGTTCTTTCATCGTTTGCGTACCCATTCCGTTTTTCATCTGCTGCAAACCGATTCCGTTATCAACGACTTGAACATGGTATGTATCACTTTCCACACGTAGCTTAATCAGACAATGGGTAGCCTCGCTATGCTTAATAACGTTCGTTACCGCTTCGCGCAATGAAAGGCTAAGCATCGTTTCTTCTACGCTAGAAAGAAGGGAAGGCGCTTCCTCTACTTCTACCTTCGCATCAATTCCAGCTTGCGTCAGTATATGCCGCAGCTGTTCAACTTCTTTATTCAACGGAATGAATTTCATTTCAGAGACTAGCTCTCTCACTTGTTTCAATGCGATTCTTGACGAAGATAGAATATCCACTAACTCTCTTTTGGCCTGTTCCACATCACGATCAATCCATTTGGCGCTTAGCTCGCTTTTTAGTTTAATCATCGTTAATGTTTGCCCTAATGTATCATGGAGATCTCTTGCAATGCGATGCCTCTCCTGTTCCTCGATGGACTGTTGCTCAAGCTGATGATTGGCTACGAGCAATTCATCCTTCAAATGCATATTTTTATCCTGAATGTAAATCAACAGAGGGAAACCCATTTGCAGAATCATGATGGGCAGAAGGACCGAATGCTCCCATCCGAATCCCATATCGAATGTCGTGAAAAAAACGATTAGGAACATGGCACCAATCGCCGCTATGCCTATTCCGCGGTGCCAGTGACTAGTTGCTCTTCCCAAGAAATCCGCAAAACTGAATCCAAACAGTAGTACAGCTGGTTTAATGAGTACCCCAAGGACAGTGAGGATAGCAAGGCCTACTAACACAGCTAGCAGCAATCTCCCGTCCCGATACCATAAACCAATATAGAACGTGAAGAGAAAGATAGCTAACAAAGCTAGGCGCAAAGGCATTCCTAAGACAGTTTCTGTTTCAAGAACGATAAAAAACAGGAAGACCAGAGAAATTGCATCGACGATCAAATAATGTTTCATTTGTTCTTTCGGGTAAATCTTCACGTTCATATCGCCTTCCCCCTTTTCATCTCATTGAAAGCGTCCCAAGAACCCGCCTGCGGATTGTTTCCATTGGTCCGAATGCAAAATACCTGTGCCAGACCGAAGCAAATAGAAGTTGAATCATTGAAATGCATAACCAAATCCCAATGATTTGCAACGCACTTAATTTGCCTCCGAGCCCTAATCCCCAACTGTAGAATAAAACCGAAGCGATAATATTTTGCATGACATAGCAGCTTAGCGACATCTTTCCGGCATTTTCAAAAAGTTTCCAAAAGCCGTTCCATTTCTTCCATTCTACCATTTTCGAAATAATAGCGACATAGCCAAGTGCCATCAAAGGGGCAAACAGATAACGGACCGGCATATCAAAAACTCCGCCCGGAATGAAAATAAAAAGATTCAGAGGGATTCCAATGAAAATACCTAATTTCAACAGTTTACTCCGCTGATGTCGCCCCTTTTCAGTAGGCGAAAAAACCTCTGCGCGCATCATCCGAACTCCCAACAAGAAGAGGAAAATATTCATCGGGATAATAAAGATGGCTTCCGCCCTGAGTATGAGAAAATTGGACAGGCGATAGTCGACTTGTTGGAACCATGACCCGTTTTGATACAAGGCAGTTACTTCTTGGAAGCTCCCGAGCGACATATTTGCGCCAAGCAAGCCAAGTAGTAGAACCGACAGAATGACAACAACGTGAAAGCCTCCAAATCCCCACATTGCCCTGCTAATCGAACGATTTCCACCTTTTATAACGAAAGCGACAATGACGGCTGTCACTCCGTAGCTCATTAAAATATCGTATTCCATGACAAATACAAAATGCAGGAACCCTTCCGCAATGAGAAAGGCGGATGTCCAAAGATAAACACCTGGCCACGCTTTTCCATTTCGCAAAGCTTGCCGATACTTCAATTCGACACCAACGCCAAACATGATCGTTAGCAAACCTAACAACTTTCCATTCACTAAAAATAAAACAAACATACGGATTAAGTCATCGGTCTCCGATCTCCCTGCAAAGTCCAAAGTGGTAATCGCCCCTAAATCACCTAGATGGGCAAATATCCAAATATTTGTTCCGAGCGTTCCTAATACTGCAAAACCGCGTAAAATGTCCAATAATCTTATTCTATTACGATGCGTTCCCATAGTAATCTCCCTCCAGCTTAAGTTGTTGTCTTCATTGTAGCTGTCAGGAAGTCCATCGCATATTCACAGGTGTAAGAAAATGATGATGACAGGTGTCATATCCGAACAGCTAATGAGGCTTCAATTTCCATAACGTTACAAATTCAATCGTTTTTATTCCAATGCACTTCTTCGAACAAGTTAAAAAGACCTTAGCAGATAGTAGCAAAGATCTTTGGTGGCATAAACCATTTTTTTTATAACTTTTCAAAACAGGAACCATTGTCCAAGTTTTGTTGCGTCTTAAGGTTGTAAGCTTACTACCTTGAGATATTTTCACCTCATGCACACCTCAAAAAATTCAATTTTCTAAAACCTATGATAAACTAATAGAATAGCAAAGAAAGGAAGCGATCTTATGCAATTTAAAACACTAAACAACGGACTCGATATCCCACAACTTGGCTACGGTGTGTGGAAAATCCCTGATGAGGAAGCAAAAACTGCAGTGGAACAAGCACTGGAAGCTGGCTACCGTTTGATTGATACCGCAAAAATTTATCGCAATGAAGTTGGCGTCGGAAAAGCACTTGCCACGAGCAATGTGCCACGAGAGGAACTATTCATTACAACCAAACTTTGGAATGCTGATCAAGGCTATGAAAATACACTAAAAGCATTCGATGAAAGTCTTGAAAAACTAGCTCTCGATTATGTCGATCTTTATTTAATTCATTGGCCCACACCTATGTATGATACGTATGTTGAATCATACAAGGCATTAGAAACGATTTATAAAGATGGCCGTGCAAAGGCAATAGGAGTCTGCAACTTTGATATCGAGCATTTACAACGAATCATAACTGAATGCGAAATAATGCCAACTGTGAACCAAGTAGAGTGTCACCCCTATTTACAGCAAATAGAACTCAAGGAGTTTTGTAAAGAACAGGGCATTCTATTTGAAGCATACAGCCCATTAATGAACGGTACCAAGGTTTTACAAGATCCTGTAATTCAGGAAATTGCAAATCACTACGGTAAAACACCAGCCCAAGTCATTCTGCGCTGGCATCTTCAATCAGATGTCGTTGCCATTCCTAAAACTGTGAATCCTTCACGAATGGACGAAAACTTAAACGTATTTGACTTTGAATTAAGTAACGCGGATCTAAATAAGATTGCGACACTTGACCGCAATGAGCGCCATAATGCAGTACCTAGCGAATTAAACAACCGTTAAGTGCAGACAAAAAAATAAGGAGCTGCCCTACTTAATGGCTAGCTCCTTACTGTTTATTACCGATTAAGCCTTTAAAAAGTCTGCATCCAAGTAACGAGGATTCGGATATTTATAAAAGCCTTCACCCGTTCCTTGCCCTGTCTTCCCTTGATCGAGGAATTGTGATTTTAGCATATCAGCAAGCGGTTGTTTAGTAGGATCTGCTTGCGCTTGTGCTAAAACAATATTGTATGCAGTTTGAATACCGACAACATCTAAAATAGCAAAAGGTCCCATTGGTGCTCCTGTAGCAATCATCCACGTTTTATCGATGGTTTCCGGGTCCGCCACACCTGTTGCCCATAATCCTTGTCCCGCACTCAAAAATGGCACTAAAAGAGAGTTTAAAATATAACCGGGTTGTTCTTTTTTGACATGAAGAGGAATCATACCAATCGATTTCGCGAACTCGATGACTTGTTGGGCGATGCTTTCATCTGTGCCCGCATGTCCCATTATTTCAGCTGTATTCTTTTCCCAAACTTCATTGGCGAAGTGAAGTGCTAAGAATTTTTCAGGACGCCCTGTATAATCAGCAAATTGACTTGGCACCATCGTCGAAGAGTTCGACGCAAAAATCGTTTTCTCGGGCGCGACTTTTGCAAGTTCTTCATAAAAACTCTTTTTAATAGCTACGATTTCAGGTATTGCTTCAATAACCAAATCCGCATCCTTAACAGCCTCGGCTAGATTTGAACTAAATGTAAAGCGCCCAAGAGTTTCCTCAGCTTTTTCTGCATCTTTAAAGAAATTCGCATAAACCTCCTTTAAACTTGCCAGACGTTCTTTGGCCTTTACGAGCGCTTCTTCATTAATATCATAAACAGTTACATTGTAACCGTGAAATGCGGTTTGGAAAGCAATTTGACTTCCTAATACACCGCTTCCTGCAACAGTAATATTTTTAAAATCCATTTGATTCGACTCCTTTACTAGCATTTTTACTATATATGTAATGCTACTCTTATAAAAAAACAAGTCAATTCAAATGCACTGCTGATACTTATGTTACAAAGGCTTTGACAATGGGTACATAAAACCGCCGAATCACCTTTTCCAATCAGAGGTTTATAGCCAGTTCTCCCCCCCTTTTTTACTAGGCAATCGAGTTCCCGCGATTATTTAATAAACTTTCGTTTTAATGAGGTTTATCCTCATTCACTACGGGTATACATAGAACACAAGGCGGAACTACCGAAAGATGAACCTGATAGACGAGTAACCTACAGGCGATTCTGAGGATGAAATGCACAGCCTTGGCGGAAAATTTGCTTTGCTGACGATCGGTACACTTGTCAAGAACCGTGTTATCAGGTTCAAATCTCGATGTGGTAACCAAGCAGTAAGCGTTAAGTTTTTTGTAAAAGTGCAACTTGAAGACTGACTTAAAAACAGATCGCGTGTCAAACATCTTGCGACTGTATCATCACTTTGGTCAGCCCAATCAAACTGCACTGACGAGTGTTTAAGTAATAATCGTCAGAAAGGACAGTTTGCGTAATTGAAAAAACCATCAAATTTTCCGAGTGCACCCCCTTTTTATCGGGGAATGGAAAAAGCATGATCCTCTACTGAGGGTCATGCTTTTTTCGTGCTATATATTGAACAAATGAATCCCTTATATCAACTGGGCAAAGTCGCTTACCAAGGGGTAACGATTTTTTATACGCTTAAGCTAGGTTTACCAATTTCCGCAAGATATTCTTTCTCCTTCGCACCATCAAATCGACCTTCCCACTTAGACATCACAACGACTGCCAATGAGTTGCCGATTACATTGACAACTGTTCTTGCCATATCTAGAATTCTGTCGATTCCTGCGATGAAGGCAAGTCCTTCAAGCGGAATCCCTACAGTTCCAAGTGTCGCCAGTAGTACGACAAAAGAAACGCCCGGTACACCCGCAATCCCTTTAGATGTAACCATCAACACGACCATCAATGTAATTTGTTGCATAATGCTTAATTCGATTCCGTACATTTGCGCGATGAAGATCGCTGCAAGCGCTTGATAAAGTGTAGACCCATCCAAGTTAAATGAATAACCTGTAGGAATGACAAAGGATACGATGTCTTTCGGGCATCCGAACTTCTCCATCTTCTCCATTACTTTTGGCAATACCGTTTCTGAACTTGACGTCGAGTATGCCAAAAGTAGTTCATCTTTCAATACTTTGATAAGGTGGAAAACGCTTGTCCCACACATTTTCGCAATAGCTCCTAAAACCACTACGATAAAGAATGCCATGACTGCATACACTAGGACGAGTAATTTCCCCAGTGGTATCAACGACTCCAACCCAAATTTTGAAACGGTTACCCCTATTAGTGCAAACACACCAAATGGTGCAAACTTCATAATAAGATTCGTTACCCAGAACATCGCATCGGCGGTTCCCTGGAAGAAGGCCAGTATTGGCTCCCCTCTTTTACCAATTGCCGCAACACCCAAACCAAACAGGACAGAGAAGAAAATAATTGCGAGCATGTCGCCCTCAGCCATCGCTTGAATAATATTGCTTGGAACAATGTTCACAATTATATCCATAAAGCCATTATTGGATACTTCTTCAGTTGTTTGTACGTATTGCGAAATATCCCCTTTTTCCATTGTGGACATATCCAAACCTACACCAGGTTTAAATAGATTCGCTGCCAGTAAACCAACAATAATCGCAACTGTTGTAACGATTTCAAAGTAAAGAAGTGTTTTTCCACCTAACTTACCTAATTGTTTTAAATCGCCTGTACCCGCAACTCCGACGATTAAGGTTGAAATAATAATAGGTACAACAATCATTTTAATCATCCGGATGAACATATCCCCGATTGGCTGCAAATATGTTTCAACCGCCGGGTTTCCAAAGAATATTGCCCCGATCGTAATCCCTAAGATCAACCCAAGTAGAATTTGATACGCTAATGTAAATTTAAATTTCTTCATTTACCCACCTCTTTTCAAAAATGAAAACGCTTACTCATTCGTTTTTTAGAACATGTAAGCAATTATAAGTGGGCATTACGAAATCCAACAAAATCCGACAATTTCCCTCAATCAATTATTTAGAACCTTCACAGTAATTGATTTAAACCCCGTCTCTTATTATTGAACGAAGTTTTAAAGATCAACGTTGATTGTACTTTTCGGCGGTGTCGAGGTATAACACTTGAAGGAATTTTTTAATATTAATCTTCACTTTTGTCGGTTCATTGGTGTTTTCATCAATCTCTTTCATCCGTCGCCGAATTTCCTCAAATTCAAAATAGCGCGGTGCAAAATATTCAAACTTTGGATTCATGTAATCCATTGTTCCTAACGAAGCAAAATTCGTGACTGCTGTCAGTATCGTTCTGCGGATTCGCTGTTCAATCGACTTGCATTCCTTCTTTATATCCTTATCGTCTGTTTTATATGAACTAGCTACAGCCTCGTAAAGATCTTTTAAGGAAGGCAATTGACTCCCTGTCTCTTTTCGGTTCATTAAAAACTCCATCATCAAAACCATATCCTTACTCCCAGGTTCACTGATGATCCCTAACTCATTTAACAGTGAAAAAACACATTCTTTAATAGTTTGCTTCTTAGGTAATACGGTGGTTGAGCCAATATGAGCCAGTGATTCCCGGATAGCTAATAAAGAATTTTTTAGACGCGATTGTTCTACCATTTTCTTTAGGATACTTTGCACTTCAACACGATTAATTGGTTTATGTATAAAGTACTCCACACCTTTGCCGTAGGCTTCCCCTACCATTTCCTTATTCACAATTTGTGAAATCATTATAAATTGGCCTTGGAATCCTTGCGTTCTTAATTGTTCCATCGTTTCAATTCCGTCTAGTTCAGGCATTAATAAATCAATCAAGACAAAATCGGGATTTGTGGAATGAATGAGCGGGAGAGACTTCACTCCGCTTTCCGCCTCACCAATTACGACGCCAAGTTCGCCTTCCGTAATAATTTTCGACAACATTTTCCGACTGGCTGTATCGTCATCTACAATAAAATACTGCAACTTCATTCAACTCACTTTCTAAGCTTCTTTGTTGGAATTTGGATTCGGAAAAACGTCTCTTCACCTGAAGACTCAACTTGGATTCGGCCTTCAAGCGTCTGAATAATATGTTGCACATGAGACAAGCCTATTCCTGTTGCGGCAACCCCGTGATTATTAAATTTCGTCGTATAACCCGCTTCAAATATGATTGGCAAATCCTCTTCCTGAATGCCTTCTCCCGTATCCTTTAGTATGAAACAGGTATGCGCCATTTCTTCAAATATCGTTAATTCAATTTCGCCTTTTTGCTCAATTGACTCAACAGCGTTTGCAGTAAGGTTATTCAAAAGAGCAAGAAGCGGAATTTGTTGAGTCGTTTCGAAATCAACAGAAAGAGATATATGGAAAGTGATTTTTTTTCTTAACAAAACACTATATTTTTCATTTGCTGTAACGACCAAACTGAGCACTTCGGAAAGCAAGCGAACGTTATTCCTTTTTTCTGTCGATATACTGGAAATTCCTGAAAGAATCCGCTGTGTGTCTTTTTTCACTTCGTGTATTTCTTGTGTGATAAGCAATGCTTGCACGCTTAACTCTTGCAGGTTTTCCTTTTTCAATTTGCGATACAACTCATGGCTTGCTGCTGTAATTTGTTCAATATGATCCAATGATTTTTGCAGATAAAGACTTTCCGCATAGAGGTCTGCCCCCACGCCAAGCATCTCTTGCACCTGTTTCTTTTGTTCAGAGACCGTGATCATGCTATAAAGACCAACAACAAAAAAACTGCGGAATAATGCCATTCCACCTACTAATGCCCACTCCTGCATACCTAAATCTACATGCGTTGATAATAAGTAGCGCATAAGATGCTCTGCACCATTTCCAATGAATTCGAATAAGAAAGCCCATGCCCCTAAAAACAACGGAGACGCTTTGTAGGATTCTATCTTAATAATGCTAAATCCGATTGCAAATAGTAAATAATACAAGAAAGCAGGAAAATGGTTTTGAAAACTTGCAAAAAAAGAAATATGCTCATTCGTTAAGTCGCTAATTAGGCGAAAACAAACGACAGTTAGTCCGGTGATGAAACCCGTCCGAATCAAGGGAATTGAAGGACGAATAAGAATAAGTAAAAAAAAAGCAATACTCCCTAATCCAAATCGAAAATTCTCACCGTTAAAAGGAATCACTTTAATTTCACTAGCAATTGCAGTCAATAAGGCGATTACAACGTAAGAAACGCCAGTAGTCCCGATAAGTTTCTTAAGTTTGCTTATAAAAAACATTATTTTCTCCTTTATTACATCTCACACTGATTTATTTAGTTTATTATCAACCTATTTAGTGAAAAATGAAAGGAAGAAAATTTGGCTGCTTGTGAAGGAACAAGCTGAATTCAATTTTATGACGGTTGGCATTTCATCAATTTGCGGTTGTGATTTTTCGATTTCTGGGAACACTATTGTTTGAAGGAGGAGATAAAATGGCTAGCAAGAATAGAATTTTAGTGCCTGATGCACGACCAGCGTTGGATAGACTAAAGGCAGATGTCATGCATGCACAAGGGTACAATGTAGATAAATCTGCACCTGATGACGTTAAATTCGAAATCGCAGAGGAACTTGGCATTCCATTTTCTAAAGAATATAACGGAAAACTGACGTCGGAACAAGCGGGGAAAATCGGTGGACCAATTGGCGGCAATATGGTAAAAGAAATGGTGAGAATGGCACAAGAGCAAATGGCGAAGAAATGAAATGATGGTCGGTCACTCTGTCGCGCTCGTTGGATTATTTAGGAATGGGAGCACCTAGAATAGCACCGGCCAACTTGCAGCCGGTGCACCTATTAGAACTTGGATCCAGTATCTCCATACTCTTTGAGTAGTTCTCCAAAGCTTTTGTTCTTCTCACGTTCTTTCCGCTCAAGGCGAAGTTGCTCTTGACGCTCCTCTTCTTTCGTTTCTTCCGCGGCTGATAATGCTTTTTTCGCCGCTTTCAATTTTTCAAGAATATCATCATCAAGTGCATCGGAAAATACCGATGTCCCATTGTCTCTCTTTTTCGGCTGTGGTGCAGTTTGTTTACGTTTTTTTGCCATTTTTTTCACCTGCTTTCGTTCATGGTCGTGTAACGATGGTTGCGACACCCTGTCCCCCGCCAATACACAGTGTGGCAAGACCCGACTTTACATCACGACGTTTCATTTCGTGAAGAAGTGTAACCAAGATACGCGCCCCACTCGCCCCGATCGGATGGCCAAGTGCAATTGCACCGCCATTGACATTCAGTTTTGATTCATCAAATTCAAGTTCTTTTCCTACCGCGATTGATTGTGCGGCGAATGCTTCGTTCGCTTCAATTAAATCAATTTCGGCTAGTTGCATATTTGCTTTAGTCAGTGCTTTTTTAACCGCTTGCACAGGACCCAGTCCCATAACGGACGGATCGACACCTGCATTCCCATTCGCGGCAATTGTAGCGAGTGGCGTTAAGCCAAGCTCATCAGCTTTTTCTTTTGACATAATAACAAATGCAGCTGCACCATCGTTAATGCCTGATGCATTTCCTGCAGTTACGCTTCCATCCTTTTTGAAAGCCGGTCGCAGTTTTCCAAGCTTGTCAGCAGTCGTTCCTGCTTTGACATATTCGTCTTGATTGAATATGAGTGGATCGCCTTTGCGCTGTGGAATCTCAATTGCAACGATTTCCTCTGCGAAAGTGCCGGCTTCAATTGCTGCCGCCGCTTTCTGTTGTGATTTTGCTGAAAATCCATCTTGTTCTTCGCGAGTTATTTCATAACGGTCACATAGATTTTCAGCCGTGGTACCCATATGATAATCATTAAATGCACACCATAGACCGTCTGAAATCATACTATCGATTATTTTTTGGTCACCCATTTTAAAGCCTTCACGGCCATTTTTCAGTAAGTAAGGTGCTTGGCTCATATTTTCCATTCCGCCTGCAACAATAATATCTGCATCTCCTGCAAGGATTGCCTGGCGGGCAAGATGGACAGCCTTTAATCCAGAACCGCATACTTTGTTGATGGTCAGAGCAGGAACAGTTTCAGGAAGTCCCGCTTTCATCGCAGCTTGCCGAGCCGGATTTTGACCGAGCCCTGCTTGCAATACATTCCCCATGATTACTTCGTCGACGCTCTCCGGCGCTACCCCAGCGCGTTTGAGAGCTTCTTTTATGACCGTTGCTCCGAGATCAGTTGCAGGTATATCTTTCAACGAACCAAGGAACGACCCGATTGCAGAACGAACTGCACTGATGATGACGACTTCATTCGACATTTCTTTTCCCCCTATTCCCTTATTTAAGTTGCCTGTATATGCATCCCTTCATTACAATATACTAGAGGAGGGATGATATGTTCATTTTACCAAACAACGTTACAATTATCGAGGTTGGTCCGCGCGATGGACTGCAAAACGAAAAGAAGCATGTCGATGAAAACGACAAGTTGGCATTTATTGAAGCTTTACAAGGGGCAGGCATTCAGGAAATGGAGCTGACTTCGTTTGTATCTCCAAAATGGGTGCCGCAAATGGCGGATGCAAAAACAATTGTAGAAAAGACAAAGAAAGTCGGCAGGCAATTCGTCCTTGCACCAAATGAAAAAGGCGCCGAGCTTGCAATTGAAGCGGGTGCACGCAGTATTGCCGTGTTCGTCGGGGTAAGCAATACATTTAACACTAAAAATATTAACCGAACAACCGCTGAAAGCATCGATGCGCTTGAGCCCGTCTTTGCGAAACTGAAAATAGATGGCATTTTTATCCGGACTTGCATCTCCACTGCGTTTTATTGTCCGTATGAAGGGAAGATAGAGATAGAGGATGTCGTAGCACTTTGTAAACGATTTGTCGCTATGGGAGCCGATGAGCTAAGTGTAGCGGATACGATTGGGAAAGCGAATCCGCGTGAAAGTTATGAGTTGTTTAAGACATTGAAGAAAGAACTACCTGACGTCCTATTAACAGCTCATTTCCACGATACACGCAAAATGGCGATAGCAAATATTTTTGCTTCGCTACAAGCAGGCATTGACCGATTTGATACATCTGCGGGCGGCTTAGGTGGGTGCCCCTTCGCTCCTGGTGCAACGGGCAATGTTGCGACTGAAGATGTAGTCAACATGCTCGATGCGCTTGGCATCGAAACAGGCGTTGATGTGAAAAAAGTTTGTGAAGCAGTCCAAGTGATTGCGCCGCATGTGTCGCGGCCAATTGACACAGGAATGTACAGATTGTTTGAGAACGATCAACTGTAAAAGGAGTTGAGTGGGTTGAAACGGCGCGTTCTTTATATAACCGGTGTGATTTCTAGTACATTCACTGCGTTACTGGCCATTTTTGGAATTGTCGCCACGAATAGGCTGATGTTTTTGAAGTTGAAGGATTCCAATTTTATTTTAGAACGAGAAATAATTTCAAAACGGTTTGATGAACATTGGTATGAAACAGTGCGCAAAGATGATATGTGGATTAAGTCACCAAACGGTTATTTATTGAGGGCGATATTTCTGAAACCACTTGAAACGGCGAAAACCGTGATCATTTGTCACGGTGTAACCGAAAATAAGATTAATTCAATGAAATATGCACGTCTTTTTGAACGGCTTGGTTTTAACTCTGTCGTCTATGATCATCGACGACACGGGGACTCAGGCGGAAAGACAACGAGTTTCGGGTATTATGAAAAAAATGACTTGCAGGCGATTGTCCATGCCGTGCGGCAACGGATTGGAAAAAGAGCTTTGCTTGGCATCCATGGCGAATCAATGGGTGCTGCAACAACAATTTTGTATGCAGGCACATTTAAGGATGAAGCAAATTTCCATATCGTCGATTGTCCATTTTCGGACTTTTCTGAACAGATTCTTCATATATTAAGAAAAAATACTCCTATACGCTCATCCATGGCTCTGCGTATTGCCAACGTTTTTCTTAAAATGCGTGACGGTTATACGCTGAACTTGGTCTCACCGCGTGAAGTGGTTAAAAACATTGTGAAACCTGTTCTTTTCATCCATAGTATGGAAGATGATTTCATCCTTCCCTATATGACGGAAGAATTGTACGCAGCAAAACAAGGTGACAAAATGCTGAAGCTCTTTCAAAAGGGTACCCACGCCAAATCGTTCAATGACAATCCGGTGCAATACGAAAAGACAGTACAGGAGTTTCTAGGGCGATTTGGTTTCAGAGACTAAGAAAACATCCATTCAGGGAGCTGAATGGATGTTTTTTCTATTCTTTTGCTAGAAGATGGTATCACGACCGATCATAAATCCTCGCCAACCGATCGTATTAGCTGCACGACCGCCCATATCCCCTCGCCAACCGATCATAGGAGCCCCACGACCGCCCATATTCCCTCACCAACCGATCATAGGGGCCCCGCGACCGCCCCATACCCCCTTGCCATCTGGTAACTCATCCTCAATCCAAGACCCAGTAACTTACAAACAACAAAAAACCACCTTTCCTGTCAAATCTTCAACAGAAAAAGTGGTTTATTAATTAGTTGGCAGAAAGATTAACCTATGTACAATACATTTCAGGTTGTCTTTTCACTACTCTTTTACAAACTATATGATGACTGGATTGCTTTTAATTACTTTTTAGTCTTTTTATCTTTTTTGTCACTCACTTTGTTCATTTGTGCCATCATTTGATTAATTTTCTTTTGTGAGGGTTTTTGTCCCATTTGCATCATCATCATACGTAACATGTCTTCATTAATCGGCGGGTTATCTTTCAAATATTTCATCATATATTGACGTGCAATGAAAAATCCGAGGGCCACACCTGCTAATAGCGCGACGATGATCAAAACGATCCACCATACTGTAGTCATCCGCTATACCTCCTCTACTTCAGTTATTCGATTTTACTCAACCATGATGAATTATACAACATTGTACTAGTGAATAGCAATGGACCGTGATTAAATATTCTAATCATCACATAATATGGAATTATACTTAGTACTATTTGGACAGACAAATAGACCCTTTTATACAAGTCGGGTCCTTTTGTCTGTGTATCTGATTTTTGTTTTTATAGATATGCAGCTTCTTCATATGCACGAAAGTCAGTCGTTTTGACAGGTTTAAGCCATCCCCATTCCCCGTGACCGTCCATGACAGCGAAGAAACGATCAGCTGCGCCTGACAACGCAACAAACAAATCCAAGTCCAGCATACGGGATCCATCGCAATATACATTAAGTGAATATGATGATAGCGAAATAAGAATGGATCCTTTGACGGGATGCGTCAGTTTGTATTCCCCGTTTCTGGATTCAATCGATGTGAATCCTTCTCCTAAGTTTGCAATAATGGCTTCATCAATCATTTTCTCTTCAAGTTTGTCACATAAGTAATGGACTTCAAGCATACAATCATTCTGTTGCTCATCTTCTTTTAATAGGTCATACAAGAGCCGTTCACGTCCAATGACGAATGGCTGGTACGCTTCTTTCACTTTATAAATTCCGTATGATCGCAAAATCGCCACCCCCTAGTAATAAGCCTACATTAGTTGATTTAAAAAGGATGTCACATTGCGGAATGGACGAACACTATTATTGTCGGAAAATACGGATAACTAAAGATTCCGTTAAAACCTTCAAAAAAGCAGCTCCATTTGCCAAAGAATCTTAGGCAAACAGAGCTGCTTCATTTTTAGTTATTGATTAACATTTTTACCGTAGCAAGGACATTTTCTTCTGTAAAGCCGAATTCTTTAATGACAGTATCTCCAGGTGCACTCGCTCCGAACGTGTCGATTGCAATCATCGCACCTTCATCACCAATGTATTTATGCCAACCAAATGACACACCCATTTCGATACCAAGACGTTTTTTCACATCTTTCGGCAATACACTTTGTTTGTATGCGTCGTCTTGTTTCTCAAACAGATCCCATGATGGCATAGAAACGACAGATACATCGATTCCTTCAGCCAGCAATTTCGCTTGTGCCGCAACTGCAAGACTTACTTCAGAACCAGTTGCAATCAAAATTGCATCTGCTTGTTCTTTATTAGCAGGTGAAACGGTGTAAGCACCTTTTTTGACGCCTTCCATTGCAAGCTCTGCTGATTTCGGAAGGACAGTCAAGTTTTGACGAGATAATACTAGCGCAGTCGGCGCATTCTTCGATGACACGGCAATGTTCCAGGCAGCGGCAGTTTCGTTCGCATCTGCTGGTCGAATAACCGAAAGACCCGGCATTGCACGGAGTGAAGCAAGATGTTCAACCGGTTCATGTGTAGGGCCGTCTTCACCGACGGCTACGCTGTCATGTGTGAATACGTATGTGACCGGTATACCCATAAGGGATGAAAGACGGATTGCAGGACGCACGTAGTCACTGAATACGAAGAACGTTCCGCCGAATACATGTAAACCACCATGCAAAGTCATTCCATTTAACGCGGTTCCCATTGCGAATTCACGTACACCGAACCAAATATTCCGACCGGCATAATTTGCAGGAAGGAAATCCCCTGATCCTTTGATCGTCGTTTTGTTGGAACCTGCAAGATCCGCACTTCCGCCGAAGAATGATGGAAGCTGTTTAGCAATTGCATTGATGGCGTCGCCGGATGCAGAACGTGTCGCGTGTGATGAACCCGCTTCATACGTCGGCAATGATTTCTCGAAGCCTTCCGGCAATTTGCGGTCAATCGCATCTTTCAATTGCTTCGCAAGATCCGCATGTGTCGTTTCGTATTTTTTAAATAATGCGTTCCATTCCTGTTCTTTTTGCGCGCCTAACTTCTCAGCCGCTTCTTGGAATGTTTCATAGACACCTTCAGGAACATGGAAATCTTCATCTAGTGTCCATTTATAATATTCTTTTGTGAGTTTCATTTCATCTTCGCCAAGCGGCATGCCGTGTGCATCCGATTTTCCGGAGCGGTTTGGTGAACCATAACCAATGACCGTTTTAACTTCGATCATCGTTGGCCCTCCGACATTGCCTTTCGCTTCTTCAATTGCTGTCGAAACGAGGCCAATGTTATTGCCGTCCTCAACACGGATATAGTTCCAGCCATATGACTCAAAGCGTTTACGGATATTTTCGGAGAAAGACATGTCAAGTTCACCATCGAGTGAGATGTCGTTACTATCGTACAGGACAATCAGTTTATTCAACTGCAGATGCCCTGCAAGTGAAATCGCTTCGGCTGCAACACCCTCCATAAGATCACCATCGCCGCAAAGTGCGTACGTATAATGATCGACTACGTCAAAACTTGGTTGGTTGTACGTCGCTGCAAGGTGTTTTTCCGCCATTGCCATTCCGACTGCCATACCAATACCTTGTCCGAGTGGGCCAGTCGTAGCTTCAACGCCGACTGTATGGCCATATTCTGGATGCCCAGGAGTTTTGGAGTCCCATTGTCTAAAGTTCTTGATTTCCTCCATAGGAAGACCGTAGCCTCCAAGATGAAGCAGGCTGTATAGAAGCATCGAACCGTGTCCCGCTGAGAGGACAAAGCGATCGCGGTTAAACCATTGCGGATTCGAAGGGTTATGGTGCATATGCTTTGTCCAAAGTGTATAGGCCATTGGAGCAGCGCCCATCGGCAATCCCGGATGTCCGGAATTCGCTTTTTCGATTGCATCAATTGAGAGTGTACGGATAGTGTTAATGGCTAGTTGGTCAATCTGCTGAGTCATTGTGTACATCCTTTCCCGTGTTGTCTATTTATCTACATATCCTAGTTTAGACAATCAGCGCCGCGAATGCAAAGGTCAGTTTAGGTATTTACCGTTACGGGCGTCTTTCACTTTGTCTGGTGTCACATCATTGCCTTCAGGATCAACCACTTTAACATTCTCAATCGTGTCTCGCATTGATGAGCGGAATGTCTCAAGATACTCTTTCCGTAATTGGGTCTGTTCTTTTGCCTCTTCGATAGATAGACCCGCCGTCTTCGATTTTTTTGAAAGTTCATTAATTCGTTTGATTTTATCAGCTGATAGCATATTATTTCCTCCATTTAGTTTTGTGTTATTAACGTATACAAAAAGAGCAGAAAGTGCAATGAATCAGCCTTCCTGCTCAACCTCATATTCTTTATACCTGCGATGTACCGTAGCTTTGCTGATATCATGCCCGAGCCCTTTCAGAACCCCTGTAATTTCTTCGTAAGTCAGCCCTTTTTCTCTCAACGAAACAATTTCACCTATCGGCACTTCAATTCGCTCACGGCCTTCTGCATTGCCTCTATTCTTCAAATTGCGTTCCGGTCGATATCCTTCTCTTACCGCACGTTTCATGCCCCGTTTGATTTTTGCATTGTGTAATTTACGCTGATATTCTTCAACGATGGCTAGAATTTCGAGTAGCATTGTATCCATTTCATTAAGCGCTATTGGCCCGCTGTCATTATGCGAATAAATCGCAGTGTCTGTTTTTGCCAGTAGATGCAACACTGCCATCCGTGCATTTCCCCGTCCAAGTCGTGTCTCATCTTGGATCAGAACCGCATCGACCTCTTCATCACGAATGTAATCCAGAAGACTTAGAAGCCCTTCACGGTCGATATCAAAACCGCTATGCTTATCTTTAAATGTTGCAACATGGTCAAGACCAAGTTCAGCTGCCAAGTCCACTAGTTCTTCTTCCTGTCTCGTCAGCGACATTTCCTGTGTTTCTTTTTCAGTGCTCACCCGGCAGTAGATGACACATTTTTCATGCTGTCCAGTCATCGATTAACACCAGCCAATTGTGTTTTATTTTTTTCAACGGTTCGTACAACAGGCAGAAGCAAATCTTCCCCTTTTTTAATAGTAGCAGATGATAGGTCATTTAAGCTCATTACCTCTTTGATCCACTTATCTGCAGGCACATTTTCGGAATGAAGATATGCGAGGTCCCAAAGGGTATCTCCTTCTGTAATGGTGAT
Organism: Sporosarcina psychrophila; assembly: GCA_020742515.1. Classification (GTDB taxonomy): domain Bacteria; phylum Bacillota; class Bacilli; order Bacillales_A; family Planococcaceae; genus Sporosarcina; species Sporosarcina psychrophila_B. The sequence goes on from DYWT01000017.1 coordinate 21,023, forward strand.
TGTTGTAATTGCCTGCTCTTGTCCATATTTATTTGCACCTATGATTGCGAAACCTATACATAAAACGATAATAAGCAGAACATAGTTATTTTTTTTAATAAAAGTCATTATAATTCCCCCTTGCGAATGTCTGTTCGGAATACCTGTTCCTATTATAGGAAACACAAAATGAAATGTCAACACTTATTAGAACCTGTGTTTGCCATTTCTATAGAGGGCTGATATAATGAATCTATTGAAAAGTCTAGATTGTCGGTGACCTATTTCACGACTTTCGGAAATTAGCAGAATATAAGGTGAGAGGTGAATGGGATGAAAAAGATTTCGAAGAGACAAGAAGATATTTTGTCTTTCATTAAATCAGAAGTGAAACAAAAAGGTTATCCACCATCCGTAAGAGAAATTGGCGAGGCTGTCGGTCTTGCATCAAGCTCAACTGTTCACGGCCATCTAGCTCGTTTGGAAAGCAAAGGCTTCATTCGAAGAGATCCGACAAAACCAAGAGCAATCGAAGTACTCGATCCGGAAGGTTTGGAAACATTAAAGCCAGGTGTTCTTCACGTGCCTCTTGTCGGTAAAGTTACGGCTGGACTGCCCATCACAGCTATTGAAAATATCGAGGAGTATTTCCCCCTTCCTGAATCCTTCGGTACTTCAGAGGACAAGCTGTTCATGCTTGAAATAGTAGGAAACAGTATGATTGAAGCCGGGATTCTCAATGGCGACTACGTTGTCGTCAAACAGCAACAGACAGCAAATAACGGGGAGATTGTTGTTGCGATGACTGATGAAGACGAAGCTACAGTCAAACGCTTCTTTAAGGAAAAAGATTATTTCCGCCTGCAACCTGAGAATGCTTCAATGGATCCTATCATTTTGGATAACGTTTCTATTCTTGGTAAAGTAGTCGGCGTTTATCGCATGATTCATTAATTTATAGTATGCAAAAGGGCTGTTTCCTTCGAAGGAAACAACCCTTTTTTATTTGGGGAATTAATATGACCGTGCCAGGCTTTGCCTTGACGGGTTCCAGCTTCCCCTTCGTCTTAGCCATATCTACTAGTCAACTTTATTTGCCGATTAAGTTCTCACGAACAAGTTTACCTATAGAAGATAATACAGCCACTTTTACATGCTCGTATGTTAAGCCTCCTTGGACATACGCAGTGTAAGGCGGTCTGATTGGGCCGTCTGCAGTCAGCTCGATGCTGGAACCTTGGATGAAAGTCCCTGCCGCCATGATGACATCGTCTGTGTAGCCTGGCATATACGACGGTTCAGGCGCGTAGTGCGCATTGATGGGCGAGTTTTCTTGGATGGATTGGCAGAATGCAATCATTTGGCCCGCATTCTTGAATGAGACGGACTGAATTAGATCTGTTCTTTTTTCCGTGAAATGCGGGGATGTATCGAGCCCGAAACTTTCAAGGAGTGCGGCTGTGAATAGCGCACCTTTTACAGCTTGGCTGACAACATGAGGGGCCAGGAAAAATCCCTGGTACATCTCCCGTAGTGTATCAAGGGATGCTCCTGCTTCTGCGCCAAGGCCTGGAGAGGTCATGCGGTACGCACATTTTTCAACGAGATCGGCACGGCCTGCAATATAACCGCCTGTTCTTGCAAGACCGCCGCCTGGATTTTTAATCAGCGAGCCCGCCATCAGATCAGCACCGACTTCGGTCGGCTCTTTCTCTTCAACAAATTCACCATAGCAATTGTCGACAAAAACGACAACATCCGGATTGACAGCTTTCACTTGAAGGACCATTTCACCGATTTCATCCACCATGAAAGACGGCCGATCGGAGTAACCTTTCGAGCGCTGAATGGCTATTATTTTCGTTTTATCGTGCATGTTTTTCACGACTTCTTCAAAATTAACTGTCCCATCTTCATTCAAATCAATATGTTTATAAGTAATGCCGTAATCATGTAGCGAACCCGTATCCTTCCCTTTTCCCGATACAATGGAATCCAATGTATCATAAGGTTTCCCTGTTATATAGAGCAGTTCATCACCTGGTCTTAGAATACCGAAAAGGCTGATGGAGATTGCGTGTGTTCCGGATATGATTTGATTGCGCACAAGGCAATCCTCCGCTCCAAAAACGTCAGCATATACTTGTTCCAATACATCTCGACCCGCGTCATCATAGCCATAACCTGTTGAGCCTGTCAGATGAAAATCGCTCACCGTATTTTTACGGAACGCAGCAAGCACTTTCCGTTGATTGTAAAAAGCAGTTTTTTCGATTCCTTTAAAAAATGGTGCCAATTTCTCTTCGATTGCTTCCGCATCCTCGAATAAGAGGTCGTCTTGTTCAGTAAGCATAATGGGTATTCCTCATTTCTTTAAATAGTCACTTCATTATCTTATCAGTCTGTCCGTAGAGGTCAACGTTTACAAGGTTTTCGTCATTGATTATTAATTGTTATCTGTTAGAATTCTTAAGGGTATATTGAATGGGGGAAATGAAGTGGCTTGGGATGTTTTTAGTTTTATCGGTACGGCAGCATTCGCTATCTCGGGCGCAATTGTTGCGATGGAAGAGGAATATGATATTTTTGGCGTTTATATATTGGGTATGGTCACTGCTTTTGGCGGTGGTGCAGTTCGTAATGTTTTAATAGGTGTGCCTGTCTCTGTATTATGGGATCAGCAATTCTTATTTTTTGTAGCAAGTATTTTGATAACCATTATTTTCTTTTTTTCTAGGTATCTTCTTTCACATTGGAATAGATGGGGTAATTACTTTGATGCAATCGGATTGGCTGCATTCGCCATTCAAGGCGCCATGCTTGCCATATCACTGAACATGTCAATTTATGCAGTTATGGTTGCAGCAGTTCTAACGGGAGCAGGTGGTGGTGTCATCCGTGACTTGCTCGCAGGAAGGAAGCCACTCGTCTTCAAACGGGACATCTACGCAGTGTGGGCTGCACTCGCCGGTCTTATAGTCGGCCTCGGGCTATTTAAGAGTGATCTGGCACTTTATGCGTTACTCGTGATGACAGCCGGTCTTCGCATTTTCTCGCTTGTTTTCCAATGGAAACTGCCTAACGGAAAAATTCATTAATAAGAAAAGCGCAAGCGCCTTGGTAGACCCGACAGGCATAAGTCGATCCAGCGACGTGGCGGTCTTTGCCACATAGCTGGATTGCTTATGTCCCGAGGGGCTAGGCGCTGGAGCTAGACACTGCTCCAGGTTGAAAAACTTATATTTTCTTATCTTTAAACAAAGCGGAAGCGCCTGTTACAAAGGAACACAGCCTAAGTACGCCGCGTCCTGCGGCAATGGCTGCGTGACCCACATCATGTGGGCCTCCGTGCCTCTAGGCGCTGGCGTCTAGACGTAAACAAAAGCGGAACGGGGTTTTTACTCCCTGTTCCGCTTTTGTTTACTCCGTTTCATCTTTTAATATAACCGGTTTCGATGGGACATATGTGGAAATCGCATGTTTATAAATCAGTTGTTGCTTGCCGTCTGATTCAAGCAGGACGGTATAATTATCATACGATTTAATAAGTCCTTTCAATTGAAATCCATT
>DYWT01000018.1 GCA_020742515.1 Sporosarcina psychrophila
AGCGATAAGACTGAAAGTGCTCTCCTTTCCGGCTTATCGCGGGAGGCATCCACAAAGCGTCGAAGCGTTATTAGCAGGAATTCTAATTCATTCCTCATATATTGGGACATTCGTTGATTACACTCGATCGATTTATGGCACTCCAGGTTGCAGGTCCCATCCCCGAAAACGAAATGTGCTTTCTCAAATAGACTATCCAGCGAAGGCGCGACTTCGTGGTAGCCGGAGCGATAAGACTGAAAGTGTTCTCCTTTCTGGCTTATCGCGGGAGGCATCCACAAAGCGCCGAAGCGGCATTAGTAGTAATTCCAATTAACTCCAAGTATTAGTTCTTTTTCAGCGACCTCCCAAAAGCCCTTATAAAGCGCATACGCGTATTCATTTATTCAGCATATATACTTCCGAAGTTGAAAGAATAACTACCTTTCTATATGGGTTGAAAGTACCCTAAATTCGAAGAGAAAATACTATAAAGAAAGAGTAAGCAGTCACTTTATGGTTAAATTTAGTTAATAAACAAATCTGATATACAGTATTAAAAAAGCATACACGAGATAGCTCGTGTACGCTTTTGTAAGATTTTAAATTATAGATCGTCGAAGCCGTTCAAATCACTTGTTTTAACGTATTGACGTGAAGATTGTTCGAAGAAGTCGGTTTTCGTATCATCGAAACTATCTACATATGCGCGAATCCATTTCATCGGATTATCAGTGAATTCTGGATAGATTTCACTGAGTCCTAGCATCCGAAGCATTTTGTTCGCACGGTATTTGACGTACCCTTCCATCTCGGCCAAGTCAATGCCCTCGATATCAGCAAGCACATAACGGCTCCAGATAACTTCCTGTTCGACGGAATGTTTGAACTGATCATAAATCCAAGCTGTAAATTCATCTGTATTCTGTTCAGGATTTTCCGCAAGTGCTGCACGGAATATATCGCTGATCGCTTTACCGTGCTGCAACTCATCACGGTTGATGTACGAAATCATTGTCGATGTGCCGACCATTTTTTGGTTGCGTGCCAGATTGTAGAAAAATGCAAAACCGCTATAGAAAAATAAGCCTTCAAGCAGCGTCGTATAGACCATCGCTTTCAATGCCGATTCAATTGTCGGACGCTCTGCGAAATCGTTGTAGACTTCGACAATACGCTCATTCCGTTTCAATAACACTTCATCTGAGCGGCCCATTTCAAATGAAGCCATCTGCTTATTAAGTGTCGTAACTGATGAAAGAACATACGCATAGCTGTGATTATGTTCGCTTTCCTGATCAGCGATGGTAGCCATAATTGATTTAACAGATGGATCGGTTGTATAGTCCGCCATTTTTAACGCAATTGTCGTCTGCGGACCGTCAAGTGTCGCGAGTAAGCCGATGATTTTAAGGAATGCATCTTGCTCCGGCTGTGTCAGCGTCGCAAATTGCTTGACGTCTTGCGTCATATCGACTTCATTTGCCGTCCAGAATAGTGAACGGATTTGCTGTCTTAATGTATAGAAATGGGGATGTGCGATATCATTCCAATTAAGGATACCGCTCGCCTTCCCACCGAAAATAGCCGTTGATTTATTTGGATGTGCTGGTTCTAGCACTTTTACTCGTTTAAGTTTTTCCAATGTCTGATGACTCCCTTCGACCATTCAATTACTTTCTCTTCTTGTACGCCGCGCGGGCTTTGTTCGATTTTAAGCGGCTCATAAGTTGATCCGTAAAACCGGGCCAACTTCACTGCGGCGTGGCAAAATAATGTATCGCCACCAAATTGGGTATCACCCGTTCCAAAGACGTATACATTATCCGGTTTATAACCTACGTCTGCTACAAAATCTTTTACTTCGTCAGGCGTTGCGCCTTGCTCCCACGTGAACGATCCAAAGAGCATCACATCGAAATGGCGGGGATTCGGAATTGTGCCCCCACCGATTCGATATGTGACAACATCTATATTTTCCGACACTAACGTTTCTTCAATCATTTCAGCAACTTCTTGCGTGTTTCCGCTCCACGATGCGTAAACGATTAAGAATGACACCATTCACACTCTTCAATATCCGTTGCAGTTGAACGTGTATAGTACGTTGTTTTCATACCAGACTTCCACGCTTGCAAATGAAGTTCAAGCAGAACGGATGCACGGATTGTATTCGGAACATAGATGTTGAAAGAGATAGCCTGGTCAATATGGCGCTGTCTTGCTGCGTTTTGTTTAATCGACCAACGCTGATCGACGATATACGCGGAGCGGCGGTAAACGTCGTATGTGTTGTGATTAAGATCAGGTGCAACAACCGGAAGTTTATAGTCTTTCTTCTCTTCATGATAGAACGGTTTGAAAACCGGGTCGATTGATGCAGTTGATCCTGCAATGATAGACGTCGAGCTATTTGGCGCGACTGCCATCAAATAACCATTTCGCATTCCGTTTGCTGCCACGTCATTACGGAGTTCATGCCATTCCTTCGAATCGTAGTTTTTGTTGTCGAAATAAACGCCGGACTGCCAGTCGGATCCCTCAAATAATGGATATGAACCTTTTTCCGTAGCCAGTTCCATTGAAGCTTTTATCGTCAAGTAAGCAATCTTCTCATATAGTTTGTCCGCATAATCCACTGCTTCGTTTGATTCCCATTGTATATTTTGCAGGGCAAGCAAGTGATGCCAGCCAAATGTCCCTAGACCGATTCCGCGGTAACGAGCGTTAGTCCGTTGTGCTTGAACGACCGGTATTTTATTCAGATCAATGACATTATCAAGCATGCGTACTTGGATTGTAATAAGTCTTTCCAAAACGCTTGCTGGAACTGCACGACCAAGGTTAATGGATGATAGGTTACAAACGACGAAATCACCCGGTTTTGAACGTGTAACAACGATATCATCTTCGAGCGTGACAGATTCAAATTGAGTCGGGCTCATATTTTGCATGATTTCTGTACAAAGATTCGACGAATAAATCATGCCTTCGTGTTTGTTCGCATTCGCGCGGTTCACTTCATCACGGTAAAACATGTATGGTGTTCCCGTTTCCAATTGGCTACGCATAATCCGTTTCATGAGATCAATGGCAGGAACGATTTCACGGCTGAGTTCAGGATGATTGACACACTCTTCGTATTTTTCACGGAATGAACCTTCACCTTTTGTTTCATCGTAGAAATCTTCAAGTGAATAACCCATTACTGTCCGAACTTCATGTGGATCGAACAGATGCCAGTCCCCGCGTGCATCAACTTGTTCCATATAGATATCCGGAAGGCAGACGCCTGTAAAGATATCGTGTGCACGCAAGCGGTCGTCACCGTTGTTTAATTTGAGGTCAAGGAACGTGAAGATATCTTTATGCCAAACATCGAGATACACTGCAATCGCACCTTGGCGCTGTCCAAGCTGATCCACACTTACCGCAGTGTTGTTCAACTGCTTGATCCACGGAAGGACACCACTTGATGCGCCTTTAAATCCACGGATGGATGAGCCACGGCTCCGAACTTTACCCATGTAAACGCCGATGCCGCCGCCGTATTTCGACAAGTTGGCAATATCCGTATTGCTGTCATAGATGCCTTGCAAAGAATCGTCGACCGTGTCGATAAAGCAACTCGACAGTTGGCCATGCGGTTTTCCAGCATTCGACAATGTAGGTGTTGCAACCGTCATATAGAGACTGCTCATCGCCCAGTACGACTCCGCTACTTTTTCAAGTCGGTTAGTTGTTTCGTCCTGCATCAACGTCATCGCAATGACAAGCCAGCGCTCCTGAGGCAGTTCAACCGATCGTTTGCTGAAATCCACAGTGACGTAACGGTCCATAAGTGTTTTCAATCCGATATATGTAAATAACTTGTCCCGTTCCGGTTCAATTAGATTGCCAAGAATGACACGATCTTCGCGTGAATATTTTTCCGTTAAGACGGGTGTGTATAATCCTTGTTCAACAAGACGAGCAACATTATCTGCAAAGTCTGTATAGACCTTTACACCACGCAGCTGTTCTTGACGATTATAAACGTCATGCAGATGGATACGTGCAGCAACAAATGTCCAGTACGTCGTAACTTCGTCGATATTGCTGAGCGTTTCTAAGATCATTGCTTTCGTCCATTCTGATGCGCTTGCTTCCGGATGGCGTTCATTCCATTTTTCACTTGCATTAAGCAATGGACGGATCTCCTCCACGCCAAACTCGTTTTGCAAATCTTCCAATAGCATCTCAGTGCTCGTCTTAGTAATATTCATTGTCATTTTCATCGGCTCCTTTATCAAACCTAATTTTTCTATTTCCAATAAAAAACGATAATCCCACCTTTTTCAGGCAGATCCATCGTTTATGAGTTTTATTTACTGAGGGATAATTTGTTGGCTGTAGTTAGGTAGTCAAGAACTTATTTGACACTCTAAATTCCTATTTGTCAATAATACAGCTTTCGTTCAATTTCGCCACTAACACTATATGTAGTGTCTTAATCATTATACATACCCTAACATGTTGTGGTCTAATCGTAAATAGGGAAAAAGTTTACTTGTCCTACCATCAATAACTTATCCACATATCCACAGTCATTTTCTCGTGTCGCTTTGACCTTCATCATCGTCATTCTTGCAAATGATACACAAGTTATAAACATTAATTTAAAATCTAAAAAAAATTGGGCTGACATTACTTTCAGCGGTCAGTCCAATTTCTCAATTCATTTTTCTACATTTTTCACCCTTTATATTGTGGAATAAAACTCGCTTAAAATGTCAAATATCCTCTTCCCCCTGTTACCGACACAATATATTGGGTCACCTTCCATAACTAACGCACTTGCGTTAGATAGTCGGATAATAGTGCACATATTGTGGATTCCAGTAAAAAGGCGGCCTCATTCCAATTTTAGGTGCTCGCACAGGAATCGGATTGGAATTATAAATGATATCCACTTTTTCGTCTGAATGATTAATTAGCAATACTTCTACTTCATTTTTGACGCTATCGTTCCGCAAAGTAACATCCTTCCATCTCTTTTTCTATCCTATTCGAACTCAATCAGGAAAGTCATTCATTGTCATTGCTTTGCTAGCATAATGTAGTTCATCTAGAACTTTAGGAGGTTTCCTGTGACAAAAGAAAGTCAGGATTATCCGCTGTATCCGAACTTCGGAAAAATCACAAGGTATCAAGAAGTACCGATAACAGTGCCCGAGCAACGCCAACTGCGCCAACCAGGCATCGAAGGATTGATGGTCCCCGCCCCAATTATTGAAAATCCGAATTATAAAGGCAGTGGGAAACTAAACAATAAAGTCGCGCTCATAACAGGCGGAGACAGCGGGATGGGAGCAGCAGCCGCGATTTCTTTTGCAAAAGAGGGGGCCGATGTCGCGATTTCGTATCTGGATGAACACGAGGATGCAAACCGGACAAAAACGAGGATTGAAGAACTTGGAAAGCGTTGTCTGCTCTTGCCTGGCGACTTAAGGGATAAACAACAATGCATCGATATTGTGGAACAAACCATCAGTACATTCGGGAAGCTGGATATCCTTTGCAATCACGTCGGAATCCAATTCCAGCAATTAAGTCTGCTGGATATCAGTGATCAGCAATTCGATGATACCTTCAAAGTGAATATCTATTCCTATTTTTATACAACCCGTGCTGCACTCCCCCACTTGCAAGCAGGAAGTTCCATCATTAACACAACCTCTGTGGTAGCTTACGAAGGTAATGATCAATTGATCGATTATAGCGCTACCAAGGGAGCCATCGTCAGTTTCACGCGGGCCTTGGCGAATAATCTTGTGTCGCAGGGTATTCGAGTCAATGCAATTGCACCCGGCAGAATATGGACCCCGCTCATCCCTTCAAGTTTCTCCGCAGACGAAGTAACGCAAGCGGGAAATCCAATGGAGCGCCAAGGTCAGCCTTTTGAAGTTGCCCCAACCTTTGTCTATCTCGCATCCGATGATTCACGTTTCGTGACAGGTCAAACACTTCATGTGAATGGCGGACAATTCACTTCATCATAAGAATAGTTTATAACTGTAACTTACGCCCATATTGCCTAAGACCATGCTGTACAATCAGAAAACACCAGACCTTAACAGGATTCTGGTGTTTTCATCATGAAATGGGGGTTAATATGGATTTTTCTTCTTCCGTTTTTTAGGTCTGTATTTTTTGTTCTTATCTTTTGGCTTATCTTCAACTGGCTTCTTGATATCGTACTCTGATCCAAATTCGGTCTGCAAGTTATCTTTTTGGTATGATCTAATGTCTTTTTCAGGAACCACTTTTTCATCAGTGAAAATCTGTTTTTGTAAATACTTATGAAATACGAATTCCCCTCCCGCAATAAGAATTGCAGATATAAAAGCAGCCATACCTAAGCGAACGGGCTGGTCATAAAAGTACGTACCCACTAACCAGATCATAACAAGTGCTAAACCAAAATCGGCTATTGTAGCAGCTATATTTTTTATCCGAGGTAACAAGAACATGTCACCGATAAACGATACACCTGTCAATAACACACTTGTGAGCAGGATATTTGCAAACGAAACTCCGTAAAGCCCTAAAACAACCCACAACACTACTGTAATCATTACAAATTTAATTATTAGCGCTGTCATCGTCTTCATCAGTTACTTTCCTCCATTCTGGGTTATAATTTTGTTTATTTCTTTTTAAAACCGACATGATTAGAATGTCCAACTAAACTAATATTTACGATTTGTACAGTGTGACTGTATAAATCCTGCAGGGCTTCTGTTCCAGCTCTACTTACAATTGAAGTTGCAGGGATGAATTTGTAGTCGTTCACAAAAGACAGATTACTGTCCACAACTTTTCATCCACTTCGTGTTGGAACACCATTAATTTGTCACTAAACGTATTTTTTATACTAGTAGTGGTAATTTGTATAATCTGCCTATTCCCAAAAAAGCAAATGTGATACAAGGATTTTTATCTACCGCAATTTCTCAAAAAAAGGTTACAAGTAATTATAAAATTGATTCATGCAACCACCCTATGAAATGGTTAATGGAGGGCACAGAAAAAAGTAAAGACTTTTGCAGAACTTTTATCTATGGTCTGTCAAATTTGAGTTATACAGCATACCCTATTCTAGGAATAAGCACAGATAGCGAACCTTTTTTTGACTATGTGTTTCTTCGACAACTAAATCCGAAAGGTATAAGTTAATAAAAAAATGCATACGATTTAATGATGGAGAAAAACAATGATGGGATAGGTGATTGCATGGATGACAAATCATCCTCAAGAAACAAAAAACCTGTTGACGAAAATAGCAAAAACGAACAACTAGAACAGTTCCGCGTACAAAATACAGGGAAACCATTGACCACAAATCAATCGAAAAAATTATCAAATGACTCGGAACAGTTGAAGGCCGGAGCACGTGGTCCTTCATTGCGTCAGGACTATGAGTTCTTTGAAAAAATGACGCATTTTGTCCATGAACCAATACCGGAAAGAAAAGTTCACGCAAGAGGTTACGGGGCCCATGGTGAGTTTGAATGTTATCAGTCGATGAAACAGTATACAAAAGCCGGATTTTTACAGGAAACCGGGAAAAAGACTCCTGTATTTGTCCGGTTTTCTACTGTGCAAGGGAGTAGAGGTTCTAAGGATACAGCAAGGGATTTACGTTGCAAGGGCGTAAAATTTTATACAGAAGAAGGAAATTACGACTTGACAACGATTGCCATGCCTGTATTAGTCAACCAAGATGCGATGAAATTCCCGGATGTCATGCATGCTTATCAACCCGAGCCGCGTACCGGAATGCCAACTGCCGCCGGGGCACATGACACCTTCTGGGATTACGTAGCAAATAACCAGGAATCGCTGCATATGGTGTTGTGGATCATGTCGGATCGGGGCATTTTAAGAAGTTATCGTATGATGGAATCATGGTCGATCAATACGTATCTATTGGTCAACGATCAAGGAGTAGCAACCTTTGTAAGGTTTGTTTGGAAACCTGTCCTCGGTGTCCATTCCTTGCTTCAAGACGAAGCGCAAAAAATTGGCGGAATAGACCCGGATTTCCACCGACGGGATCTTCGAGAAGCGATTGACCGTGGTGCTTATGCTGAATATGAATTAGGTGTCCAGCTGATTTCGATGGAAGATGAATTCAAATTCGACTTTGACGTCTTAGATCCTGCGAAGTTTTGGCCGGAAGAGATTGTCCCTGTTCAACTGATTGGTAAAATGACATTAAATCGTAATGTCGATAATGAATTTGCAGAATTGGAGCAAGTCGCATTCAACCCTGCCAATGTCGTTCCGGGAATTGATTTTTCCAATGATCCAGTCCTGCAAGGAAGGTTAATCGCTTATCAAAGTGCACAATACCATCGTCTCGGCAGCGCAAATTTTCAGGATTTGCCGATCAATCGGCCGATCTGTCCGTTTCATAATAATACAAGACAAGGCTTTATGAGATATCGGATCGATGTGGACCAAGTCAGCTATCACGAAAACTCTTTAGCGAATAATACGCCGTACACGACGCCACCGGAAGAAGGCGGCTATGAATCCTATCCGAAAAAAATAGATGGGCACGCCATACGGGCACGGAGCAAATCGTTCGATGATTTCTTTACTCAACCGAGAATCTTCTGGAATAGCTTGACTCCAGTTGAAAAGCAACATACGATCGAAGCGCTTAGCTATCAACTCGGAAGTGTAATGAGCGAATCTGTCCGCCAGCAAAACGTCGATATGTTGGTCAATGTAGATAAGGAATTGGCTTGCATTGTGGCTGATAATATCGGTGTCGATCGTCCAAGTGGAACGAATGTCCCGGTATCAACTAGTTACGCTTCCCTTAGTCAGGCAAGTACCCCTAAATATGCATATTCGTTAAAAGTTGGCGTATTGATTGGCAATGGTTTTAACGGTCAAGAGGTAACAAATGCGATTAACGCACTCCAACAGCATGGGGTTTTCATCGAAATAGTCAGTGAAAGGCTTGGTACAGTCACTGGGGCCGATGGAACAAAAATCAAAGTCAATAAGACCTTTCTCACCTCTAGTCCATATTTACTTGACTCCATTTATGTAGTTGGAGGAAATTCTGAAAACCAAGATAAATTCAAGAAAGATATGATGTATTATGTAAATAACACATATAAACACTATAAACCAATTGGTGTTGCTTCAACTGGTCAGTCTTATTTTCAAAAAACAGAAAAAAATAATTTAGCTGGCGTCGTTTTTGCCGAAAATAATCAAGACTTCGGCAATGAGTTTGTCTCTGCAATCGCTCAGCAACGTTTTTGGGATAGAAAATAGTATTGTGATCTTAATTGGGGACAATCGCAATTTATTATGGTGACAGTCACCAAATCAAACATGAATTTCAC
>DYWT01000019.1 GCA_020742515.1 Sporosarcina psychrophila
GGTGACGAATGCGCCCTGTTTGAAGCCACCCACGGTACTGCGCCGAAATATGCCGGTCAGGACAAAGTAAATCCTGGCTCTATTATTCTCTCCGCTGAGATGATGCTGCGCCATATGGGTTGGACTGAAGCCGCAGACCTGATTGTTAAAGGTATGGAAGGCGCGATCAACGCGAAAACCGTAACCTATGACTTCGAACGTCTGATGGAAGGCGCTAAACTGCTGAAATGTTCAGAGTTTGGTGACGCGATCATCAAGAATATGTAATCACTACATGTGTTAAATATTGTAACGGGCGTATAACACGCCCGTTGTTTTTTGTTAGCATGCTAACGGTTATCAAAATTTTATCAAAATAAGTTATCAAAACCCCCTGGTTGCTTGGGGAAGGTTGGACGTTCAGATGGTAGTCTTATTGCCAAGTTCCAATCAGATATACCTCAGCTTTTTATGATTCTTGCCGATGGGCGCGCACTAATATTTAGGCCTGTTTTGCGCTAGAAGCGGGCATTGTTATAGCCCTCTAGCCTTAACAGATAACGCTGGGTAAGGTTTAGAGCCAACATAGGATCAAAATTTTCATTTTTTGACATTACAATTAATACTGATATTTTGTTGAATATGTAGAAAAAAGTGGAGATTTTGTGTTAGTGGTAGATGATGAATATGGGGCGTTGGATCTATATAGCTGAAAATGCTCTGGATACTCAGGGTCAAACTTTTATCAACCATATAAATGAGTGGGATAAAGATGAGATTTAAGGTGCTGCCTGCGGGAAGTATGTGCTCTGTTGAACAATCTAACTGTGCCTATTTAATTACTGATAATTGGGATGACTGGTTTGAATTTTCTACAATGTATACATTGGTTTATATAGATTCAAATAAGGATAAGAATATTATTGGTTCTACTAAAATTGGCCAATTGAATATGGCGAAAGGTCAAAGTAGACCAAGTATCCCTGAAGCTTTCGAAAAACTAGATGAGAGTTTTTTCTCCGTTGGTCAAGATGATAGTTTTTACGAAGTGTTGAATGAACTAGGAGAAGATATCCGAAATGAAATATTATCATCGCTTAATGATATTGCTCTGAGTGAAGATATATATAATAAAGCAATAAATGAGAGGGTCACTAGCATATCTCTTCTGAGATCCGTCAGCCATACATCTATTAAGGGACAGTTTCGTCGACTTGCGAACGGAGGTGCTCGACTTTCAAAATATTCATTTTCATATAACTCACCAGTGATGAAAGGCACTGACTCTGACCGTATTAAGTTAAGTTTTGAAGTGATACCAGAGAGCAATCCCCCAACAAATATTCATGTGCTAATTGGTCGGAATGGTGTTGGGAAAACGCATTTAATGAATAATATGATTAGTTCATTAATTGACGAAAATACAACGCCAACAAAAGTCGGTGAATTTTCATCTAAAGATCAACTAGCTGGTGAGCTTTTCTCTAACGTAGTATCAGTCACTTTTAGCGCTTTTGATGAAACAGAACCTTTATCAGAAAAAAAAGATAAATCTACAGGTATACAGTTTTCATATGTGGGACTAAAAAGAGTAAAAAAAGGTGATGAGAAAAGTCTCCCGCCCAAAAGCCCTGTTATATTGAAAAATGAATTCGTGAAAAGTATGCTTTCTTGTAAGGCAGGAGGGAAAATTGAACGTTGGAAAAGGGCTGTGGATAAGCTGGAGTCAGATCCAGTATTTGCTGACATTAATGTAGCATCAATATTGAATAGACAAGATGAAGATGAGTTTAAAGATATTGCAGGAAGAGTATTCAAAAATTTAAGTTCCGGGCACAAAATTGTATTGCTAACTATCACTAGACTTGTCGAGACAATGGAAGAAAGAAGCTTGGTTTTTTTAGATGAACCAGAAGCTCATCTCCATCCACCATTATTATCAGCTTTTGTAAGGTCTCTTTCTGATTTATTAATTAATAGGAATGCAGTATCTATAATAGCTACCCACTCTCCTGTAGTTCTCCAGGAAGTTCCTCGAAGCTGTACGTGGAAGTTGTGGCGTAGTGGCTACTTGTCTAAAGTAGAAAGGCTAGAAACAGAATCTTTCGGTGAAAATGTGGGTATACTAACGAGGGAGGTATTTGGATTGGAAAATACCGACTCTGGATTCCATAATCTTCTTGACGATGCTGTAAATAAATTCGAAGATTACGATTCAGCTGTGCAAAATTTCAATGGGCAACTTGGAATTGAAGCTAGAGGTATTTTGCGGGCTTTGTTTTTAATTAAGAGAAACCAATCATGAAAAAACTCTTAAAACCGAATGATAGTGCGTTGGATGTATTTAATGCATGCATTGATCGAGTTCGCGATGAAGATTTAAAGAGGAGGCTTATAGCATGTTCTCAAGAAATAGAAGATTCCTCAATAGAATTTGATGCAAAAGTATCAATTGCACAATTACATAAAATTTTGCCTAAAGACAATGTTGCCACTGTTGTTACAGTTGACGAAATGAAGGTTGTCTATACAAGCAGAATGGCTAAGAAATTAGCCCCAGGGCGTATCTATTATGACAAGTTAATGTCACTTCCAGATCATGGAAGATGCCCACTATGTTCTCAAAGAGTAGTATCGACATTAGATCATCACTTACCTAAAGCACATTTTCCATCATTGGCTGTATCGCCTTTTAATCTTATACCAGCCTGTCAGGATTGTAATAAAACAAAGAGCGAAGATATCCCAATTTGCTCAGAAGAAGAAACTTTGCACCCATATTACGATGATGTAGAAGCATTTGTTTGGGTTAAGGCAAAAATACGGGAATCTATTCCTGTAGCGATAGAGTTTTATGTAGAGCCACCTGAAGATTGCCCCCCACTTTTAGCTAAACGTATGAAGTATCACTTTAAGGCATTTAAGTTGTCTGCTCTTTATGCATCACATGCAGCTGAAGAACTAGCGAGCATTGAATATATCGCAAAGAGAATTTACGATGGGGGGGGGAGTATCGAGTTAAAAAAATACTTGACTGAAACCGCAGCTGGAAAAAAATCGGTAAGCTTAAATTCTTGGCAATCCGCACTCTATAGTTGTCTCTCGGAAAATAACTGGTTTTGTGAGGTTAGATTTAGATAGTAATAAAGACATTCAGCCAATATCGGGGAAAAGTCATTGGATGTCTTACTAATTTTCTAGCTGTGACTGTGCCAAGTCAGTTTTTCGTTCACTGCGGACATTCAACCCATTTTGAAAGTCAATTTTGTGACGCTAACATTCCTAACAGTAGTCTTGCTGGCAATCTGATATAATCTGAGGTTTCGTTGGAATATATTTATTAAACACACTACGACTCACAGATTTCATCTATAGTCGGCATAATTAAAATAGCAATCTTAAAAAGTGCAGAAACAAGTCGCTTTTAACATTAATGGTCAAGCCATAAATTATCTCTATTGAGTAGACTAATCTTTGTTGCATTTTTTGATGCTAGAGTTACACATTCTCCTTTATCAAACTCATCCAAACTAACAAATACAAATTTCTTGCCATCTTTTTCTTTTGGAAATACCATGAAAATCACTTCGAACGTAAGTTCGCTATTTTTATTAATTAAAAATTGCTTGAGTGCGCGATACTTACCTATTTCACACTCTGTGAGTGTAAAGGAGGTGCAGTTCTCTGTTGAATGATACTTTGCATCCAGAAGAATAAAGGTGTTACTATCAACTTTAATAATAAAATCGGGGCGTTTTCCCCCATATATTTTTAAACTTTTAGATAGGTCTGTTTTTCCTTGTTCGACATATACAAACTCCCATTGGGAGTTTTCTAACCATTTAAGAGCATACTCTTCACCATCCTCGCCTGCGGATGTAGGACATTGTTTCCTTAGCTTTCTGCGAATTTCGTCTAAATGTGGCATAAATTATATTCCCTTTCATATGGTATATCATTATTATCGACATTATTTGATGATTCTTTAGCAAAATTTCAAAAGATTGGTCTAATATATGTTCAGGCATTGCAGTTCACCATATTAGAAAACTCTGTTCCTGGCTCAAAGCGGACTGTTTGGTTCTTTTCCATAATGTTAAGAAAATCAAGATGGCGTTGAAACGCTTAAATTTTTACAATGCTACTTTGCTCCAACCTTTCCCTCGGTCATCATGGTAACGATCGGTTTGCTGCTGGGTTTTATGGCCCAGTAACTTTCTGGTATCAATCCCTTGTTCCTTGTAAAGACGCTCAGATAAAGATCTTTGTTCATGAAAAGTTGCTGGAGTTCCAGTACCCCAATCAATTTCTGCCAGATCACGTGCCTTGCTAAAGTTCATCGTTAGTGTATTAGCTTTTACCTGTGCGCCACGTTCAGCCTGTGATGTAGTACGGAAAAAATGCACTAAGTATGGGCTGACTGCGTAGTCACGGCAGCGAGCTACTACATCACGTAAACACCAGTTGATAGCATTCAAACGTAAAGAAAGAGGGATAGCGATTTTGCTCCCGGTCTTTTCCTGAATGACGTGAAGATGATCCTCCCAAATATCACTAAATTTCATTTTGGATATATCTCCTAAACGCTGCCCAGTGACCAAAGCTAGGAGCATGGCATTTCCCATATAACGATGAGCGGCGTCTGCGATATCGAATATTTTTTTCCATTCTTCTAGGCTGAGGCGTTGACGGCTAATTTTCCTTCTGGGTTGCTTCGTTGCAAGAGCAGGGTTATACCCTGGTGGAACTTCGCCGTAATGCTGTGCTTCCTTAAACACATCGATCAATACAGACCTTACGACCTGGGCCATTCTAGGCTGTCCAGCAGAGATATACTCATCAAGTAATTGTGCTATATCTCTGACATCAACGGCTGATATCAACTTCAGTCCTGCTCGTTCCCTGAGCAAGGATACTGGTTTGGCTTTCTGTTTATAGGTGTTGAGCTTTATATCGCCACTTTTCAGTCTGTCTTCCTGGATTGCTTGATAGCGATCTAACCAGGTTGACGTTGTGATTGCTTTTCCTTTGCTGGTTGCGATCCTGTCACTGATAGCCAGAATCTGCCGGGTTCTTTGCTCAGCCAGGCGTGAATTTGCCTCAGTGGCAATAGCAGGTGATGCTGCCAACTTACTGATTTAGTGTATGATGGTGTTTTTGAGGTGCTCCAGTGGCTTCTGTTTCTATCAGCTGTCCCTCCTGTTCAGCTACTGA
>DYWT01000020.1 GCA_020742515.1 Sporosarcina psychrophila
TGCTTTCTTCTGCGCTCTTTCTATACCTGATATTTGCGCTCAGATTGAGTTCTCAGATAGTATGGGCGTCCGCGAAAGGTATTCTAAGTGGTATAACGAAAACGTATATCCCAGTGAAAACCCTCCAGGTCAATTTCCAATGAATCAATTAGACGGAGACGTAGCCTATCTAATTAGATGCAAACTTTATCACGAAGGAGATCGGTCACATAGAATTACACTAAAAAAATTGAAGAACAAATATATAAACTCATTGTCTTTACATGAAGAATTTAAGGGAGATAAAATAGAATTTAGTCTAGAGTTTGTACCTGAAGATACTGAGAGTTTCAGTATATGCCAAACGAGTAATGTAGCTAATCAAGAAAATGAAGTAATTTACATTAAAGCACGTGTTAGTCCCAAAACGTTATCTAAAAAGCTAATATGGATAGCTGAGCGTGTCATAGAAAATTTCAAAAAAAATAACCCTGCCTCCGATTAAGGAAGTAGGGTTATTGGCTTCTTGAACACCTGGAATTCACTTGCAAAAATTCGTCCGTGCTAATAGAGACTAAGTTAAATTGAGTTATTTTATTAATTATATTGGTGTAATGAGTTTCGCTCAGATCAGTGTTAGCTTTTAAAGTCATTGGTATCACGACTTGTTGTAAACTAAATTTCTTATCCAAGTCAACAAACGAATCTCTTTTACATGGATTGGTTGGATCACTAGCATTTAATTCGTAATAATTATTAACAGGCAAGCCTTGAGTCGAATGCTTATTTTTAAATGATTGTATTTTCAATAATTGTTTGTCAGCACCAGGTTCGTTACATATATACATATGTGAATATACTGCCAAGTCACTACTAACATTCGGATAAGGCATTCTAAGTTTTACGATATCTTTTGAACTAATCAATTAACAACACTCCATCGTCCAATTCTAAATAAACTGGGTTATCTAAGTTTCTGTCCTGACTTAAAAGTTCAATTATTTCATGATGCTGTTCAGTTAATTCATTAAAATCTTCTGGAGAAATGATAAAAATTTTTTCGAGCATTGAAAAAACCTTAAAACCCTGATTAGACAAATACGCATACTCATCGTACAAACTGCTAATCGTATCTACATCTTTGTCAGTAATGTCACTTTCGAAAATAGTGATACATCTTTGTCCTTTTTGAATCAGTTCTTCTTTGGACTTCCATAAATCCAAACGATGAGTTAAATCTGAAATTTCAGTGTCAGTAAAAGTATTCACCAACATAAGCGCTGCTCGTGCAATTTTCTCTCTAATTATCGAAAAATCCTTAACTGAATCAAGAGCAGCAAAAAATTCTGTTTGGTTATATCTTAAGTCTCCGTAAGTATTACTAAAAACTGGACCATTTGGATAAGCCCTTAAGTAAGATAAATCATATTCTTCTTGCTCAACTTTTGCGAACATTTCATAAAAAAATAAGAACTTTTGTAGTTTGAGGGGACTAGCACTAAATGTCTCAGTATGTGATTTGAACCACGCTGCTTTAGTCAATCTATCTTCGCTAGAATTCATTTTAATATCCCTCCTCTTTAAAGTAATATTACTTGACAAGACGTAGTTAGTCAATTGGTAACCATCAAAAAATAGTCACAAAGGGGAACGAAATGTGAACAAAGATGTTCAAAAGAGACACAAAAATTAACCCACCCTCGCAATGAGAGTGGGTTATTTTACTATTCAGCATTAATGTTAACATTATTAACTAAAATCTCTGCTGTATCCATTAGTGGATGATCAAGTACTTTTTGGTAAAATTGTATTAACTCTTCTTGGTTTAATGCATTTTCTTTTGAATATCCTTCTATCCCTTGTTGATCAGCACATACATTTAATTTGATAACTTGAAAACCATTTTGAACGCAAAAATCCACTAGCTTTCTAATATAAAATGTAGAAATCCCTTTTTTTCTATCACTTGGTCTGTGAGTATGGATAAAAGCCAATTCCATAATTTTTCTATTATCTCCTCCCATTGAGTTAAAACGATCTGAAGGTTTGAAAAAATCCATCGTAAAAAGAGGTGTTTGATTAGAATCAACGATAGTAAACTTTGCAGCATAAGAATCCATTGAAGCAGTTTTAAATTCGAAAGTAATGGCTTCACCTTTCCAAACTGGAGGAACTCCCCATCTTTTGATAACATCTTCTATGTCATTCAATTTAATCTCTCCTTTTCTATCTCATCTTAGCTCAAAAAAAGGCAAAAAAATAGACCCTACCCTCTAAATAGAGAGCAGGGCTTTGTTAAATTATTTCGTCACAATTTTAGCTGACGGATCTTTAATAAATATCTTAACTTTTCCAAATGCTTGCGTCTGAATAATCGCACAAGTGTTATTGTTTTCGTAACCAAGTATTTCGTATTCCAATCCACCGTATTGACGTGGTGCTAGGAATCCAACTTCGTTTCCTGCGACTGGCTTGCTACCCAGCCTGTACGCTCGCCAAAGTGGCTCATGTTTGGCTAGTTGGACGTAAGTCTTCTTAGCGAATGGTTTAGGCGTGTTAGCCTCAAGTGTTGAATCAACTTCTGCTTGTACATCAGCGTAATTATACCCTGCTTTCTGCAATCTATTTTTTCTATCATCACCATTACCCCACTTGCCTTCAATCACTTCACGAGCAACAGCTTCCAACGTCAGTAAGTTATTTGCTTTTTGTAGTCTATCTACAATGGTTTGTACATCGTGATAATCATAACCAGCCGCTGCAAGTAGTTTTTGGCGTTCTGGGAAGTTTTTCCATTTGCCGTCAATAACTTCTTTCGCAATAACATCGAGGTCTTTCAGAATTGGTTTAGAAGTTGTTGGATTACCTGTAAATTTAAGAGATTGACCTACGACAATAAGATTTGAATCTAGTCCATTCAATTCCTTAATCGCATCTACACTCATGCCGTATTTTTTAGATAGTGCATAAAGTGTGTCTCCGCTTTTAACAACATGGACTGAATTTGTCGTTTCAGTTGGTTTAGCCGCTGCTAGCTGATTTCTAAAATTATTCATTTCTGATCGAGTATATCCTGGGCATGACGTGTTATTGTATACTTCCCAATGGCCCATAACGTTACTAGTAGGAATGCTTAAGTCTTTCATAACCTTACGTGTTAGCCACTCACGAGCTTTAATTTGCTCCTCGGTGTAGTTATCAGCAGTGTCTGATTCCAAGCTGATGTGAACAGTGTCGTGATTGTTGTTAGCAACACCCCAAGTGATTCGTGTATAGTCGTAATTCCAAAAAATTCTACCTTTGCGGTCAATGTAAAAGTGATAACCCCCTCTGTCCCAATCATGATGATCTTTCCAGTAGTTCTCATGACTTTCAATTGTCCCTGTTAAAGTAGCTGTGTAATGCCAAGCCAAACGCTTAGCTGCACTAGCCAACCTATCGAACACCTGACCTCCAAGAGCCTTGCTACGTCTATCAATAATTATAGGTTCGTAAGCCATTATTTATTGCCTCCAATCATATCCACAACGGACTTAATGCCGTCATATAATCCGCTTGCGACCGCTCCGCCAATAAAACCTGCTGCGATAAATGTCGGTACGTCTTGCCCGAATCCAAGCGCTAATGCTAACCCAGCTAAGCTACCTACACCTAACGATAAAATAGGCAGCGCCTTAACGGACACTAACTCTGTACGTTTTAACGCCTCAACTAATACACCTGCGAAGATACCTACCAATGCCACAGCGCTTAAAATGTTGTTTAAAATATCAGTCATCTGTTTTCTTCCTTTCTTTGCAATCCTCTAGTTCCGCTTTTAAGTGTTCGTTTTCCACTTTCAAGCCATCGTTTTCTTCTTCGAGCAAATCAATGTATCTTTTGTATTCAGTAATTTCTTTTTCGTGCCTTTTCTGAAACTCCGAGAATTCTTCTTTAAGTTTGTTGATTTCTTCTCTCAAACCAGATACTTGCTCTTTATACTCCTTGATAATGTTTGTCATTTCGGCAGCATAAAACTTTTCCAGTTCGGAGTCGTGCGACTGTCGCTCTTTGTCTAGTTGTGCGTTGTTATCTCGCTCCGCCTTCGCCAAGTCTGTTTTATTCTTGCTACTACCAACAAGATAAGACGTTAATCCAGTAACGATTGCCACAACAACTGTTATCCATTCGCTCATCGATTGAAATTCCCCCTTTGAGAAATTCCCATCGCTTGAAAAATGATAATAGCGCACACGATCCAACCCGAATTAATATGACCGTTTATATGCTGGATATAGAATCCAACCGCTACAAGTGTCCAAAGGAATATCAATCCGCTCAAGGCGATTAAACGCCCCCTATCGTGGTTTATACCGATAAACAATAACTTAGCCAACCCAAAGATAACAAGCAGACTAGCAAGCCACTCGCTCCCCAGAACGTTCGTTATGATTTCGTAGGAAACGTTATGGCTAATCGAGATTGGATATATCTGCAAGTACATACCGTAGGCGATTGAACCGATTGCTAAACAGATGGAGTACCACTTCAGAACGATTACCCTTTTGAGTTTGTTCACCCTCTCTTTCATCTTTCACCAACTTTCTGTAAAATTAAAAGGACACTCGATTAAGGGAGTCCTTTGTAAATTAAAAGAGACAATCATTTTATTGACCGTCTCTTTCGTTTTCATTCTGTTTTCATTTCATCAGCTTTATGGCTCATACTTTAAATAGCGCTACTTCGCAGTTTGGTTCTACAGTTGGGGAGTAGCTAAAATCATTTCTTTTTCTTCTTCGTAAAATATTTATTTTTTTCTTCTTCATTTGCAGTCCCCTCGTTTTATTCTTTAAATCGTATAGGTGATAACGCCGTGATAGCTTAGACCAGTTTGCATCGTAGTTTTTGCAGGTGTCCTTAAAACACCCTCCACATTAATGTATAAAAACTCAATATCACCTGTAGTAATAGAAACAACTGGGAGCACTTTTTCGAAAGTTCGGATGGACGCCGGAAGTGTTGCGATGTCATTTAATGGCGAAATGCTCGAATTGTTAGCTAAATCAACCTCGACGGTCACAACATCCCCATCAC
>DYWT01000021.1 GCA_020742515.1 Sporosarcina psychrophila
GTTTTGTATTAGCGAATGGTTCGATGTCGTCTAATACAGGTGGTGAAGGCGAAATTCGTAAAAATTTAATTGAAAATGACTTAGTTGAATGTATTGTGACACTACCAGGTCAGTTATTTTATTCAACGCAAATTCCTGTATGTTTATGGTTCGTATCGAAAAATAAAATGAAGACAGGTAAGCGTGAACGCAATAATAAAATTCTCTTTATCGATGCGCGGAATTTAGGAGTTATGGCAACTCGTACTTTAAAAGAATTTAATGATGAAGATATTCAAAAGGTTGCCGATACCTTCCATGCTTGGCGTGGTAAGAATGAGCAGGAATATACCGATGAATTAGGTTTTTGTAAAGAAGCAACAATTGAAGAGGTGCGTGAAAGCGACTATATTTTAACACCAGGACGTTATGTAGGTTTAGCAGAACAAGAAGATGATGGCGAACCATTCGAAGAAAAAATGACACGTTTAACAAGTGAATTATCAGAGCAATTTGCGCAATCGAAAGAATTAGAAGAACAGATTCGTAAAGCGTTAGGTGGTATTGGGTATGGGTTATAAATATATAGAGCACGAATTAGGAGACGTCCTGACTGAAATCTTTAGTGGAGGAACTCCAAATACTCAAAAAAAAGATTATTGGAATGGAGATTTACATTGGTTATCTTCAGGAGAAACAAGAAATAGAGTTATAAAAGAGACAGAAAAAAGCATTACTGAATTAGGAGCACAGAATTCTTCAACTAAATTAGCAAAACGCGGAGATGTTGTTATGGCTTCTGCTGGACAAGGATTTACTAGAGGCCAAACATCTATAATTGAAATTGATACTTACATTAATCAATCTCTTATTGCATTGAGAGGAAACCCTCAAACAATAGATAATAAATATCTTTTTTATAATCTTTCATCTAGATATCAAGAACTTAGAATGATATCCGATTCATCTAGTATTAGAGGCAGTATTACCACTAAAATGTTAAAGAAAATGAAAATAATGCTACCAAATATAGAAAAACAAAAATCTGTATCTAGTTTTCTTTGGGATTTAGATAAAAAAATAGATATTAATAAAGCAATAATTAACAATCTAGATCAACTCTCTCAAATCCTTTTCAAACAATGGTTCATCGACTTTGAATTTCCGAATGAAGAAGGAAAACCGTATAAATCAAGTGGTGGTGAAATGGTGGAAAGTGAGTTAGGGGAGATACCTAAAGGGTGGAGCACAAAAAGTTTAGATGAAATAGCTAAATTTCAGAATGGCTTAGCTATGCAAAAATTTAGACCTAAAGAAAATGCGGATTCATTACCTGTTTTGAAAATCAAAGAATTAAATCAAGGAAATACAACATTAAATAGTGAACGTTGTTCGCTAAATATAAAGCAAGAAGTTAAAGTGTTTGATGGAGATGTCATCTTTTCTTGGTCTGGAACTTTGTTAGTGAAATTATGGACTGGCGGAGATGCAGGACTAAATCAACATTTATTTAAAGTGACTTCTGAAAAATATGAGAAATGGTTTTACTATTTATGGACAAAATATTATCTAAAAGTCTTTCAAGCGAGAGCAGCTGAAAAGGCTACGACAATGGGACATATTAAACGTTCTCATCTTAAAGAAGCAAAAATTTACTTACCTCCTGAGAAAGTTCTGACACGCGCTACAGATTTGATACAACCATTAATAGAAAAAATAATTATTTTGGGTATAGAAAATAAAAACTTAACACAACTTCGCGACACGCTTCTCCCTAAATTATTATCGGGAGAGATTGAAATTCCAGATGATATGGAGGTGTAGATGATGTTTAAATACAACGAGTCAGAGTTAGAAGTCGCAACTTTAGAATGGTTAGAAGAACTAGGTTATGACATTATCGAAGGTCCAGATATTGCACCAGATGGCGACAGCCCAGAGCGCGATAGCTTTCAAGATGTTGTGTTAGTTGATCGTTTGCGTGGCGCTTTACGAAAGATAAATCCAACAATTGATACGAAAGTCATTGAAGAAGCTGTTCAAAAAATAGCAGCAAATGCTTCGCCAAATTTAATTTTAAATAATAAACAATTCCATAAACTTGCGACAGACGGCATTGAGATACAAGTACAAGGAACAGATGGGTATAATCCGACTGTTTCTGTGTATGTATTTGATTTTGAAAATCCACAAAACAATGATTTGATGGCAGTTAACCAATTTACAATTATTGAAGGGCAATCAAATAAACGTCCTGATGTACTTGTCTTTGTTAATGGCTTACCTGTTGTCGTGATGGAACTAAAAAATGCGACGAATGAAGATGTTGATATTTCAGATGCATACAATCAAATTCAAACGTATAAACAAGCGATTCCGACACTATTCCGTTACAATGCGTTCTTGATTACGAGTGACGGTATTAATGCACGTGTAGGTTCTCTTACTGCAAATGAAGAACGCTTTATGAAGTGGCGTACGGTTGATGGCAATTCATTAGCAAGTCCAGCTGAACCTCAGCTTGAAGTCATGATTAATGGGATGTTAGAGCCTCGCCGTTTAATGGATATTATTCAAAACTTTATTTTATTCCAAACAGATGGCGAAAATAC
>DYWT01000022.1 GCA_020742515.1 Sporosarcina psychrophila
CGATATGTCCCTAGCGCCAATTGGTCAAGATCACCCGCGCCGAGACCAATAATTGTTAACTGATGCATACTATTCACCTTTTCTTTTAATAAGTCGTAATTGCAATGTAGCTAAACGTTTACCGAATGGCAGAAGAAACTATTCCTTCTCTGCCATTATACGTGATTTCATAATGACGAAAAGGAAAACAACCGCTCCCGCCGAAACAGATGTTAGCGCGATAAGCGTCGCTCCAATTCTTCCTGGCAAGTTGTCGAATAAAAAACTGTCTGCGATAATCATCCACGGCAAGATAACCGCTATCATGAAGGTAGTCGCCACTAGTACCCAACCATAAAAACGTGCCGGTGCAAGGCGAATTGGCCATATCTTTTTAAAATACAGCAGGAGTCCGACTGTAATCGCTACGAAACCGATATTGCCTGCAATTGCTGCTCCCGCGACATCCCAAACAGGGACCAGGAGCTGATTAGCAATGATTTTTATAACCAGTCCACCAATGAGCAGGAGCGTCGGTACCTTCACTCTTCCCGCGCCTTGTAGCATCGCCGTTAAAGGTAAAATAAGTGATAACCAGAGAATTTGCAGCGAGAAAATGATGAGTGTAACAGAACCGTCGCGTGTTTCAAACAGCATTTCATTCACATAGGGTAAAACAAGCGCAAGTCCTGCAGCAGCTGCCCAGCCGAAAAGAAATGCCGTCCTGAACGTTAGCCGGATAAACGGCAATGCACCCCGGCCAGCTTTTTTGGTTGAGTGATGAGCGATGAGAGGAACAATTGCGAGCGCCAATGTCGATGCAATGAGAATCCCCATTTGCACGAGCGGCTGTCCACGATCATAGACACCTTTCATTACCATAGCTGGTTCTTCCGCAAAACCGTTAGATAAGAGGGTATTATAAATTGTAAAGGAATCGGCTAATTGAAACAGCAGGAGAATGAGTGAACTTGCACTGACCCCCAAACTGACAACCGTCAATTCTTTCACGACTTGCCATGTGTCCACTTTTTCTAATGGTCCTTTAAACGTATTCCGAAAATAGAGCGCAAGTATAATAACACCAGCACTTTCTCCGACAACCGCCCCCCACATCGCCACTTCGCCCGCTGTATAAAGTGAAGCGCCTGATCGCACCGCAATCCATGTGCCAACGAGGATGACCGTTACACGAAATGCCTGCTCACCTACACCCGAAACTGCAACCGGCACCATCCGCCCTTCCGATTGGAATGAGCCCTTCAAAACGGCTAATGCCGGCATGAGCAGAACGATATACGCGCCCGCCCGCAGAAGAGGAACGAGCTCAGCATCGCCCATGGAACGCGCGAAAAATGGAGCAAAAAAAGTTAGTAGAACAAAAAAGCTTATTGATAATATAAGAAGATATGTAAATGCCACACGCATCATCGCTTTTGCTTCACCTCGACTCGTACTTCCCGCAAGCAGCTTCGATACAGCCACCGCAAAACCATACGACGTCCAGACAATAAAAATGCCAATGAACGGGTATACTTGCTGATAAATATAAAACCCTTTGTCGCCGACTAAGTTTTGAAACGGAACCCGATAGACTGCTCCCAACAATTTTACAATGATTGCAGAGACCGTCAGAATTGACGCGCCTTTCATAAATGTTTTCATATTCCACTGTTGCGCCATATCCGTGCCTCTTTCTTTCCTGCATAGTGTAGCTATTATACCATGATTGAGTAACGACATAATTTTCTGAAGAGTATACTAAATAGGTTTAATTGTTAGAATTTATGGGAAAGACATAGATATGTTATTTGTAAACATCTTACTGTAAATTACATTTAAAAATAAAAGATGATAAAAAAGGAAAACGGAGGGGCTAAAAATGATAAAAACAATTCCAAAAAAACGGATCTTATCAGTACTCATAAAATCAAAGAGAAACGATATGTATACTAAAGCAAAACATTTTGGTTTGACTCATCCGATTGTCGTCGCATGTAGCCAAGAGTTGGATCTATTATTGAATAGGTATCAAGGTATCCGAACCATACAATAACCATCTCCTGCATACAAACAAAAAGGAACTGTAAACCGCTAGGGTTTTAGCTCCTTTTTGTTATAAACCGCTTCGTTAACTTAAGAAAAGAACTTTTACGTACTTTAAAACAATGTCTTGAACCAATAAAAAGAGTAACCAGCCACATACTCCTAAACCGATGGATATGAATAAATGAACAGAATTTTGTAAGGCTATGTAAACGATTACTAACAAAAAAGCGGTTGCAGGAAATCCCCAAAGTACCCCTAATGCAAACTTGCTTAACGTCGCTGTTTGTTCTCCTTGAACATACAGCCATACAATGCTAAGTAGACTGACCAGCGGAAGAGCAGCTATAATCCCTCCATAAGAAGGAAATCTTCTCGAAATCTCCGTAACAATACCAATAACGATAGCTGAAGCAATAATTTTCGTTATTACATACATTGTTTCGCTTGCTCACTTAAAGTCTTTAGTGCCTGTTCCACTAAATCTTTTTCAACATCATCTAGTTTGTTCAACACTTCTTCTAATTTGTCTTCATCAAGCCTTGTATTTCTATGTAAAACTTCCTCACCTAAATCCGTTAAATAAAGAATTACCTTTCTTTCATCGGAAGGGTCTCTTCCCTTTGTTACATAACTCTTTTCAATCATTCTCTTAACATGTTCCGAAGCTGTATTATGTGAAACTTGTATGTATGAAGCGATTTCATTGATTCCTATCTTTTCCTGTTTATCAACAAGTTGAAGGATACGAATGACTTGGTGAGAAATTTTTTCTTTATGGGGATAGTGTAAATGAAAATAGATATCCGTCCAATAGTGATTTAACAGCATAACTTTACTATCCATAAATATCACTCCTTTATATCTTACATTACGATT
This sequence comes from Sporosarcina psychrophila, assembly GCA_020742515.1. GTDB lineage: Bacteria > Bacillota > Bacilli > Bacillales_A > Planococcaceae > Sporosarcina > Sporosarcina psychrophila_B. Next base: position 2,905 of record DYWT01000022.1, read on the forward strand.
GTATCGTATTCTACGATATAAATAAAGGAGTTTAGTACTCTATTTTAAATTGTGAGTTCAACAATTTATTTCAAACACGCATTATGAGATTGATGGTCTAGAATGCTAGCCTTGATTGTATTTATAACAACACCATGTTGTATCACTC
>DYWT01000023.1 GCA_020742515.1 Sporosarcina psychrophila
GTGGAAGAGCAGTTGGCTTTTTAACTGCTCTTCCATGAAAGTACAGCAAGCGCAGCGCGGTAGGCTTTTTAAAATAACCGCTCATTAATTCATGTCCACTTTCTTGACAGAATACCAGGTTAGCTTGCAGATACGAGCGGTGGCATGGTGTTATGAGCGGTTGACGCGGGGTTACGAGCGGTGGCATGGTGTTATGAGCGGTTCGCTTGCGGATACGAGCGGTTGCATGGAGTTATGAGCGGTTCGCTTGCGGATACCGGCGCTTGACGCGGAGTTACGGTCGGTCTATTCGGGTTAGTATCAATTGGACCACGGTGCATCTGTTTTTATTCAAAAGAAAAAGCCACTCCGGATTGATTCGGAAATGGCTGGGAAGGTACTGTTTTAAAATGCAAGATATGAGCGCGGGTTGACAGCTACACCGTCCTGTTGTACTTCGAAATGAAGGTGGATACCAGCTGTATGGTTCCATTCGTTTTCTGTTGCGGCACCGAGCGCTTGACCCTGTTCTACCTCATCACCTTTTTTAACGAGAATACCTGAGACAGATCGATAGACTGTTTTTAACCCATCTGCATGAGAGAGTATGATTTCATCACCTTTAAATGGGTCTAGCACGACATCTTCTACCTTTCCGCTCAATGCAGCTACAACTTCGAACTCCTTGCCTTGTACAGAAATCGTTACACCTGTATTCATCACATATGTCTGATCGAATACGAGCATAGCGCTTTCACGCATAGCTTCATCTGCATCTACGTCGTAATAATCTTGCAGAATGGCTACGTCATCCAGAAGTGCTTCAGTAAATGGATATTTGAGCAGCTCCTTTGATGCGTTGGTTTCAACTACTAGTCCGTCTTTCGGGTCCTTCCCCGCAACGTCTGCCATGCCTGGAGCATCATCTTTCATGAATGCATTATAACCCCAGATCATGCCGACGAAGACGATTGCGATACCCGAATAGACTACAGGCCAAAACCAGCTTTTTGTCTTTGCACTTGTGTTCTTCTGAGAAGGGGCTTTCGGTTTTTCTTCTCGCATTGTCATCACCTCACTCGCTATTGTTTGCAAGTGAAGGAGTTTTTAAACATTTGGAATCAAGTAATGTGAACTTTTTTATTTGAGTGCCTGTGTAATAGTGTAAAAGAATACTTTCAGCTGTCCATCCTTTCTGAGCATATGCTTCCGCTCCATATTGGCTCATGCCAACGCCATGGCCATATCCGGTAGTTGTTACATGGACAATTTTATTGTTCATGTCAAATGCAATATCAAAATCCGTTGAAGCTAGTCCTAGCAAATCTCGCATTTCTCTGCCGCTCGCCTCGAATCCTGAAGTTACTGCTTTCTGCACACGTCCCGTTGGATTCCGAATGAGTTGAAGGGATCTGAAGCGGTCAGCATCCCATTTACCGCCCATCATTTTATTCCATTCAGTAAGCGTCAGTTTTGCTGTTCGTTTTACTTCCGCCGCAACGTCCCCCTCCCCGGGACTTTCCACGCTTTGTAAATAGGGTATGTCATTGCCGCTAAAATTTTGGGCTGTTTCAGTTTTACCATTAGATGTGGAAAAAAACATGGCCGATATCATTTCATCATTATAAACAATTATATCTCCCGCAGTCGCTTTCACTGCGTCACGTACTTTCCTTTCGTTGCGTTTGAATTCTTTCCCCCATCTTTCTTTTCGTTTCGCTTCAGCTGAATAGACTTGTGCGGAAACATCAGCCGCAATGGTTTTTGTGCCGTTAGCCGTTGTCTGAAGTGCGTATGTACGAGCTGCAATCGCTTGTGCCTTCAAGGCCTCTTCTTGGAACGTGGCAGGCATTTCAGCCGCGACGACACCTACTACATACTCTTCAAGCGAAATTGGCTTGTCCATACCGGCAACACTGATGTTTACGGGGCAAAGTTCCACTTCCTTCTCTTCGGCCTCCTTGACTTCTTCCGGCGTTTGCTTCAGTAATAAAGGGATGAAAAACAAGAGTATGATGAATAATGCTGTTAGTAGTTTGTCCATGATTAATTATATGAACCTAATTTGGTTTTATTCCTGCTTTTTTGGGTACACTAGCAAAAGCAAGTACTGTCAGTATTTTGGATGCGGAAAATGAAACACCAAAAAGGCCGTAGTATGAGTCCTACAGCCCTTTTCAAGTATTTATGGAGTTTGGTTAAACGAGTTGTGTTGTTTTTTCAGTTTGTGTTTCCGGTGAAACGCGGACGATATCCGCTCCAAGTGCTGCAAGTTTTCCATGGAAATTCACATATCCGCGGTCAAGATGCGACAATTCGGTAACACGAGTCACGCCTTCAGCTACAAGTCCTGCAAGAATGAGGGCTGCAGCTGCTCGAAGATCCGTTGCTGCCACTTCAGCGCCTTGAAGTTCAGACGGTCCAGTAATAATAACTGATCTGCCTTCAATTTTGACGGAAGCATTCATCCGGCGGAATTCTTCAACGTGCATGAAACGATTTTCAAACACAGTTTCAGTCAGAATGCCAGTACCTGTCGATGTCAGCATAAGCGCCATCATTTGGGATTGCATATCTGTCGGGAAACCTGGATGCGGCATTGTTTTCAAGTCCACGGATTTTAATGGATGATTTGCAGTGACACGGACTCCTTCATCTAATTCCGTAATGACGACGCCCATTTCACCCAATTTTGAAATAAGTGCAGCATTATGTTCAGGTACAGCGTTTTCAATGATAACATCGCCGCCTGTAATTGCAGCTGCTACCATGAAAGTACCTGTTTCGATACGATCCGGTATAGTATGATGTATCGTACCATATAGTTTATTGACACCTTCAATTCGGATCGTGTCTGTACCGGCTCCAACAACTTTACCGCCCATTTCATTGATAAAGTTGGCAAGGTCCACAATTTCAGGTTCCTTTGCCGAGTTCTCTATAATTGTTGTTCCGGTCGCTAATGCGGCTGCAGTCATGATATTTTCAGTTGCACCGACACTTGGGAAGTCAAGGTAAATCTTGGCACCCTTCAAACCGTTTTCCGCTTTCGCTTCAACGTGACCGTGGCCAAATGTGATTTCTGCTCCCATTGCTTCAAAACCTTTTAAATGTTGGTCAATTGGACGTGATCCGATTGCACAGCCACCCGGAAGAGCGACACGTGCAAATCCATTACGTGCAAGAAGCGGTCCCATAACAAGAATTGAGGCACGCATTTTCCGTACATATTCAAACTGAGCTTCACTTGACAGTGTATCCGAAGAATCGATGATGACTTCATCCAATTTAGGGATGTAGTCCACTTTTGCATTCAAACTTTTTAGCACTTCGTTTATTGTTCCAACGTCCGAAAGATTTGGTACATCACGGATTACGTTTATCCCGTCTGACGCGAGCAGTGCAGCTGCAAGTATTGGCAAAACTGCATTTTTAGCGCCCTCTACCCGGACGTTCCCTTTAAGCATACGTCCACCGTTGATAATAATTTTATCCAAAATAAGTCCCTCCGACTCCTAAGTTGTAGCCAAACATAATATGGTTATATATAATATTTTTCGCCTTACATTCATCTTCAAAACATATACTATTCTACAATGCCCCTGCTTATTAAACAAGTAGCGTCCGGGCTATTTTTCTGACTATGTGCCACGTAGTTTATAATATGTGCACTTATGGCGTTTTGTGTCAGAATGGCTTTCCACCTGTCACTTAAGTTCCCCTTATTTAGTCACAGCAAACCTTACATTAACACAAAATGATGAATTTCATGTCATCGCCCCGAATACGATGTTTTTTTTCATGCTTCAGCGGTTTCCCTTTTGGATAACTGCTGAGGTTTTTTCGTATGCGCGGCGACCACATGCGTCTCACCAATACATAGCACAAACTGTACGTATGTTTAATCAAAAGTAGTTAGCCGAACATGAATGGGAGCTTTCCTGACCAATAGGATAACTCTAAAAAGAAATTCGATACTGACGAACCGATTGCGATGCTAAGTAAAATGAACAATAACTGTGCTTGGAAGACACGGTTTTTTTTAATAATTTTTTCCGGCATGATTACCTGCAGCGCAAAAAATGAAACAGCGATGAAAACAGTGTGTGAAACGATGGCCAGCAGTGGTTGAAATGCGATTATGTCACCCACACGAAGACCTCCTTTGTTCAATAATATCGTAAAACAGAGCTATCTTGGCTGTATTGAAAAGGCGGACAGAAGAATTTTTCCCCTGTCCGCCATGATCAACAACTCATTTTGATCTTGTTTCGTAGACGTCGATACGGTTGATGGCACGTTTTAAATCCAGGTCCGCCAATTCGTAATCTAGGCCTTCTTGTTTTGCCCGAAGTGTCTCTTCTGCGCGTTCCGCCGCTTTTTTTGCACGAGCGATATCGATAGAAGAAGCAAGTTCTGCACTTTGTGCTAAAACCGTGACAACATCCGGACGGACTTCGATAAAACCGCCATGAACGGCAATATGTTCAGTCGAATCATCCTTCTGCAGGCGAAGCCCACCGATTTTAAGCGGAGCAACCATCGCGATATGGCCGGGAAGGATCCCAATTTCACCTGTTTCGGTAACTGCGATGATCATGTTCGCTTCAGTTTCAACAACAGGGCCGTCGGGAGTGACGATATTGACTTTAATTGTCTTCATTTTTTTCCCTCCTGGTCCCCTCTAATTAAATACGCCTCGGCGTGTAGAACATTGCGCACAAATTTTCATCGGTCTTGTTATTTAAATCCCTCTAAAAATCTGTGACATCCACCCGAGGCCTTATTTCATTTCAGAAGGGGTTTGAATCCTGCTGAATTAAATTAAACTTCTACACCCATACTTTTCGCTTTTGCAATAACTTCCTCGATGCGGCCGACAAGTCGGAATGCATCCTCTGGAAGATGGTCGTACGTACCTTTAAGGATGTCGCTGAAGCCTTTAATTGTTTCAGCCACTTGTACGTAAGATCCTTTTTGTCCTGTAAACTGTTCAGCAACGTGGAAGTTTTGTGATAGGAAGTTCTGGATACGACGTGCGCGTCCAACCAACTGCTTATCTTCTTCGCCAAGCTCATCCATACCTAGGATAGCGATGATATCTTGGAGTTCACGGTAACGCTGAAGCGTCTGCTGCACTTGACGTGCAACTGCGTAATGCTCTTCACCAACGATTTCCGGGCTTAGTGCGCGGGAAGTCGATGCAAGTGGATCCACAGCTGGGTAGATACCCATTTCAGAGAGTTTACGCTCAAGGTTCGTCGTTGCGTCAAGGTGAGCAAACGTCGTTGCTGGAGCCGGGTCAGTGTAGTCATCCGCTGGTACATAGATTGCTTGGATAGACGTAACTGAACCAAGGTTTGTAGATGTGATACGTTCCTGAAGCATACCCATTTCCGTTGCCAGTGTCGGTTGGTAACCAACTGCTGATGGCATACGACCAAGTAGTGCTGATACTTCAGAACCTGCTTGTGTAAAGCGGAAGATATTATCGATGAATAGAAGAACGTCCGCACCTTGTTCGTCACGGAAGTATTCTGCCATTGTAAGACCAGTTAGTGCAACACGCATACGCGCACCAGGCGGCTCGTTCATTTGACCGAAGACCATTGCCGTTTTAGTGATAACGCCGGAATCAGTCATTTCGTAGAACAAGTCATTACCTTCACGTGTACGTTCTCCAACGCCTGCGAATACGGAAATACCACCGTGTTCTTGAGCGATGTTATTGATCAATTCTTGAATAAGAACTGTTTTCCCTACACCCGCACCACCGAAGAGGCCGATTTTACCACCTTTAATGTAAGGTGCAAGTAAGTCAACAACTTTAATACCTGTTTCAAGAATTTCAACTTCAGTTGAAAGGTTTTCAAATACTGGAGCTAAACGGTGAATTGGGTCGCGACGTTCTGTTGAAGGAACTTCCTCACCAAGGTCGATTATTTCTCCAAGTACGTTAAATACGCGTCCTAGTGTAATGTCACCAACTGGAACAGTAATCGCAGAACCCATATCGTCAACGATAGCTCCGCGTTGCAGACCATCTGTTGATGACATTGCGATTGTACGTACAGAATCATCCCCGAGGTGAAGCGCGACTTCAAGTGTCAACGTTTCAGGCTCAGCGTTTGGACGTTCAATCTGAACCTTCAATGCGTTATAGATTGCTGGAAGCTGACCTTCTGCAAACTTAACGTCAACAACCGGGCCCATAACCTGAAGAACATGTCCTTTATTCATACTTTTTCCCTCCTGTCTTACTCTTTGCTGTACAGTAATAATCAATTACGCCTCGGCGTAATTGCGTCGGGATTTTGAATTGTGCTTGCACAATTAACTCCTGTCAAAATCCCTGACATCCGCCGGAGGCTTAACTTGAATCAAGTTAATCTTATTCAAGAGCTGCGACGCCGCCCACGATCTCTGTAATTTCTTGAGTGATCGCAGCTTGTCGTGCACGGTTGAATGAAAGTGTTAAAGAATCTATTAAATCAGCTGCATTATCAGTAGCAGTTTTCATCGCTGTCATACTGGAAGCATGTTCACTCGCTTTTCCGTCGATTACAGCTCCGTAAATAAGACTTTCCGCGTATTGCGGAAGAAGCACTTCAAGTATTGCTTCGCCTGAAGGCTCAAACTCATAAGAAGTTGTAGCGGAAGTCGATGTGATGTCAGTGAGCGGAAGCAATTTCTTTTCCGTCACTTCACTTGCGATGGCGGAGACGAAGTGGTTGTAATACAAGTACACTTCATCATACTCGCCTTCTGTGAACATGCCAACAGCACGCTTCGCGATATCTTTTACTTCATCGAAAGAAGGATGATCGGTTAGACCAATCTTACTTTCAACAATATTGAAACCAAGTCGTTCGAAAAAGTCGTGTCCTTTTTGTCCGATTGAAATGATGCTCACTTCTTCTTTAGAAGAGTGGCGCGTTTCAATCGCACGTTTTGCGATACGCAGGATGTTAGCATTGTAACCACCTACAAGTCCACGGTCTGATGTAATAACGATATAACCTGTCTTTTTGACGGGCCTGCTTATCATCATCGGATGACTTAAGTCACTTGTTCCAGCAGCGATTGAACCTACAACTTCTTGAATTTTCTCCATGTACGGGATGAACGCTTTCGCATTCAGCTCGGCACGGCTCAATTTAGAAGCAGAGACCATTTGCATGGCTTTCGTAATCTGACTTGTCTTTTTCGTCGATTTAATACGGTTTTCTATGTCGCGTAAAGATGCCATTGGCAATTCTCACCACCTTATTGTTTTTTTGGTCAATTTAACGGTGAACGTCAAACTTGATTCCAACTAGAATTATTCAGAACGTGCGAAAATCTTCTTGAATGCGTTGAGTGCTTCTGCCATCAAATCATCAGCCGGAAGGTCTTTCGTCGTGCGAATATGGTCTAAAACGTCAGTGTGGTTAGATTCGAGCCAGCTTAAAAGTTCGCTTTCAAAACGAAGAATATCTTTGACTGCAATATCGTCAAGGAATCCACGCGTCAATGCGTAAAGAACCATTACTTGCTGTTCAACTTTAAACGGTTTATTCAAGTCCTGCTTCAAGATTTCAACTGTACGCGCTCCGCGGTCCAGTTTCGCTTGAGTTGCAGAGTCAAGGTTTGATCCGAATTGTGAGAACGCTTCAAGCTCACGGTATGCCGCAAGATCTAGACGTAGTGTACCCGCAACTTTTTTCATTGCTTTAATTTGCGCTGATCCACCAACACGGGAAACGGAAAGACCGGCGTTGATCGCTGGACGTACACCCGAGAAGAATAGGTCAGATTGAAGGAAAATTTGTCCATCTGTGATGGAGATTACGTTCGTTGGAATATAAGCAGAGATATCTCCAGCTTGTGTTTCAACGAATGGTAATGCCGTGATAGAACCAGCACCAAGCGTGTCATTCAACTTCGCTGCACGTTCAAGTAAACGGGAGTGAAGATAGAAAACGTCACCAGGATAAGCTTCACGGCCCGGAGGACGACGAAGTAGCAAAGAAAGTTCACGGTATGCCGCCGCTTGTTTAGATAGGTCATCATAAACAATTAGAACGTGCTTACCTTGGAACATGAATTCTTCAGCCATTGTTATTCCTGTGTATGGTGCAAGGTATAGTAGTGGAGATGGTTGTGAAGCAGAAGCCGTAACAACGATTGTGTAATCAAGTGCGCCGTTTTTACGGAGTGTTTCAACAACACCACGAACTGTTGATTCTTTTTGACCGATTGCTACATAAATACAAATCATATCTTGGTCAGCTTGGTTCAGAATTGTATCAATTGCAACTGTCGTTTTACCTGTTTGACGGTCACCGATGATCAATTCACGCTGTCCGCGACCGATTGGTACAAGTGCGTCAATCGCTTTAATGCCGGTTTGTAGTGGTTCATGAACGGATTTACGCGCCATAACCCCTTGTGCCGGGCTTTCAATTGGACGAGTTTTTGTCGTTGCAATCGGACCTAATCCATCAACTGGTTGGCCAAGTGGATTCACTACACGTCCGATTAATTCTTCTCCGACAGGAACTTCCATAATACGGCCTGTTCGACGTACTTCATCGCCTTCTTTGATGTCTGTGTAAGGCCCTAGGATAACGATACCAACGTTGTTCGCTTCCAAGTTTTGAGCCAGACCCATGACGCCAGTTGAGAACTCTAAAAGTTCTCCGGCCATGACGTTGTCGAGGCCATGAGCACGTGCGATACCATCACCAATTGTGATAACTGTACCGACTTCGCTCACTTTCATCTCAGATTGATAATTTTCAATCTGCTGTTTTATGAGAACACTGATTTCCTCAGCTTTGATGCTCATGCATGTCACCCCTCAAGTTTCAGATTTATGACCCAATGAGATCCCGTTTCAGTCGCTCGAGCTTCGCGCTCACGCTGCTGTCGTAGATATTGTTACCAATTTGGAGACGAATACCTCCGATTAGGCTTGGATCAATGATATTTTCAATACGCAATGCTTGTTTACCGATTTTTTGCGCGAACGCAGTAGAGATGGCTTGGCTTTCATCAGCCGTTAGCAAACGTGTAGAATACACTTTTGCTTCAGCAATGCCTGCCGCATCATTCGAAAATGCGGTAAATTCGTCAACCAGGTTTACAACCTCGTCTATGCGTTTCTTGTCGATCATTACGAACAGTGTATTCAAAATGAGCTGATTCGCGCCTTTGAATAAATCTGCAAGAAGTTCTTTCTTTTTAACTGTTTTCAATCTCGGTGAATCAAGTAATTGACCGAGCTCTTTGTTTGTTTGGAAAACTTTTTTCAATTCAATTAGATCTTCTTGAATCGGGCCAGTTTGTCCGTTTTTTTGTGCTAGTTCAAACAATGCCTGTGCATAGCGCTTTGCTGCAACCGATTGGCTCATCGGCCTTCGCCTGCCTTCTCAATCGTCGCTTCAATCAATGCGCGATTATCTTCCTCGGAAATTTCTTTACCGAGTACTTTAGATGCTGCAAGGATAGAAAGAGATACGAATTCTCCGCGAACTGCCGCGACGGCTTTGTCTTTTTCTGATGCAATTTCAAGAGTCGCTTCTTCTTTCATACGACCCACTTCTGAACGAGCTGCTGTAAGAATTTCGGCACGCTGTGTTTCGCCTTGCTTACGGGCATTTTCAACAATCGCCTGCGCGTTGTTGCGCGCTTCATTCAACAGGTTACGCTGTTCTTCAAGAATTTGTTGTGATTCCGTACGGCTTTTTTCAGCTGCTTCGATTTCATTTGCGATCAACTCAGCACGTTGATCCATGATTCCCATAAGCGGGCCCCAAGCAAATTTCTTCAGAAGAAGCATAAGAATCGTGAAAAATGAAAGTGTGACGATAATATCGCCTAGGTTAAGTCTGTTGTTCAATTTTTCTAAAAATCCTGGATCGGCTGCATCTGCTGCCAATAGGACGAAGGTATCCAAAAACACGATTGTTTCACTCCCTTCAAGAGCTTATAATTCATCAAATATGAAAATCGTTCTTTATATAGTTTAAATCACTTCTAGCGTTTTTATCCATAAAGGAATGGCGAAGGACGTTAAAGTGCGCACTTCGCCATTTTGTAGATGTTTGTACTACTTATTTGTTCATTACGATGAATGCAACTACTACCGCAATGATAGGAACCGCCTCAACTAGTGCAACCCCGATGAACATTGTTGTTTGAAGAACGCCGCGTGATTCTGGTTGACGAGCGATCCCTTCAACTGTTTTAGATACGATTAAACCGTTACCGATACCTGCACCAAGTGCACCAAGACCGATTGCGATTGCCGCTGCTAATAGACCCATAGTATAATTTCCTCCTAAGATTTTCGAGTTTTTTGTTTGTTCACCCGTTAAACGGGCAGTATATGTTTAATGGTCTGTGTTGACTTTGTGCGCCATATAGACCATCGATAACATAACAAAGATGAATGCTTGGATTGCTCCGATAAAGAGCGAGAACCCTTGCCAAGCGAGTGCTGGAACTAGAGCGCCGACAAAGCCGTATACGCTTCCTGCTCCGAGCGTGGCGATAAGACCGATTAAGACCTCACCAGCATAGATGTTTCCGTAAAGACGCAGACCGAGTGTCAGCGTGTTTGCAAATTCCTCAATGATCTTCAAGGGGAATAAAAACGGCATCGGTTTTAGATAGCCATTTCCGTATTCTTTGAGACCGAGTAATTTAATACCGTAGTAATGCGTTAAAACAACGACCATTGCAGCAAGAGTCAATGTAACTGTCGGATCCGCTGTCGGTGATTTCCACCAAAGCTCATGATCCCAAGTAATTGAGAATGGAAGTCCGAGCACGTTGGCTACGAAAACAAACATTAATAGCGTTATTCCAAGTACATGAAAGCGCCCGCCTGTTTTCCAGTCCATGTTGTTCTTGATAATACCTTTTACGAAATCCATGATCCATTCCATAAAGTTCTGCATACCCGTAGGTTTCAGTTGCATTCTTCGCGTTGAAATGAATGCGATAAGGAATACAATCAGGCACGTAATGAAAAGCATAAGGACGTTTGACAAGTTAAATGTCAATCCGAGCCATACTACCGTCGGATTTTCATGGTTCACGTTTCGTTCACCTCCCTTTCAAAATCGAATGAAGCATTTCCTGCGAAAAAGCTAAGTACGACGTAAAGCTCTTTTTGTGTAGAAGCAAAGTACGATGTTAGCTCTTTTCTTCGAAAAAGCAAAGTGCGTCGTAAGCTCTTTTCTTCGAAAAAGCTTTAATGGTTTTTTGTACGGAATATAATTCCACCAGCCACTAATAGGATGTAAGGAATCATAAGCCCGATAACCGAACTAACCAGGTTAAAATGTTCCGGCAGCGAAATGGCGACTGCTGCCGCAGCCACACCGGATGCAAAGCGCATCATCGTCCCAAGTGAAGCTTTTTTCTTTCCTTCCGTAAAAATCTTATCAAATCTTTCCATTCTACGGACAAGAATCCAGAAATTATACAATCCAAACAGAGATCCGACAATTAAACCTGCAAAAACAGGTTTAAAATCAGTTAATGCCCAACCGAGGACAAACAATGCGAGCAAAAAAAAGAGAACTCTCTTTTGCCTTTTATATATTTCCTGCAAAGTCTCCATGGTAGATTATTCTCCTGATTCGTATTTCTAGATTGTAGAAGCCTTGCAACTTCATCTGAGATTAGGCTTAGAAGCAAGCAGATCACAAGGAAAAACGGGTGGTTCCATTTCGCCGTCCAGCCAGTTATTTGTCCAGTCTAAGCAGGCCGCTTACACTATTCTTGGCAAGACTCTGAAAAGGATGGAACCTGTAAGTTGTGCGAGTATTGTCGAATGGAAGGCGTTTCGGCAGATGGAACGTTTACTCAAATGCAAGATGCCATTTAAGCTTTGCACATCCGTCGAAAAGCGATAGGACATCAACACAGCCTTAACATTCACATTATGTTGCCGTTTCATTATGAAAACCCTATCATTCTTACCCTTTGTAAGCATACAATAGGCATATTTTGATGTCAATTGATTCCCGTGAAATTCTTCACAAAGTCTTCACTTTGTCAAATATTCGACAAATTTGGGTGTTTAAACATCAGATGGTTAGATACGTTAAAGTTCCATTAGGGATTTCCCTTAGTTTTCAAGGTAATGATGTTGTGACAGTTTGACGAATTTTCATGACAGTTAGGTTAGTGCTTTGACCTGACTAACTGGAGTAGTGCCATGAATAACTGGTGGATTGCCATGAATTCACGTGAGAGCCATGACTAATCGACGATATGCCATGAATAACTTTCGCTTTGCCATGAATTCACGCGGATGCCATGACTAACCGACGAAACGCCATGAATAACTCGCGGTTTGCCATGAATTCACGCGGGCGCCATGACTAAACGACGAAATGACATGAATAACTTTCGTTTTGCCATGAATTCACGCGGGTGCCATGACTAACCGGCGAAATGACATGAATAACTCTTGCTTTGCCATGAATTCACGCGAGAGCCATGACTAAACGACGAAATGACATGAATAACTCTCGTTTTGCCATGAATTCATTTGAGAGCCATGACTAACTGCAGAATTGCCATGAATAACTCTCACTTTGCCATGAATTCACGCGCGAGCCATGACTAATTGGAGAAGTGCCATGAATAACTCTCGTTTCGCCATGAATTCCAACGCCAAAAAAATACGACCGGATAGATCCGGTCGTCGTACTGGTTGTTATTCAATAGAAGATAAGTATTTTTTTAACGCTTCAACAATCCGTTCAGAAGCGTGGCCGTCACCATATGGATTGGACGCTTTTGCCATCTTGTTGTATTCCATTTCATCTGTCAAAAGTGTATCTGTCAACGTGAAGATTGTTTCTTCATCCGTACCAGCCAATTTTAATGTGCCGGCTTCGATACCTTCAGGACGTTCAGTCGTGTCACGCAATACAATTACCGGTTTACCCAGTGACGGCGCTTCTTCTTGAACACCGCCTGAATCGGTTAAGATGATATGTGAACGTGCGGCAAAGTTATGGAAATCGATAACTTCAAGCGGTTCGATCAGATGAATACGGTCGTTTCCGCCGAGAAGTTCGTCTGCTATTTCACGGACTGCCGGGTTCATATGGACAGGATAGACGACTTGGATATCGTCATGTTTTGCAAGTAGCCGGTTAATGGCACGGAACATGTTGCGCATCGGTTCACCCAAGTTTTCACGGCGATGGGCGGTTAGCAATACTAGTCTGTCCGTCCCGATTTTATCGAGAACCGGATGGGCGTATTCTTCGCGCACTGTCGTTTGAAGCGCATCAATTGCAGTATTACCTGTTATATAAATACGTTCTTCCGACTTCCCTTCGGCAATTAGATTGCGGGCCGATTGTTCTGTCGGTGAAAAATGAAGATCAGCAATGACACCTGTCAGCTGCCGATTCATTTCTTCTGGGTAGGGCGAATATTTATCCCACGTGCGCAGACCTGCTTCAACATGTCCGACCGAAATTCGGTTATAGAAAGCTGCCAGACTGCCGACAAAAGTTGTCGATGTATCTCCATGCACAAGTACGATATCAGGCTGTGCTTCTTTCATGATCCGATCAAGCCCCTCTAGTCCGCGTGTCGCAACGTCAACGAGTGTTTGCCGGTTTTTCATGATATTAAGATCAAAATCTGGTGTGATACCGAATGTGTGAAGCACTTGGTCCAGCATTTCGCGATGTTGCGCTGTAACCGTCACAATCGATTCAATGTCGTCCGAATGCTTTTGCAGTTCCAATACGAGCGGAGCCATTTTAATAGCTTCCGGCCTCGTGCCGAAAATCGTCATCACTTTCCATTTCTTTGTCAAAATCTTCACGCCTTCCAAATCATTTTGTTCCGAATAGACGGTCGCCTGCATCGCCAAGTCCTGGTATGATGTAGCCTTTTTCATCAAGTTTTTCATCCATTGCAGCGATATAAATATCGACATCAGGATGTGCCTCTGTCATTGCTTTTACACCTTCTGGAGCAGCAATCAAACACATGAACTTAATGTGTTTAGCCCCGCGGCTCTTCAATGAATCGACTGCCGCAATTGCAGATCCGCCCGTCGCCAGCATCGGATCGACAAGAATGAAGTCGCGTACCGATACGTCGGAAGGGAGTTTTACATAATACTCGATTGGCTGAAGCGTTTCTGGATCACGGTAAAGTCCAACATGTCCTACTTTTGCTGCTGGAATAAGTTTCAAAATGCCATCAACCATTCCGATACCTGCACGCAGGATCGGTACAATGCCAAGTTTTTTGCCCGCAAGTACGTTTGAATTGGCTTTACAGACAGGCGTTTGGATTTCCACTTCGTGAAGTGGAAGTTCGCGTGTGATTTCGTAAGCCATCAGTGTCGCTACTTCATCGACAAGTTCACGGAATTCTTTCGTTCCTGTGTTGATGTCACGTATGTACGTCAGTTTATGTTGGATAAGCGGATGATCAAAAACGTGTATTTTCGGCATTGTTTTTTCGCCCCTTTTCAGAATGTCCTGTTCATTATAACAGATATATTCCAATTCGGGCACGCTAGACTTCCTACTCCTTAATGTCTTACTATTCGGCAAGTAATTGATCAATTTCTTCTAAAGGCATCGGCTTATAATAGTAGAACCCTTGCCCGACTTTGCAGCCTAGACTGCGCATAACTTCAATATGCCGTTCTTCTTCAATTCCCTCCGCAACTGTTGTTAAATTGAGATTCTCAGCAAGTTGGATGATTGTTCTGACGACAGCAAGTGTATCCGGTTCATCAAGCGCGCTGATGAAACTGCGATCAATCTTCAACTCGCAAAGAGGCAATTGCGGCAAATAGCTGAGCGATGAAAATCCGACACCAAAATCGTCTACTGATATTTCGAACCCCGCCTTATTTAGTTCTTTAAAAATTAATTTTGCCTTTTGCAGATCAACGAGTCCGATACTTTCCGTCATTTCAAGCATAATATGCCGTGGCGAAAGGTCATAGTTATTTGCGAGTTTTTTTAGTTCATCGACGAAAGCGTGGTCAAAGAAATGATGGACAGAAATATTGACGGCCACCTGATACATTTTTTGGCCTGATTGCTCACGTTTCTGCTGCCATTCCATCACTTTCGATAAAATAACGATTTCCAGATCAATGATTTTACCCATATTTTCTGCAGCCGGGATGAATAGATTGGGCGGCACTGGACCGAGGACCGGCGAGAACCAGCGGGCAAGCGCTTCAAAGCCTATGATTTCACCATCTTTTAAATCGACTTTCGGTTGAAGATAGACATCAATTTCCTGCGCAATCAGAGCCTTAGACAATTCATTAAATATCTTCATTTCTCTTATCATTTCTTCGTTCTGCAGATTCCTGTAAAATGACATCGCATTGCCAGGCTTCTTTTTCGCATCCGACATCGCTATATCCGCTCTGCGTAAAAGTTCCTCTTCACTTTTTTTGTCGCCTTCAGTAAATGAAATCCCGATTTTCAGCGTGATGAACATTTCTTGACCTGCAACAATGAATGGCTCCCCAACAATTGCGCCCAATTCAAGTAGATAGTGTTCCCCACTGCCTTCTTCGCTTTCACTCGTCATGACAAGCGATGCACTTGAAAAACGACCGATAAAGTTCGGTTTTTTTTCACCTACTTTTTCAATTCGTTTGCCAAGCTGAACGAACAATTCATCAGCTGCATCTCTTCCATACAGGTCTACAATTTTTGCATATTCACCCGGTTCTATAATTGCAACAAAATGTTCTTGTCCGTCTAAGATGTTTTGTTTAAGTTTATTCAAAAACGCATGTCGGTTCGGAAGTCCCGTTTGCGGATCAGTGAAAGCAAGCCTGCGATACTCTGTTTGCTGTGTATAATGCTTTCTCGTCATTTGAACAATCGGGACCATCTTTTTGAGGAACTGAATTTGCATTTCCGTCGGATTTCCATTTTTCTTCATGAATACCGTTAATAGCCCATTCATTTCACCTTCGTCGTCAACTGTAGGAACAGACCAATTCGAATAAAAATCCGATGCCGGCTTATCTTCCTCTTGGACAGTCAGTTGACTACTTTCCATAACAATTACATCTTCTGGTACATATTTGTTCCCCAGCGCCTTGTTGTTCAACATTTCTCCAATCAATTGGTCAGGTACGGAGTCTGCAGCTCCAATGTACCAACCGTCATCCTGCTCTTTGAAAAGAATCGAGCATACAGAACCTTCCGGAAAGAAAGACTCAACGACAATCCCTATTTTTTGCAATAAATCAGTGAGCTCTTCCCCTGCATTTATGCCTGAAAAAATGGCCTCCTGCAACCTTAACAAGGATTCGTCCTTTTTCCGTTCGGTCACATCCAAAATGAAAGATGCGGTAAATAAAACTTTTCCTTTTTCGTCGACGAGCGGCTGGATAACGAGCTCATTCCAAAACGGAGTACCGTCTTTTTTATAATGAAGGATTTCAGCATTCGCAGGCATTCCCTTGCGAAGTTTCTTATTGATTTCTTCAATAAGCTCCATATCGGTCTCTTCGCCTTGCATGAATCGCAAGTTTTGCCCAATCACTTCTTCGGATGGGTAGCCCGTAATGTCAGTAAATGCATCATTGATAAAAACAACTGGATCGTCTGAAGCAGATGGATCCGTCAAAATGAAACCTGTCCGAAAACGGCTTCCAAAACGTTGAAGCCAATTAAACAATATTGCTTTTTCAGCTTTGTCAGTCTGCGTTTTTCTAGGATTATCCATCATCCAATCCCCCCCTTCAAGTGAAAGAAAAAACAAGCCGCCATCCATTTTGATAGCGGCTTATTTCTTTAGCTATTATGCATATAACGGATATTTGTCCGTTAATGCAGTCACACGTTGTTGCGCTTCTTTTTTGACCGCTTCGTCTTCATGGTTTTTCAGAAGTTTTGCCATGATCGATGCAATTTCTTTCATTTCTTCTTCTTTAAAGCCGCGTGTTGTAACTGCTGGCGTGCCGATTCGGACTCCAGATGTAACAAATGGGCTTTCCGTGTCAAATGGAATCGTATTTTTATTCACAGTGATGCCGACTTCATCCAATACATGCTCTGCAATTTTCCCTGTGATTTCAAGTGATCGCAAGTTTAATAAAACCAGATGGTTGTCTGTTCCACCGGATACGACGTCTACACCTTCCGCAATTAGCGCTTCAGCCAATACTTTAGCATTGCTCTTCACTTGTTGAATATATGTTTTGAACTCCGGTTTCTGTGCTTCGCCGAATGCAACCGCTTTTGCGGCAATGACGTGCATCAATGGTCCACCTTGGACACCCGGGAAGATTGATTTATTCAGCTTACGTTCGAATTCCTGTGTAGAAAGGATAAGTCCGCCACGTGGTCCGCGTAATGTTTTATGTGTTGTCGATGTGACGAAGTGTGCGTGAGGTACTGGGTTCTGGTGCTCACCTACTGCTACAAGCCCCGCAATATGCGCCATGTCTACAAATAGATATGCGCCCACTTCATCCGCGATTTCACGGAATTTCGCAAAATCAATTTCACGCGGATATGCGCTTGCCCCTGCTACGATCATTTTCGGTTTATGCTCAAGTGCTTTTTGACGAACATCCTCGTAGTCAATCCGCTCATCTTCCTTGCTTACTCCATAATCTACAAAGTTGTACAATTCGCCAGAGAAGTTAACAGGACTACCATGCGTCAAGTGACCGCCGTGCGATAGATTCATACCAAGAACCGTATCTCCGGGCTCAAGTACTGCAAAGTAAACAGCCATGTTCGCTTGTGCACCAGAGTGCGGTTGAACGTTTGCATATTCAGCACCGAAAATTTCCTTAACTCGGTCACGTGCGATGTTTTCAACAACGTCGACATGCTCACAGCCACCGTAATAACGTTTGCCTGGATAGCCTTCTGCATATTTGTTCGTTAAATAAGAACCTTGTGCTTCCATAACCGCTTCTGTTACGAAGTTTTCAGAAGCAATCAATTCAATATTTGACTGTTGACGCTTTTTCTCCGCCATAATTGCTTCATATACAGCTTCATCTTCACGTTTCACATTGTTCAATTCCATTTTCTCATTCCCCTTCGCTATCATTATCTATTTTATATTTTGCACGTTCTCCACCAATTAACTTCGGTCTTGTTGTTGCAACCGTGACAACCGCGTTGCCGATTTTTCCAATTGAGGTGCGCAGAGGGACAGCAACCCGCTTTAAATGCATACCGATTAAGGTCTGTCCAATATCAATGCCGGCGCTTGCGCGAATCTCCTCTACAACTACTGGATCGTTCATATGCTGGTAGGCATAGGCGGACATTGAACCGCCTGCATGTGTCACTGGTATGATTGACACTGGCTCAAGCATGTATTTTTCGGCTGCATGCCGTTCAATTGTTAACGCTCTATTAATATGTTCGCATCCTTGAAATGCAAGAAATAAATTATGTTTTTCGGAAAAATCTTTTAGAGGTTCATATAACGCTTCTCCAATTTCAAGCGCCCCTCCCGTTCCGATTCGTTTGCCGGCAATTTCAGAAGTCGAACAGCCAACGACGAATAGCGTTCCTGGAATAAGGTCTGTCTGTTCAGCCATTTCTGTTAACAGCTGTTCGAGTTGAAGCTTCCATAAATTCAAAGCATCCACTTTATTCACACCTGCTTTCTTGTGGAGGCCTACAGGATGTAGGTCATGTAGCTGCATTCCTTTTTGACGGGCCGCCTCCGCTTTTCTTTTTTGTCTAGCTCTGGCGCCTAGCCCCTCGAGTCGCTTCAGCCTTGTTGATAAAGGTAAAAACACCTTTATCTCCAAGCCTTCCAGCGCTTGTCGGGGCTGAACAGGCGCCTCCGCTTTTCTTTAGTGTCTAGCTACAGCAACCCAGATGCTCGGGTCATAAGTCAGCCCGACTGTGCGGCAAAGGACGCCGCTTCGTCTGTTTGTCTTATGCCTGTCGCATCTAAACGGGCAGCCTTCGCTTTTCTTTAGTGTCTAGCTACGGCAACCCAGATGCTCGGGTCATAAGCCAGCCCGACTGTGCGGCAAAGGACGCCGCTTCGTCGATCCGTCTTATGCCTGTCGCATCTAAACGGGCCGCCTCCGCTTTTCTTTAGTCCTCTAGTTCCATTAGTTTGCCTATGCGGCGCTCGTGGCGTCCGCCTTCGAATTCTGTTTTCAGCCAAGCCGTTGCGACTTCTCTTGCATGGCCAGGCCCGATGACGCGTTCGCCCATCGCCAGAATGTTTGAATCGTTATGCTGTCTTGTCGCCTTCGCACTGAAGACGTCGTGGACAAGAGCACAACGGATGCCTTTTACTTTATTCGCTGCTATAGACATGCCAATCCCTGTTCCACAAATAAGAATGCCCCGATCAAATTCTCCTGATGCTATTCCATTGGCGACAGGTGCCGCAAAGTCCGGATAGTCAACGGACTCATTTGAATCTGGACCAAAGTCCACGAATTCCAATCCTAGTTCTGCCAATAATTTGATAATTTCATGACGAAGATTGTTTCCGCCGTGATCTGAAGAAATCGCGATTTTCATGACAAGCCTCTTTTCATAATATACTCACAACTTATTCTATCATTTTTCAACAAAAAAAACACAACTCAAGTGAAATTAGAGTTGTGTTTTGTATTTTTACCTTTAGACCCTCATTCGCGTTGTAAAACTCGAAAACTTTGTAAGTTAAATCCAACAATTAAATGTTGATAGGAAAGCCTTTTAAATCGAGGAATGCTACGCATCAGTCCAACGCGCTTCTCAAAGCTAAACAGGCGCTTACGCTTTTCTTGTGGCCAGCTTCAGCAGCCCAGACGGTCGGGTCATAAGGCAGTTCAGCTGTGCGACAAAATACGTCGCTTCGCAGGCCCGCCTTATGCCGGTCGCGTCTAAACGGGCCGCCTACGCTTTTCTTGTAGTCCTGTCAAATTGGCTTATGACGTTATATAGTTCTTCGGATTGGGTCTTTAGTTCGCTTGCCATTGCGTCCGCCTGCTCGATTGAGTGTACTTGTTCTTCTGTGGCAGCTCCGACTTCGAGTGCTCCAGCTGAAGTTTCTTCTGCGATTGCGGCGACTTCTTGCGATTGACGCGCGGTTGTTTCGATATTGGTTAACTGCAGTTCGACAAATTTTGTGATTTCAACGACAGAATCGGCCATACCATTCACTTTAGACGCCATCGCTTCGACATTTTCGCTTGTTTCATTTGCACGGTCTGCTTCAGTTGCGGCCGTCTTCACTTGCTGTTCCATTTCCTTGACGACTTTCGTGACATCTGTCTGGATTGTCGCCACAAGATCTGAGATGCCATTTACGGCTTTGGCACTTTCATCAGCCAGCACGCGCACTTCTTCTGCAACTACTGCAAAGCCTTTACCATGTTCGCCAGCACGTGCAGCCTCGATTGACGCATTCAATGCCAGTAAATTTGTCTGTGCAGCAATGTTGCCAACAAGCTGGACAATTTCTCCGATTTTCTGTGCATTGTGATCCAATTGCCTAATTGTGCCAAGTGATAACTCACTTTGCGAAGACATATTTCGGATACCGTCGACAAGTATCCGGAATACTTCTGTCGTCCGTCCCAGTTCCTCAAGCATCTCTGTTGAACGTTCAGAGGAATCTTCCGCTCTGTTGCTCACTTCAACAGCTAACAGCCGGACATCTTCAATGGCTTCTGCTGTTTCTTGGATGGCGATTGCCGATTCCTCTGCGCCGGAGGCAATTTCCTTGATCGTAGATGCTACTGCATCCGCTTGTCTCGCAGCTGCTCCGGTTTCAGCAGATAAATTATCTACTGTACTTGCCGTTTTGTCATAATTCGTTTCAATTTGACCAACTATTGTACGTAAATTAATGACCATATGCTGAAATGCTTCTGCGACTGAGCGAATTTCATCAGACGAGTTCGGCAGCTCGATATCCATACCTATTTCCCCATCTGCGACTTTGTTGGCTGCTTCTTCCAAGTTTTGCAATGGTTTCGTCAAAACGGTACTGAAGAGTGCCGCTAACACGCCCGACCAGAATATCCCCATTGCATACGTCATCACTGCAAACCAGAACGGTTCGAAATTCGGGAAAAATTGTGGTTGTACAATGTTAATGAATAAGGCACTTGTTGTGTAGGTGACAATCGCAAGTATCGTTATAAATAGAATTAGCTTTCTCTTTAAGCCGAACTTTTTTCCCCTTTTTTCTCTCATCATTATTCCTCCATCAATTTCTGTTCAAGCACATCAATGATCTCCGACAACTCCTCGAATGACTGCCGGTAGGTTTCGATATCGCCGCCGTACGGGTCGTGCACATCACCAGCAATTTCCGGCGTCACAAATCCTTTTAATGTGAATGTCTTATAATCCGCTTCTGGGTGGGCATGTATGAGTGCGGCTTTATGGCCTTCAGTCATTGTCAATACAATATCTGCCCACTTCAAATCTTCACTCGAAACAGCTCTTGAAACAGCGGTGTAAGGCATGTCCAATTCTTCTATCAGCATTTTTGCATTCGAAGAAATCGGCCAGCCGTTCTGTGCGTGAATTCCCGCCGAACGAACTGCCACATTCGCAATCCCTTTTGAACGGAGAATCGCCTCCGCCATCGGGCTTCTACATGTGTTTCCTGTGCAAATTAAATAAATATTCATTACAATCACCTGCTCCTTTAAGGATAACTGATTTTTGTGAGTAAAGGAACAGTCAATTTCAACTAAAACATGACAATATTCCTAATGTTAATAAAGCCAAACCTGCAATTGTCCTCAGTACTCTTCCATTTTTAAGACCAAAATGCCCTTTTATCCGAAGCGCTGCGTAAGAAAAGATGAAGGTAAATAATCCCGATGCTGCGATGAACAGCATTTTATCCATCTGAAGCATACCAAATGAAACACTCACCGAAAAGGCGTCGACACTTACAGCGAATGCAATGATAAAAGGAGAGGCCAGTCTTGACGGAGAGCCCGATGTATTATCTTGTAACAGCATATGTATACCGATTAAACTAAGCATTACGCCTGATAATATACTGCTCCAGACTGTGAATATATGCGCAGACAACTCTCCTGTTATAAAGCCAAGAAACGGGAATGCCATATTAAGAAAAGACGTCCAAAGTGCCAATATAAACTTCCCTTTTTTAACTTGCAAAAAAGAATAGATGACTAAAACATCTAAAGTTGTAACACCAGCTGCGAACAATTCTGCCAAAATAAAACCTCCCCAATACCGTATCAGTCCATCCTATGCGGTATTTAGGGAGGTCATTCGTATTAGGATCAGTCTTTATAGTGTTTTCCTTCGGCAGCTTTCATTAATCTGTTCATGACGGCGGCACCTACTCCAGCTAAGTTCGTTTTGACGGCGAGAATGATGTCTGCAACCGTCAAATCACATTTTCGAAGCGCACCGTATAAATTTGTTGCCATTGCTTCACTGTTGCCAGCCGGGCCTATTGCAAAATACCAATCCACTGCTGGAACGTCCAGTTCATCCGGACCGATAAGAGCCACTTTCTTTCCTTCCGCATGAAGCGCATCAATCGCACTGCGAATTTTTTGTGCGTCGTCATCAATGATGTAAACAGGAGCTTCGGGTGCATAATGCAAATACTTCATGCCCGGAGAACGAGGCGCTTGTTCACCAGGTGATTTGCTGTCTGCTATGACGTTGCCAATGACGCTTTCAATCATTTCTTGCGTCGTACCGCCCGGACGCAAAATAGTCGGTGGGACTGAAGTCATATCCAGAACGGTCGATTCAACACCAACACCAGTCTGTCCACCGTCCAGAATGAGTGGAATAAGTCCTTCAAGATCTTTAAAAACGTGAGCTGCTTCTGTCGGACTCGGTTTCCCGCTCCGATTGGCGCTGGGTGCAGCAAGTGGTTTGCCAAGTGCCCGCAGAAGCCCTAATGCAACCGGGTGATCGGGCATTCGGACACCGACTGTTTCAACGCCAGGTGTTACATTTTGTGCAATGATACCAGGTAATTTGTGGAAAACTAACGTAAGCGGGCCAGGCCAAAACGTATCCATCAGTTTTTCCGCGTCTGCGTTAACACCTGTTACATAGTTATACACTTCTTCTTTATTGCCAATATGTACGATAAGTGGATTGTCGGAAGGTCTCCCTTTCGCTTCGAAGATTTGCTGTACGGCGTGCTGGTCAGTTGCAAGAGCACCCAAACCGTACACCGTCTCCGTAGGAAAAGCGACGACGCCGCCGTTTTTCAATATATCCACAGCCTGTTTATATTTTTTTTCGTTATCCAGAAAGTTATCCACTGAAACCGATTTTGTTTCCATGAGTTAATCCCCCACTTATACACATTTTCTATTATTTATCCACAGATGTAGTTGATAACTTTATGCAAATAGCCCTTTTATCCACTCCCAGACGAAAAAAGTGACTTTTTCCTCTTCTTCTTCTTTCTCATCCGGAAAACAGATTTTCGGGAATAGTGCACACCACCAGTTATCTCCGCGTCCGCTGCCAATTGTCAAAATGTAGGCGTCATATGTTGCTTGCGGGTGAACGAAGAGTCCCGAACGCTTGGGCGGAAACAATGCCGCCTTCCGCTCAAGCGATATGGCGGTTCCGTTTGACTTCGACTTGGCTATTTCGATGATTGTACTTTCGAGCGCTGCCAAGTTATCCCCAAGTTCCTTTTTCGTCTTTGAACTATTGACCGCATTTTCGATGAGCGGTTGGATTTCATGTTGAATAGCTATTTTCACCCTTTGATCAGCAGGCGTATCGGAATGAGCAAGCAGCCTGAAACGAATCGTATCATCTTCCTCTGCCGCCGTTGTAAATAGCGAGACAAGAGCCTGAATCATGATAAGTATGATGATGAATTCAATATAAGGCACCAATTTTTGAATTATAGTTTTCGTTCTATTAATCTCATAGTCTTGTAACATGTCTATCCCCTCCTACTCTGCATTGTTGCCAGAGTAAGAAGGATTTATTCACGAGTCTCGCAAAATATCATTCGATCTTTTCCATTAATATCTTTTACCGTTTCAACTTTAGCTTCCGGGAATGAGTCTTTGAACAACTTATGCACAGCCGATCCTTGCATATAGCCGATTTCAACTGCGATGAGGGAAGGCTTGTTCATAAGAGGCCGCAAGTTTTCGGCAAGTTTCCGATAAAAGTATAGTCCGTCTTCATCCGCGAAGAGAGCGTTGTGCGGTTCGTGATCGAGAACGATGCCTGACATCAGAGTCGCTTCTTCATGCGCGATATAGGGCGGATTTGATAACACAACGTCCCATTTTTCCTGTGCAATGGGTGCAGTGAGGTCACCTTGAAGAAAATTGACATTCGCGCCGTTCGCTTTTGCATTGCCCTTCGCGATTGCAAGCGCCCCTTCACTGATATCCGTTGCAGTAACGCTAGCTTCGGGCCATTCTTTTTTGACTGAAACCGCGATTGCGCCGCTACCCGTTCCGATATCGGCGATGCTAATCTTTTTAGTGGCGAAGAGTTTCTCACTTCGTTCAAGTGCACCGTAAACGAGTTCTTCCGTTTCTGGGCGCGGAATAAGAACATTTTCATCAACTTTGAAGATGTAGCCGTAAAAACTTTCTTCACCGATGACATATTGAACAGGTTTCCCTTCGAGCAGTTCAGTGGTTTTATCCCAAAAGCTTTTGTGCTGGGCAGCCGTAAGCGGTTCGCGCAAATCAGCAAGTAAAGAAGCCCTGGACTTGTTTGTGATGAATTCCATGAGAAGTTGCGCCGCATTCGGTTCATGCCCTTTTTTTTCTAATAAAGAAGAAGCCCGCTGGAGAGCTTCATAAATTTTTTCAGTCATTGCGATCCAAGCTTTCCAGGCGATATGCCTGTTCTTCTAGAATAAGTGCATCGATGACATCATCGAGTTTTCCTTCGATAATTTGATCGAGTTTCTGAATGGTCAAGCCTATACGGTGATCGGTCACCCTGTTTTGTGGGAAGTTGTATGTGCGTATCCGCTCTGAACGGTCACCTGTACCGACTGCTGATTTTCTTTTTTCATCGTACTCGTCTTGTATTTCACGTGTGAATTTATCGGAAACACGCGCACGTAATACTTTCATTGCTTTTTCTTTATTTTTGATTTGCGATTTTTCATCTTGAATCGAGACGGTGATACCAGTTGGAAGATGTGTCAATCGGACAGCGGACATCGTTGTGTTGACCGATTGGCCTCCAGGACCTGATGATGCATAGGTATCTGTTCGTATATCTTTTTCATGGATGACAATTTCAACTTCTTCCGCTTCAGGAAGGCATGCGACGGTCGCTGTCGACGTATGCGTACGCCCGCCGGATTCAGTTTCCGGTACCCGTTGCACGCGGTGTGCCCCGTTTTCATATTTCAATTTCGAGTAGGCGCCTGTTCCATTTATCAGGAAAATAATTTCTTTAAAGCCGCCGAGTTCTGTCGGGGATGAATCCAACACTTCAACTTTCCAATGATTCATTTCCGCATAGCGGCTGTACATGCGGAATAAGCTACCGGCGAATAGCGCCGCCTCATCACCGCCTGCTGCCCCCCGAATTTCCATGATGACGTTTTTATTATCGTTCGGATCTTTCGGCACAAGCAATATTTTCAGTTTTTCCTCAAATGACTCAATACTATCTTCAAGCTCGGATACTTCCATTTTGACGAGTTCTTTCATGTCATCGTCAAGATGTTCGTTCAGCATTTCTTTAGCGTTTTTAAGTTCCGTTTTTGCACTTTTATAGCCACGATACGTTTCGACTTTTTCCTGCAAACCGGATTGTTCTATTGAATACTCGCGAAGCTTTGTCATATCACTTACTACCGCCGGATCACTGAGCATTTCATTCAGATGATCATATCGGTCTTCTACTGCTTGTAACCTTTCAAACATTGTGGACACCTCATTTTCAGGACTGTTTTGTACGTTTATTGTACGTGAATTTGCTTGGTAAATACAGTTATTTCACTGCTGCTGACGTTCTTGGGCAGTTGGATGAAGTTCAGTGG
>DYWT01000024.1 GCA_020742515.1 Sporosarcina psychrophila
AATAACTTTCTTGTCCGTTTTCGCCAGGACAAGAGGAATGGCAATATTTTGAAACACCGTTTTTGAACCAAGTAAATTAAAGTGTTGAAATATCATTCCGATATTCTTTCTGACCGCTCTTAGCTTTCCAATTGTATAGGAATCCAAATCGATTCCATTGACAAAAACCTTGCCTTTTGAAGGCTTCTCTAAGTAGTTCACGAGGCGAATTAAAGTACTTTTACCAGCACCGCTATATCCGATGACCCCAAAAAAGTCACCTTCATTCACTTTCAAATTCACATCATTGAGCGCCATTACACTTATACCCTTACTGATATACTCCTTGGAAACACCTTTCATTTCGATCATTTTCGTTCCTCCCCCTCGAGAGACTAAAAACTCCGTCACCAATACTTGATGACGGATTTCCAATGTCGGTTTCTTTAACGATTACCTAAGCTCTTCCGGGATGAACCAGTATTCATCTTTATTGTTTTCATCCATATAGGCCTTAAATGCATCGGATTGATAAGCCGCAGCGACATCTTTTGCCCATTGCGTATCTTTATTCGACTCATCGACAATCGCTACCAATTCCAAGTCTTTTAAAA
Organism: Sporosarcina psychrophila; assembly: GCA_020742515.1. Classification (GTDB taxonomy): domain Bacteria; phylum Bacillota; class Bacilli; order Bacillales_A; family Planococcaceae; genus Sporosarcina; species Sporosarcina psychrophila_B. The sequence goes on from DYWT01000024.1 coordinate 594, forward strand.
TATCTTCGGAAAGCAAGACAGTTGACGCATCCAGCTTGGAAGAATAAACAATACTGCCTGGAATGACACCAAAGTCCATATCTGCCAATGCTCGTGGAATTTGAGCAGAATCCATTTCCATAATATCCAGATTGTACGGGTTTTCCACAACATCATTAATCGTTACTTTAACTAACTCCACGCCTTCTTTCAGTTTGATCAAGTCAGCCTTTTGCAGAAGCGAATATGCTCTTGCAGCGTTGGAAGGATCTTTTGGAATACCGATTACATCCCCTTCAGCAACTTCATCCAAAGAAGATTTTCTCCCTGGGAAAATTCCTGCTGGTACTGTCGGTATCTGTGTGATTTTTGTAAGTTTAGCGCCTTTTTCTTTATTAAAATTATTCATATAGGCCGTATGCTGATCCACATTCAAATCAATTGAGCCTTCAGTTATTGCAATATCCGCTTGAAGCAATTCACTAAAATCAGTCGTTTTAATTGTATAACCCTTCTCTTCCAAAATTGGTTTAATAGCAGTTAAAAACAACTCACTGTATGGCCCCGGTGATGTTCCTACTTTAATTGTTGTGGACTCTTTGTCTCCACTTGAAGCATTCTCATTGCCACATGCAGTCAATACAAATGCAAATATAGCTAAAATGGATATTGCTACTAATTTAGTTTTTTTCATTTCTTTCTCCCCTTTTCACAATTTCTAGCCAGATTATCCCTCATCATACGTATTTTTCTCATTCCCAAAAAACACGAGCATATTAATCATATTAGTTTACTCGGATTATGAGTTAAATAAAAAAGGCGTTCTTATTATTTACCATTTTCTCTATGGCACAAATACGGATAACGCTATGGCCAACGTATAATTGGATTATTCCCCCTTAATGAAAAGCTAGTTGTCTGATTAGATTTAATAGTACATATTTACCTTTCCATTGTCAATGAGCGATGAAAGAAGAACTCTCCGCTTTATAAGCATATGCTTACATTAGTTGGAGAGTTCTTTAAATTTGATAGTATACGATTGAATGCAGACCTCTTTACGATGAACAGATGGAAATGTAGACCGTTTATCGCATTTACTAAGCAACCAATAAGTTAAAAATGTAACGGTAGCTCGCTTCCCGAATATAATTAGAGGCTCCGTTTCTAGCTTCATTCTGAACTAATCCATTATTAAAGCATCCCATATAATAATAAAACCATGATGTAGCTATAGAAAAAGTCCACTGTTTCACTGCGTTCTGTTGTTTTCAGAAAAACGGCGTTCATCAATTGTTCTTTTTTCAGGAGACGAGAACGGGTCTCTGGTGCAAGAATTGAAATATATTATAACTTATAAGTAGGAATGTTAGAAACTAACCACTCATAAAATTGTTTGGTTTTCATTTTCGTTTCGCTTATTTTAACAATCTGGACATTCCTACAAATAAGAATCCAACGTAACTATTTTACATTTTATTTTAACCACAAACTGTTTGCCTAAAGTTGATTAGTCTCTACCTTCCACTTTTGAAAGTAGAGGTTGAGTGACCTCCTTCAGTCCCACAAGTCCTAAAATAGTTAAAAATATTTGTTGTACACCATAGAAAGCATCTGTTGGATCGTAATATTCTTTCAGTGTGTGATGCCCCCCCGAATCACCACCACCGCCAAGAGTAATGGCGGGTATTCCAAGATTGATCGGAATGTTAGAGTCGGTACTACCTGCTTCACTTAAGATTTGTTCAAAGCCAATGACAGATGTAGCGGCGACTGAAGCTTGTACTATGATAGAATCTGGTTTTTGAGTACCTGCTGGTCTATTACCCACTAGTTCTAGATCTACAGTTATGTCGTTTTCTTTTTCCCAGCGAAGATTTTCTTCTTGCGCGGCTTCTTTGATGATATTTATTACTTTTTCTTCTAAATCCACTAATTCGTCTTGAGTGTTAGAACGCAAATCAATAACCATTTCACCCACTTCAGCTATAGTATTGACAGAAGTACCGCCGTTAATTAAGCCCACATTATAAGTTGTTTTGGGGTTAACGGGTACTTCTAAAGAAGCTATTTTCGCAATTGCTCTTCCAAGTGCATGAATGGGACTTGGCGTTCCAAAGTTTCCAAAACTATGTCCCCCCGGTCCTCGATATGAAACTTTATATCTTTTACTACCTGTTCCTAAATAGATTACTCGATCGGGTTCACCTGGTTCGATAGAGATAAACCCATCAATATCATTCCGATTTTCAAAAAAGGTTTTTACACCTAGCAAATCTCCTAGTCCCTCTTCACCCACTGTAGCACCTACAATCAAGTCTCCTTCTGTTTGAATATTGGCATCGTTCAAAGCCCTTATTATTGTAAGTACAGAAGCTAACCCTCTGCCGTCATCAGCAATTCCAGGAGCATATACCTTCCCGTCTATTTTTTTTGCAACAGTATCCGTCCCTTCCGGAAATACTGTATCCAGATGGGCACACAAAACTAAAGTTGGACCCTTACCTGTTCCCGTACGGATTCCAAATACATTACCAACCTCGTCTATTTCGACATTCTCAATTCCTAAGTTTCTTAATTTATTTTGGTAGTATATTCCACGATTTTCTTCCTGAAATGTAGGTGCTTGTATGGCTGTAAGTTCAATCTGTTCATTTGTTGTAAAATCGTTATCTTTCTCTAAAAAAGAAAGTCCTTTTTCGACTTGGGAATTTGTACGGAGTAATTTGTAAACTTCTTGCACCTCAGTGGATAAATTATATTCTTGTTTTGACATTTCCATTACTTGCTTTTCCCTCATGAATGAACCCCTCCAAATTCTCGAAATTATAATTAAAGAACTCAACAATTTTTGTATTCATTGTAATATGATTTGCTAATTTCTCCGTTTGGTGACCTTCATCTTCAAATATGATTAATTCAACGTCTTTTTCCATTTCACGCATTTCTTTTGTTAGTTGCTCCGCTTCACTAACTGGAACTCTCGTATCATTTTGACCATGAAAGACTAACAAAGGTGCTTGAATTTGAGCCAGATGATTTAAAGGTGCAATTTCTTCAAAAAATTCATCATCCACTCCGAGTGTTCCATATTCACATTCTCTTAACTTTCTACGCCAAGGGCCTGTATTCTCCAAAAAGGTTTTAAAGTGAGAAATCCCAACAATATCAACACCTGCTGCCCACAATTTCGGATAGTGAGTTAAGGCGGCTAGCACCATGAATCCCCCATAACTTCTGCCCATTATTCCAATTTTATGGCGGTCTATCGATTTAGAATGAACAAGATCTTCCACTAAACTCGCAAGATCCGCTACAGCATCCATTCTTTTTCTTCCGTCATCTAACTGAACATATTTTCGACCATACCCCATGCTCCCCCTTACGTTGGGAGCTACTACCGCAAAGCCTTTAGAGATTAAATACTGAATAACAGGATTAAAATCAGCCCTAATTTGGCTTTCGGGTCCTCCATGTACATAAATAACAGTAGCTTTCGGGTTTTGTTCCTTCGAATAATAAAAATAAGGGACTTCTAATCCGTCAAAGGACTTGAACTTACATACTTCCGGCTGTATCCAAAGATGCTCTATTTCTTCTGCCACCCCAAAATACGTTAGTCGTTCGGCTTTCTTCTCTTGTACATCGTATGCCCAAATATCACCGGGCATAGTAGCACTTTTTAGCGCGAATATAAAACGATTGTCATCCATCCAACTAACCGAATCAATTACCCCGCGCGGGACGCCTTCTACCTGGTTAACATCATTTGTTAGAAGGTTATAATTTTTAATAATCGAAGTTCCACCTGCATTTACATTCACGAGAAGCGTTTCCATGTTAGACGACAAGGATATTTCTTCTATATCCCATAGAGGTTCATGTAATAACTTTTCCAATTTCCCAGGTTGATCGATAAAAAATCGGTAAACGGCTAAATGGTCCATTTCAAAGTCTGATAAAATATATCCAGTTTTTCCATCCTTCGATAACACTAAGGATTGATATCTTGCAAAGCCACTATCAGGTCCTATTTTCGTCAATTCTTTTGTATCAATATTTAAAATATAAAATGAGCTATCAATATTTGTTTCTTGAATACTAATTACAATATCCTTATGACTTTCATTCACCCAACAAATTGGCATACAATTTCCATCGTATTCAAATATCATTTCTTCTTTCCTTGTGACAAGGTCAAGGGCGAAAATATCAAAGCAACCACTATTTCGTCGATTACTTGAATACATAATTTTACTTTCATCAGAGGACCAGCCACCAAAGTTATGAAAATGATTTGGCGATAAAACAAGTTCTTCGTAGTTCCCTTCTTCATCCATCAAATAGAATTGTTGTTTTTCATTCCCTTTAAAGTCCATTCCCATTATTGTTCGACTTCCAGATGGTGAATGGAATACGGACATGATTCGATCTTCAAAATCACCGAATGCCTGTACAGTGCCGTCATTGCCATTCCAAATATATGCTTGAGGCATTCCAGTTTTTTTACTTAGAAAAGTGAATTTGTTTTTTCCGGGTATTGCAACCGGGCCATAACCGTTAACTATATTCAAATAAAGCGAGAGTTTCTCTTCCATTTTTACACCTCTTCATTTTTATATAATCCAATAATCCAATGCTAAACAGACTAACGAAATACCTAAAGTGGTAATTGAAACAACAGCAGCCATTCTTTTTATTACTTCTTTTACAGATAGTTTCCATTCGTTCAGTTTATAATCCCTCTCCGCAAGCTCTTCTGCTCTTTTTGAAGACCTGGATTGTGGAAACATTAAATAGTTTATCTTTTTAAATCCATCGATAAATAAATTCAGGAAGTTAGACTGAATTATATAGATAACTGAATAAATAAGTAACGCTATAAGACCTACAATAAATGTTAAATTAGTAATCTCAAGTAATGACAGATTTCCTATTTTACTGATTAATAGCCATACGATAAAACTAAAGCTAGCAACAAAAACATTTACTTTCATAATTTTCTCCTCTGGCAATTCATTTAACTTAAAACAACCCTCTATCAACCAAAAAAGACAGAGGGTTGTTCAATTATTATTTTCCTGTTACTTCTGCCCACTTCATGAACGGAAAACGGTTAACGTAATTAGCCGCGCCTTTAATATTTTCGTTCGTTAAATATGTGTTTGTATAGAAGTAAACTGGCATCATTGGGAAGTCAGCCATTAAAATTTCCTCAGCCTGATGAAGTAACTCATAGCGTTTTGCTGTATCTTGTTCTACTTTAGACTCTGCCATTAGACGATCAAAGTCATCATTGACCCAACCTGTACGGTTATTCGGGCTATCCCCTAAATAGTAATCTAAGTTCACTACAGGATCTACAAACACTCCAACCCATCCCATACGCGCCATTTGGAAATTATGTGTTTTCGTTGTTTCTAGATATGTTTTCCATTCCTGATTCGCAAGCTTGATGTCCACACCGATATTTTGCTTTAACATTTCTTGAACTGCTTCTGCGGTTTTCTTATGGTTTTCATCTGTATTGTATAACAATGTAACTTCCGGAAGAGTAGTCCAACCTTCTTCAGCCATACCTTCTTCTATTAATTTTTTTGCCTTATCGAAATCCTCTTCAAAATAATCTCCGCCAACTTCACGGAAATCTCCTTCTGGCGTATCAGCTCCAATTGGAACCATTCCGTAAGCAGGAATTTCTCCAGCTAAGGTAACATTTTCTGTTAAAACTTTACGATCAATTGCCATACCAAATGCTTTACGTACCTTTTCATTTGTAAATGGTTCTTTCTCCACGTTAAACATGTACATATATGTTCCATAATAAGGGGCAATTTCAAAGTCTTCATTACCTTTTTCAGATTCAATTACATCCGTCGGTAAACTCTTAATGAAATCAAGTTCCCCAGTTTTGTACATTTGATAGTATGTTGTTGCTTCACTAACCATTTTGAATGTTATTTTGTCCAAATTCACACTATCTTTATCATAGTATTCATCGTTTTTCTCAATAACAACTTCACTGTCATGTTCCCAAGCTGTCATTTTGAATGGGCCATTACTTACATATGTTTTAGCTTCAGCAGACCAGCTTTCATTGCTCGCAACTAGCTCTTCTTTTATAGGATAAAATGTCCACATTGTTAACAATGTTTCAAAATAACCAAGTGGCTCGTTTAAAGTTACTTCTAATGTTTTTTCATCTAATGCTTTTACCCCAACATCTTCTGCTTTAACGTTTCCTTTGTTATACTCTTCCGCGTTTACTAAGTAATACAAATAGAATGCAAAAGAACTTCCCGTGTCGGGATTAAGAACGTGTTTCCAAGCAAATTCAAAATCATTAGCTGTCAATGGACTTCCGTCAGACCATTTTGCACCATCACGAATTGTGAATGTGTACGTCTTCCCATCCTCTGAAACATCTGTTTTCTCTGCTAATCCTGGAACTGTTTTTCCATCTTTATCACGTGTGTAGAGCCCTTCAAATATATGGTCTAAAACCCAACCTGATGTTGTATCTGTTGCTAATGCCGGGTCAATTGCTGGAGGCTCACTTCCCGCGTTCACTACAATTTCTTGTTTTTCTGCTTTTTTGGATGATGAATCACTAGTGTCACTACTATCTTTATCATTACATGCTGCAAGAACAGCTGAAAGTGCTAGGATAGTAATCATTAATAATAAAATTTTCTTCAATTTAATAACCCTCCCTTATGTTTGTAAAAATACGTAATGTTGCAACCTTTTTTCTAACATGTCACAATTAAGAATATAAATGACATGCCGTCCAGTGTTTATCTTCCACCTCCTTCCATTGAGGCTCAATTTTCGCACATATATCCATTGCATGCGCACAACGTGTTCTAAATCGACATCCACTAGGCGGGTTGACTGGACTCGGAGGATCTCCTTTAAGTACAATACGGTCTCGCTTAATCGAACTAGGATCAGCAATGGGAATCGCCGACATTAACGCTTGTGTGTAAGGATGCAAAGGCTTTTTAAACAAATCATCACTGCTAGCCAACTCCATCATCTTCCCCAAATACATTACTCCAATGCGGTCACTAATGTGTTTGACCATTCCTAAATCATGTGCAATGAATAAATAAGTCAGTTGCTCTTTTTCTTTTAAGTCCTCTAATAGGTTGATTACTTGCGCTTGTATAGAAACATCTAAAGCTGAAATTGGTTCATCCGCCACAATAAACTTAGGTTGAACGGCTAGCGCTCTTGCAATCCCGATACGCTGTCTTTGTCCCCCACTAAATTCATGAGGGTACCGGTGAGCATGCTCGGGTCGGAGCCCAACTTTTTCCAGCAAACTATAAACAATTTCAAGTCTTTTCTTTCCTTTGGCCAATTTGTAACCATCAATGCCTTCCGCAATAATTTCACCGATTCTCATTCTCGGATTCAATGATGCATGCGGGTCTTGAAATATTATTTGCATTTCACGGTTCATTTCACGTTGTTCTTTCTTATTTAATCCAGTAAACTCTTTTCCTTCGAATAAGATTGACCCGGAAGTAGGCGAGTCCAATCCAACGACTAATTTCCCGAGACTAGATTTCCCGCTTCCACTCTCTCCAACTAACCCAAGTGTTTCACCTTTATAAATACTTATTGAAATATCATCAACAGCTTTGACCGTTTTTTTATCTGCAACGGGGAAATATCTTTTTAAATTCCCAATTTCTACTAACGCTTCACCCATATAAATACCTCCCTAACGCAAGAACTTCTTCAGCATTTGGTGATTGCTCATCATTTAGCCAACATTTCGCGGAGTGACTCGAACTAATTTCATAATCTACGGGCATTTGGTCAACGCAAATATCCATTGCATACTTACATCTTGGTGCAAATGGACATCCTTTTGGTGGGGCAAATAAGTCAGGGGGTGAACCTTCAATTGGAATTAATCTTTCCTTCGTTGTGCTATTGAAATCCGGAATAGACTCCATTAACCCCCATGTATAGGGGTGCTTTGGTTTTTCAAAAATCTCATGAACTGTCCCTGTTTCCACAATTACCCCTGCATACATGACCGCTACTCTTTCAGCAGTTTCAGCAACTACGCCTAAATCATGTGTGATTAAAATAATGGCCGTATCTGTTTTTTCTTTCAACTCAATCATTAATTTCAGCACTTGTGCTTGAATCGTTACATCCAGTGCCGTTGTTGGTTCATCCGCGATTAGCAATTCAGGTTTACATGCTAATGCAATTGCAATCATTACCCGCTGACGCATTCCACCACTAAACTCATGAGGATATTGGTCATAACGCTGCTCTGGATTAGGTATTCCTACTAGTTTAATCATATTTATAGCTTGTGCTTTCGCATCCTGTTTACTTATTTTTTGATGAATGATCAAGCCTTCTGCTATTTGGGATCCTATCTTCATCGTCGGATTAAGAGAGGTCATTGGATCTTGAAAGATCATACTGATTTTGGAACCTTTTAATTTCCGTAATTCACTTTTCCTTAATTTCAATAGGTTCTGCCCTTTATAATGAATAGAACCGCTTTTTATATCGGCAACGCTTGTCGGCAATAAGCCCATTATTGTTTGTACGGTGACACTTTTTCCACTCCCGCTTTCACCTACAATAGCAAGGATTTCACTTTTGTTAATGTGAAATGAAACATCACGAACAGCCTTAACTTCACCACCGTATGTTCTAAAATTCACTTTCAAATTTTTCACTTCCAATAATTGTTCCATTCGTACACCTCCCTACTTTCTATCTCTTGGGTCTAATGCATCTTGAATACCATCTCCAAAAACGTTAAATGCAAACATAGTAAGTGAAATTAGGAAACCTGGGAAGAAGAGTCTCCACCAATGACCACTTAAAATAACACCTAGCGCGTCATTCGCCATCGTCCCCCAACTCGCAAACGGCGCTTGAACTCCTAATCCTAAGAAGCTTAAAAATGATTCTGCAAAAATTGCTGTCGGAATAGTAAATGTTAAATTGACAATAATAATCCCCATCGTATTTGGCAATAGATGTCTTGAAATAATTTTCGTGTGAGATGTACCCAATTTTTCCGCAGCTTGGACATATTCCTGCGATTTCAATTGGAGGATTTGTCCCCTAATTATTCGGGCCATACCGACCCATCCCGTAACGGACAGGGCAATAATAATAGCTGTTATTCCTGGCTCCATGATAACCATTAATAAAATAACGATTAATAAATATGGAATTCCGTAAAGCACTTCAACAATTCTCATCAATATACCGTCAATACGATCGCCTTTCTTTCCGCGACCAGCCATATACCCTGAAACGCCACCGACAATTACTCCTAATATCAGATCGATAAGGGCTGCTACAATACCGATTATTAGGGAAACCCTAGCTCCATACCAAGACCTTGCCCACATATCCCTGCCTAAATTATCCGTTCCGAACCAATGATCCGCTGAAGGAGGCATGTTCGTTTTTGTAAGACTTTGCTCAGAAGGAGAATACGGCACCATTGACGGTCCAAATAAAGCTAGGAATACAATAATTGCTAATAAAAAGAATCCTAATAATGCTAACTTGTTTTTCACGATACTTAGAAATGTATCCTTCCATATACTTAAACTAGGACGTTGAATATCATCAATTACCTTTTTACTAGGATCCACAGGAGTAAATAAGGCATTTTCAGCTTGTTTAATTACCACGTTATCCCTCCTTACTTGTAAGACTAATTCTAGGGTCAATAAGTCTGTATGAGATATCTATTAGGAAAAGTGTAACTACCAAAATAACACTGAAGAAGATCGTTGTTCCCATGATGACCGGATAATCCCGATTAAATATACTATCTACGAAATAACGGCCAATGCCAGGGATAGCAAAAATCTTTTCAATTACAAACGTTCCAGTAATCAGCGATGCGAATAAGGGACCTATAAAAGATACAACTGGCAGAATTGCATTACGAATGCCGTGTTTGATAACGATTCCGGCTGTACTTAACCCTTTTGCATCTGCAGTTTTAATATAATTCGCATTCATAACTTCAATCATACTCGACCTCATAAATCGGGCAACGACCGCAAGGGGCATGGAAGCTAATGCGATTGATGGTAGCACTGTATGTTTCCAAGTTCCCCAAGTCGCAACTGGAAATAGCTCCCACTCTACAGCAAAGAACTTTATCAACAACGGAGCTAAAATAAAACTTGGGATTGATATTCCAATAATTGCTACGATCATCGCAAAATAATCAATGAACCGATTATGATAGAGTGCTGCAATTATTCCGAGGAATAGCCCAAAAACAAGTGCGATGACGAGTGCCTGAGCTCCTAGTAATGCTGAAGGGGGAAACCCAGATAAAATGATGTCATTTACCGATCTTGTTCGGGATTGTATAGATGGGCCTAAATCCAGCGTAACTAAATCCTTTAGGTATAGCACATACTGTACCGGGATTGGTTTATCCAGATTATATTTTGCCCTCATGTTATTTAAAACTTCCTCTGGCAATACGTCAGCATCAGAAGCAAATGGATCCCCCGGAATAAACTTCATCATCACGAATGTTAAAGTTGCAATAACCCATATCGTTAAAATCATTGTGAAAAACCGCTTCAATATATACATTCGAATTTCCGCCTCCGTCCACTAATACATTAATTATTCAGGTTACTTGGTATGAACTTTTTGATACTTCTAATTGAATCATAGTGTTAAGTTCAGTAACTTCACTATGTTCATATAACGAAAGAATCAACTCCGTTATCTGCTCCTGATTTGCCGCTGCAACTTGAATTAGAAGAGGATAATCTCCCGTAGTAACTGTGATATATCTGATATGCTGGATCTCTTTTAAGTCTGCAATTACTTTATATAAGCCGTTTGCTTTAATTTTAAGTTGAATAATAGCCCCTTCCTTTAACCCAATTGTGATGGGGTTTATTTTACCTACAATTTCCAATATACCGCTATCAATTAAATTCATATATCTCATTCTGATTGTTTTTTCTGTTACCTCAAGGAATTTCGACAAATCTCTAAATGACATGCGTCCATCTTTTGACAATAACTTAATGATATTTTTATCTAAATCATCTATACTACTTTTCACTATCCACCAACTTTCTGTATAAATTTTCAAATTTAATACCTATAAAAAGGACTATTATGCAAATAAAGACTCAAAACAATACAAAATTCTAAGTTTTGTATCGTAAAAAGATATGTTATAGGTTAGTATATATACAAACCTTTCAGAAATCAATCAATTTTCAAATTATTAAAGGAGGATATTAGATGTTAATTATAAAAAATGCTAAAATAGTCACTGTTTCATCTAAAACGATTGAAGAGGGCATGATGTTGATAAAAAACGGAAAATTTATATCCATTGGAAAAGTTTTGGAGATTCCTTTAGGAGCGGAAGTCATTGATGCACGAGGAAATATAGTGACCCCCGGTTTAATCGATGTACATACTCATTTAGGCGTAAATGAAGAAGGTGGAGGTCGCGATGGACACGATTTTAATGAGTTAAGTTCAGAAGTTACGCCAGAAGTGAGGGCTTTGGATGGAATACTTCCAAGTGATAAAGGATTTGAAGATGCAAGGAATTCGGGTGTCACTACCGTACAAATTATGCCAGGAAGCGCCAATATTATTGGCGGAGAAATGGTGGTATTAAAAACCATAGGCAATGTGGTCGATCAAATGGTTATTAGAAATCCGTCCGGTTTAAAAGCAGCGACGGGTGAAAATCCGAAAAAATTCCATGGTGAAAAAGGGAGAGCCGGTTCCACCAGAATGGGAGTTGCGGGTCGCCTAAGAGAAAAACTAATTGAAGGCCTCAACTATATAAATAAATCTGAAAGTGATACTTTTGAAAGAAATCTTGGATTAGAAAATATAGCAAAAGTTTTGAAGAAAGAAATACCTTTAAGAGTCCATGCCCATCGTGCCGACGATATTGCAACAGCCCTACGAATTAAAAGAGAATTCAACATCGACATGACAATAGAACATTGTACAGAAGGACATAAAATTTCAAGTTTCATCGCGAAACACGATGTAATGGTTTCCGTAGGTCCAACAATGTCTACAAGGTCAAAACAAGAACTTAAAGATAAAGGTTGGAATACTTTAGTAGAACTTGTTAACGAAGGTGTCCAAATTTCAATAACTACAGACCATCCAGTAGTTAGTATTGAACATTTAAGAACGAGCGCAATTCTAGCTGTAAAGAACGGACTTTCAGAACAGATAGCACTCGAAGCGATTACGTTGAACTCTGCTAAACACATTGGAGTTGGTGATCGTGTAGGTTCAATCGAAGAAGGTAAAGATGCAGACTTCGTTATTTGGAACGGAGATCCCTTTGACTTGAGAACAAGTGTCCACTCAACATTTATAAATGGTAAATGCGTATTTTCCTCCTAACTATAAAAGTCGACCAGAGTTTAGATCCCGCTACTCTGGTCGACTTTTCAATGATTTCTCCATCATTTTGCTTAAATAATATGGTTCTTCACATAATCTTTTACCGTTGCTATAAATTTCTCATGCTCATCCTTCATTACTCCATGACTGCTTTCCTCAAAAATAACCAATTGACTGTTTGGTATCTGTTCATTCATAAAGATAGAACCCTCAACTGGTGTAATCCAATCATGTCTTCCGGCAATAATTAATGTGGGTACGTTTATAGATGGTAAAAAGTCGACTACATTATAGTCTCTTAAAAACCCACCAAATCCTTCATTTAATGCTTCGTAAGAGCGATTAGATCTCTTACTTGCATTTTCTCTTGATAAGTTTTCCTCGACCGACTCTTTATGGCTATATGAATATAAGGGTGCCATAATTTCATAATACTGTTCTTGTTGCTCGCTAGATGTAAATGCACCATCCCATAGTACTTGTGCCATTTCTTTTTGTTTAGGCGTCCCTTTTTGATTCACAATTTCTTTTGCCTTGTCAGTAAAGGTACTACTCGGTGCCGTTACAACAAGCAATAATGACTTTACGTTTTCTTGATATTTTTTAGCGTATTCCAAAGCAACCATTCCTCCATAGGATTGGCCCAATAGAACAATTTCATCTAACCCTAAGTATTTTCTTAGTTCCTCTATATCTTCGACATTATTTTTCAATGTATATGTAGACTGTGAGCCTCTTTCAGATCTACCGCTTCCCCGATTATCAATATAAATGAGTTGCATTTCTTCCGTCAGAGGACTCAATGCTGGTTTAAAGACTGTATGATCTCCCCCCGGACCTCCATGCAATACAAAACAAACCGGTTTTTCCCTCATTATTGGCCCTTCAGGCACAAACCCAGCTCCCTCTACATCAAAAAACAGCTTAATTCCATTAACTTGTGCGAACATTTTAAAACCTCCATTGATAAGATACATTTAAACTTATTTCGCCATTTCGGGAACTATACCTCTTTTCAAAAAATAAAAGGGCGTTATTTAAACATGCCAGTTTAAGACTTACTGCAAAATCTTTTTGTGTTTTATACCTTTCTTATAGTTAAAGAACGCAAATTAGATACATAAAAATTCATGTATCCAATACAATCGCGTCCACTGATTTCTAATAATTAAAGTAGGAAATTCCCCTTTCAAGACATACTATCAAATGAGTTATAAAAGAATTTTAGCGTGTCAAAGGAGATATGAAGGAAATGCCAAAAGACAGTAATAGCGATAAAGGAAAGAAAGCTACCAGTGTAACTTCTCAAGGTTACACAGATACTGACCTCGCTAAAGCTCCGAAGAGTAAGCTGGAAAACGCGGCTTAGAAGATAAACACGAAATAGACGTTAGGAGTAAGTACATTCCCCGATAGCCACGATTCATGCTCCAAAATTAAAACAGATAATAACTCAGCCATTCTTCTACCCATTTGGCTGATTTTTTTAATCATTACTTACCACATTTCTTTTCCTCGATAGGTCTACTGAGTAGGCTTGCAAAAATAAATTCAATACTAAGTGACAAAAACACCTCCATTGTATCAAATTTAGTTCTTCACTAAACTGATATTGTATAGGAGGTGTTCACGACATTATTCATGTTGAGTCAAGTCAAATAAATCTCAAAGCTTCTTTAAGTGACTTCATCATTTTTTCATAATCAACTTTCCGACCGGTCCACATTTCAATCGCAAGCGCGTTTTGCAAGGCAAGCATCTTCATTCCATTTTGCGTACGTGCACCGTTTTTACGGGCTTGTTTTAATAATTCTGATTCAGCGGGATTATAAATAATATCCGATACAAATGCACTCTCTTTTAAATTGGTTATAGTAATAGGTGACTGGTTTATTTCTGGCCACATCCCAATCGACGTTGTTTGAACAATGATATCATACTGGTTTTGCTTATTTTCCGCTTCTTCGAGAGATATAACAGTTGTTTGTTTATGATTTCCACCTAACTTCTTTAGTTCTTCGGCTTTTTCAACTGTCCGATTAGCAATATCGATGTGTAAGTTTTCATATTGAGACAACGTATGGTAAATGGACTGAGCAGCTCCCCCCGCGCCTACAATGAGAATACTTTCCTTATCTATACTTTGGGTATTCATGTCTTCCAGTAATGCTTTAAGCCATGCTTCCCCATCAAAGTTGTATCCGACGAATTTACCATCGATTAATTGGACGACATTAACAGCCTTCTTTTTTGCAGCCATTGGGTCAACTTCATCCAAAAAAGGAATCACTTTCGCTTTAAATGGAACTGTTACCATGAATCCTTTAACACCAATGGCCTTCATACCTTTAATAGCCGACTCTAAATCTTTGGATTCTACATGAAAAGCTTTAAAATAAGCATCGATTTCATTTAATTCATAGGCTTCGTTTTGGATTAAAGGGGACAATGAGTGCCCAATCGGGTTTCCTATTATGCCAAATAATTCGCTCATGTAAATCCCTCATTTGCAAATTAGTATTGTTCTTGATTCCAAATGACTAATTTCATTTCTGTCATTTCCTCAATTGTATATTTCAACCCTTCGCGTGTATTTCCACTTTCTTTTACGCCGCCATATGGCATTTGGTCTACTCGATACGTCGGAATATCATTAATGATGACGCCTCCAACTTCCAGTCTCTTAGAGGCGTGAAATGCAGTATTGATATCTTTTGTAAAAATTCCCGCTTGTAGTCCATACTTCGAGTCGTTTATATAGTCAATGCCTTCGTCTACATTTTTAATTGGATTGATTATGACAATTGGCGCAAATACCTCTTGGCAGGATACCTTTGCATGAGGATCTACACCTACGATGGCTGTCGGTAATAAGATATCACACTTAATTGAGCCTCCGGTAATGACTTGTCCTCCCTCTTTAGCCGCTTCATCAATCCAGGATTTGGCTCTTTCTTGTTCTTTCCTTGAAATGAGCGATGATAAGTCTGTTTTGGCATCCATTGGGTCTCCTAAAACTAACTTCTCTGTTGCCTCTTTAAATTTCTCCGTAAATGACTCCAGTAAACTTTCATGAATATAAATTCTTTGAAGGGATATACAAACTTGTCCTTGATTTGAAAACGCACCTATCACACATTTCGGGATAATTTTGTCCAAATTCACCCCTTCATCTATAATAAGCCCGGCATTAGAACCGAGTTCCAATGATACTTTCTTCAAACCCGCTTTATTTCTAATTCCTATCCCGACTTCCGGACTGCCCGTAAAGGTTATCATACTAACCTTTTCACTCATTACTAGTCTATCCCCTACTAAACGGCCGCTTCCAGTTACGACATTCAAAGCACCTTTAGGGAGTCCTGCTTCTTCCAATAACTCGGCTATGAAATAAGCTGACAAAGGCGTTTGGGATGCCGGTTTTAATACTATGGTATTCCCAGCTGCAATGGCTGGCCCAAGCTTATGCGCAACTAAATTCATCGGAAAATTAAATGGTGTAATCGCGGCTACAACGCCAACAGGCTCTCTTAACGTATATCCTAGTCTATTCATACCGTTTTTTGCAGCATCTAACGGAATCATTTCACCATGGATACGTTTAGCCTCTTCGGCAGCGAATTTATATGTTTCAACTGTTCTGTCCACTTCTCCTAAAGAAAATTTTAATGGCTTAGAAGATTCTAGGGCAATAATTTGGGCAGCCTTTAATCTGTTTTCTTTTAATAGATTAGCTACTTTTTCTAGTATTTCAGCTTTTTCATAAGCCGTTAATTTTGCCATTACTTCTCGATTGTTATAGGCAGCATCAATGGCGGCATCCACTTCTTGTTCCGACGCTTGTGGAATCTCCGCAATTTTCTCTTCTGAATAAGGGGCCATTAAATCTGCATACTGCTGGGATTCAATCCATTCACCATTGATAAATAGCTTTTTTCTCATTTACTCGTTCCTCCTTCTAACCTTTACTTACCTTCCTAACACACCGCCATCTACTGGAATTAGTGTGCCTGTCACATAATCGGAAGCAGGCGCGGCTAAAAATAAGGCGACGCCGGCAACGTCTTGAGGTGTCCCCCATCTTTTAGCAGGTATCCTAGCTTCTACTTGCGATCCTCTTACTGGATCGTTCATAAGATCAGTATTCATTGTCGTTAGCATATAGCCCGGTGCAATTGCATTCACTTGAATACCATACTCAGCCCACTCATTTGATAAAGACTTAGTCAATTGAAGGACTGCACCCTTGCTCGTGGAATAAGCAGCCGCATTAAAACCACCTAATACTGAAAGGATGGATCCCATATTAATGATTTTCCCCGACCCTTGCTTCTTCATCTCTACTGCAGCCAATCTGGATAATTCAAAAACAGCAGTGACATTCAATCCTAAAATTCTGTGCCAGCTATCAAGCGAAAACTCTAATGCAGGCTTTCGCTCAATCAAGCCAGCACTGTTAATTAAAATATCAACTGTGCCTCCGAGTTTGTCCAGCGCCTCATTAAAAGATTGCCTTAAACTATCAATGTCTAATAAATTCCCCTTAACGGCATGTATTTTTGCATCATTGGCTTTCAATTTGCTGGCAACATTACTTATTTCATCCGAAATATCTATCACTGCAATCTCAACGCCCGCATTATGAAAAGCCTCTGTCATTGAAAAACCCAATCCTTGGGCGCCACCGG
Source organism: Sporosarcina psychrophila (assembly GCA_020742515.1). Taxonomy (GTDB): domain Bacteria; phylum Bacillota; class Bacilli; order Bacillales_A; family Planococcaceae; genus Sporosarcina; species Sporosarcina psychrophila_B. The sequence goes on from DYWT01000024.1 coordinate 17,690, forward strand.
TAATAATGGCTTTTTTTCCGTTTACATTAAACATAATTTCACCTTCTCTTTAGTTATTAAGAATGAATCCCTTTATCGATAAGTGCATTTGCCGATTCCATCAATACTTCAGAAAGTGACGGATGAGGCTGGACCATTTGCGCAAGCTCATCAACAGTTCCTTCCAAATACATATAAGCCGATGATTGACCAATCATTTCAGTGACTTGGGCGCCTACCATCACTACACCTACTATTTCACCATACTTCTCGTCAATTATCACTTTGGAGAATCCTTCCGTCTCCCCCATTGTCAAAGCTTTTCCATTACCTGCAAAGGAATATGTGTTCACTTTATAATTTATTGCTTTTTCTCTTAGTTCCGCTTCGCTCATCCCTACACTCGCAACTTGCGGATTCGTGTAAATACAGCGGGGTATCACTTTGTAATTCATCTTTTCATTTTCACCGTCCAAATTCTTAACGGCCGTTAACCCTTCAGCACTCGCTACATGCGCTAATTGGAGCCCACCTATCACATCGCCTACGGCAAAGTAATCTTTCTTGCTCGTTTCCAAATAATCATTGACCGCGATATGTCGGCCATTCATTTTAAGGTTCAATTCATCAACCGCAGACAGATTTGGTTGACGACCAACAGCGATCAAGACTTCATCAGCCTTGAGCGTCTCAATTTTCCCCTGTTCGGATACAAGACTGATTGTTTTTTCTTGATTGCCTTGTCCAAGCGATGTCACCTGATAATTCGTTAACACTTTTATGCCTTTTTTCTTTAAATTTTTAAGCAATACTTTAGAAGCATCTTCATCTTCCGTAGGTATAATTCTGTCACCAAGTTCAATAATCGTAACTGCCGTATTTAAACTGGAGAAAATATTTGCGAATTCAACCCCTATGACACCACCCCCAACGATGACAATCGATTTAGGTATTTCTTCGATATCGAAAATCGTATCCGTCGTGTGGTAATTCACTGTATCGATGCCGGTAATTGGCGGTACGACAGGCGAGCTACCTGTCGCAATGATGATTTTTTCACCAGTAATTTGTTTCGTTTCATTTTCCGTTTGAATAGTTACTTTTTTGTCAGCATGAATGGTTCCATATCCATTATAGACATCAATTTTGCCATTGCTTAATAAATATTCAATACCATTTCTCAAGGTAGCAATCACTTGATCTTTACGTGCAAACATTTCTTTTAACGAAAAAGTTAAATTTTCTGTTTTAATTCCCCAATTTCTTGCTTTTTCAATGCTCTCTATCACTTCTGCGTGTTTCAGTAATGTTTTGGAAGGGATACAACCTCTATTTAAACAAGTCCCCCCTAATTGGTCTACTTCTACGAGTGCTGTTCGCTTGCCGCTTTTGGCGGCCCTAAGCGCAGCAACGTAGCCCCCCGGACCACCGCCAACAATAATCACATCATACAACATTAGCTGTCACCACCTTATATTAATAATTTGAATGGATTTTCTAATATATCCTTCAGTTCAGTTAAGAATGCAGCTGCGGGAGCACCGTCAATAATCCGGTGATCAAAAGATAAGCTTACACTCATCATGGAGCGAATGGCTATTTCATCATTCACAACGACCGACTTTTTCTGAATACGCCCCACGCCTAAGATCGCAGCATTAGGACTGTTTATAATCGGCGTGAATCCATCAACAGCATACATACCTAAATTACTAATTGTAAATGTACTTCCTTGCATATCATCGGGTGAAAGTTTTCCATCGCGGGCCTGCTTTCCAATACTTTTAGCTTCTCTCGTTAAAGCACCAAGGCCTTTTTCATCTACATTTCTAAGTACCGGCACAACTAGACCATCCGGGACTGCCACAGCCATACCGATATTGATATCCGAATGGTAGACGATTTCGTTTCCTTCCAAGGAAATATTCATATTCGGATATTGCTTTAATGCAAATGCCGTTGCCTTCATCAAAATATCATTAAATGAGAGTCGAAGCCCCTCCACTTTTTCAATGACCGGCAGTAATTCTTGACGGAGTGACACGGAATTCGTCATATCAATTTCTGATAGTAGCGTCACATGTGGAGCTGTATATGCACTTTCAGAAATTCTCTCCGCTATGAATTTGCGCATACCTTTAAATGGAACTCTTTTGTTGTCTTGACTACTCATTGATTGTTCAGCTTTTTCATTTGGGTTATGTAATGAAACAAGGTCATCTCTGCGTATTTTCCCATGTGAACCCGACCCAGTAATATTTTTATAATCAATACCTTGATTCTCTGCAACCTTTTTTGCTAAAGGCGTGATTTTCTTGGCATGCTTTTCTAAATAGTTTTCAACATCAAGTTTTTGAATACGCCCAAGTGGACCCGATTCCACAATTCCACTTAAATTTACTTGATTATCTTCAGCAAGCTTTCTTGCAGCAGGAGTTCGTCTGATTTTATCGCTGATTCCTAACGGTTCCTCTTTAATCGTTTTATCAGCTGACGTTTCTTCCTGCTTAACATCCGTTTCTTTAGAAACACCCGGTACTTGCTGCTCTAACCCTTCAACACTTTCGCCTTCTTCACCCATATAGGCAATGACGTCATGTACATTAACAGCTGTTCCTGCATCGTATAACGTTTTCAACAAAACCCCTGTTGTTTCCGCCTCAATCTCCATCACGATTTTATCGGTTTGTATTTCAGCAATAGGGTCTCCTTCTTCCACAACTTCTCCAATCTGGACTAACCAGGAGACAATTGTTCCTTCTTCCATTGTTGCGCCTAATTTAGGCATAACGACTTCTGTTGCCATGTTGAACCCCCCTTACCTATTCATTAATTTTCTGCATTCTTCTACAATGTCATCCACTTGTGGAACTGCCGCTTTCTCTAAAGTTGGATTATATGGAATCGGCGTAGCCACGCCACCTAAACGTCTAATTGGCGCGTCTAAATAATCAAAGACATCGCTTTCTGCAATCATACTCGCGATTTCAGCACCATAACCGCCTCTTTTCACCGCTTCATAAACGACTAAGACCCGGCTTGTTTTCTTGACAGACTCTAAAATAGTTGCTGTGTCCAAAGGAACTAACGTGCGGGGATCAATAACTTCTACATTGATGCCCTCTTTACTTAGCTGTTCAGCTGCTTCCAGAGCTTTATTCACCATAATCGCTGTTGCTACAATTGTAATATCCGTACCTTCTTTTTTGATATCTGCTTGCCCTAGAGGTATTTCGTAGTCTTCTTCCGGCACTTCTCCTTTGATATTGTAAAGAAGTTTATGCTCATAAAACAAGACTGGATTATTATCTTTAATAGCCGCTTTCATTAAACCTTTTGCATCATATGCATTTGATGGCTGTACTACTTTGAGACCTGGAACATGGGTCATCCATGCTTCCAAGCTTTGTGAGTGCTGAGCAGCAAACCCTGCACCCGAACCTCCCGGGAGTCTGATGACGACAGGTACTTGCGCTTTTCCACCGAACATATAACGCATTTTTGCGGCTTGGTTCACGATATTATCCATAGCAATCATAACGAAATCTGAAAACTGAAGTTCTAAAATAGGTCTCATGCCTGTCATAGCTGCTCCGACTGCGCATCCGCTAATAGCTGCTTCAGAAATAGGTGTATTTCTTACCCGCTCCGGACCAAATTCTTCAATCATACCGTTTGTTAAACCGAATGCACCACCATACACACCGATATCCTCACCCATAATAAATACATCGTTATCTTTGCGCATCTCTATACTCATTGACTCTCTAATCGCTTCTAAATAAGTAATTTCTCTCACACTATTCATCACCTTTCTATTATGCAAAAATGTCTTCCTCTAAAGATTCTAAACTTGGTTCTTTACTATTTTCAGCAAATTCTACTGCTTCATCCATTTCAGCTTTAACTCTTTTATCCATCTGGATAAATTCTTCTTCGGTAATCACGCTTCCTTCGAGTAATTGCTCTTTAAATAAAGCGATTGGATCTCTGTTTTGTCTCCATTCTTTTTCTTCTTCCCTCTCTCGATATTTTCTGGCATCGCTCCGTGAGTGCCCTCTCCATCTATAAGTGTGTGCTTCAATTAAAGTCGGCCCTTCCCCATTTTTTGCTCTTTCAACTGCATTTCTTGTCGCTTCTACAACTGCCAATACATTATTACCGTCAATCGTCTCACTCGGAATACCATACGATGAACCACGTTCTGCAATATTTTCGATATTCGTCATTTCCTTGATGGAACCCGACATGCCGTATAAATTATTTTCACAGAAGAATACGATTGGTAAGTCCCAAATTGACGCTAAGTTTAAGGATTCATGAAAAGCGCCTTCATTTGTAGAACCATCTCCAAAGAAACATAAAACGACATAACCCAACTCTTTCATTTTTGACGTCAATGCTGCTCCTGTTCCCAACGGCAGCCCCGCTGCAACAATTCCATTTGCACCTAAATTTCCTACATCCAAGTCAGCGATATGCATTGAACCGCCCTTGCCTTTACAATAGCCCGTTTCTTTACCAAGTAATTCCGCCATCATCCCTTTTACATTTGTACCTTTTGCAATACTATGACCATGTCCTCGATGAGTACTTGTAATTTTATCTTCGTTTGTTAAAGGTACACATGCGCCTACTGCTGTTGCCTCCTGCCCAATACACAAATGCATTGTGCCATGAATTTTTCCTTGCTGAAATAACTTCTCCACAGTTTCTTCAAAACTTCTGATAAGCATCATGTCATATAGCATCGTTTTTAAGCGTTCAGATGAAAAAGAAGTTTCTTTAATCAAGTTAGACATCAAATTACCTCCTAGACTTTCTATATATTTTTCTTCACTTATTTACTATGCAATTTCCATGCCAACTTTATAACGCTTATTCTTCTACCTTTTCACCAAATAGTGATGTATACTCATCAATAACGATGCAAAATAACATCATTTTCAGAAATTGATGTAAGGAGGAATAGCTATGGAGAGTGTACTGCATAAAATCAATCTCATTGGCGTTCTTATTTTAAATAAAAAAGGAGAACCCTTATATTCCAATTCAATAGCAAAAAAATATAATTACTATCTCGAAAGCATTATAGAAGCGGCATTGAATGGTACTCAATCTTATAGTTTGATAAATTATCCAGCGGAGATTACATCTTTTACAGAAGATAATAAAATCATTGTTTTAATCAACCCCATGCATGAATTAGTTAGATTAAAAAAGGAAAAGGAAACTTTACAAAGTGTAAGGAATGAATTAAACGAAGTCATTAATTCTTCTTTTGATGGTATCGTCATTAGCGATAAAGACGGAATTATTATTCATCAAAACCCTTCTTATGAACAAATTACGGGCTTATCCGCCAATGATTGCATAGGCCGAAGTTTAAAAGAACTTGAAGATGAAAATATAATTGATGCTTCTGCTTCTTTGAGAGCTCTAGCAGAAAATAAAGAAGTAACGATTATACAAAAAATCAGCACTGGATCTACCGTCCTAGTTTCAGCTGCCCCAATCCGAAATAAAAACGGTGAAATCGAGAAAGTTGTAAATAACGTCAGGGACCTGACCCATTTAAATTCGCTTGAATCAGAAATTCGACAATTAGAACAACAAAATATACAAATTAACCAAGAACTAGAGTTGTTGAAAGAACAAAATGATCCAAAGCTCTCTATTATTGCTCAGTCTGATTCGATGAAAGACGTGATAGACCGGGCACTGAGGGTCGCACATATCGATTCCGGCGTTCTCATTCAAGGTGCCTCGGGTGTGGGCAAGGAGAAAATAGTAGAATTAATCCACCGTCATAGTATTAGAAAAGACTATCCATTAATTAAAATTAATTGTGGTGCAATACCTGAGTCACTATTGGAGTCAGAATTGTTCGGTTATGAATCCGGTTCATTTACAGGTGCCAACCAAAAAGGTAAAGCTGGATTATTTGAAGCAGCCAATCATGGTACTATCTTTTTGGACGAGATAGGCGAGATGCCCCTCCAATTACAAGTAAAATTATTACGGGTGTTACAGGAATATGAAATTACACGTGTAGGGGGCACAAAACCTACACCTGTCGATATTCGAATTATCGCCGCAACACATCGTAACTTACCAAACATGATAGAAAATGATACATTTAGGGAGGATTTATATTATCGTCTTAACATCATTCCGATCACAATAGCTCCATTGAAAGATCGAAAAGATGATATTATCCCACTGATTTATCATTTCTTAAATGGCATTAACCATAAATATGGATTGAACCGAAAATTTTCAAATGAAGCATTACATGCATTTATCAACTATGATTGGCCTGGAAATGTACGTGAATTACAAAATTTAGTCGAGAGAATTGCATTAATGAGTTTAAACTCAGAAATAGAAATTGATGATTTACAAAAAGAGCTTCACTTTACTAATGGTCAGCAATTTAGTTTAAATGCATCATCACCTTCACCTTCTGAGGGTTCCGATTTGGAGCCATTAAAAAGCCGTTTGGAGTCATATGAAGCCCAGATTATTAAAGACGCCCTTAACAACTTCCCTAGTATTAGACAAGCTGCACTTGCTTTGAAAGTTGACCAATCCACGCTCGTAAGGAAAATACAAAGATATCAGATTGAAAAATAAGAAACGCACATCGCCGATAATGACGATGTGCGTTTCTTATTTCATTTACCCAATAAGTTTGGAAGGAATAATGTAATCGAAGGTATATATGTAATTATGATTAATACAACTAGTAAGGCACCAAAGATTGGCGCTACATATTTAAATGTTTTTTCAAATTGTACATTTGCAATATTACTACCGATAAATAAATTGATTCCTAGTGGTGGTGTAATCAGTCCTAGACTTAAATTCAGACAAACAATCATACCAAAGTGAATTGGATCAATTCCTAAAGGAATGACAATTGGGAGTAGCAAAGGTACAAAGATTAATACTGCCGCCACTGTTTCCATGAACATACCAACGATTAGTAGGAATATATTAATCAAAAGTAGAATGATAATTGGATTTGTCGTCCAACTCGCTATTGAATCCGCCAAAAACTGTGGCACTCTCTCAATCGATAACACTTGTCCAAAAAACGATGCTGCACTAACAAAGATTAAGATTGAACCCGATGTATGAGCTGACTTCATGAAAATTCCAACAAAGTCGTTAAAACTAACTTCTTTATAGAAAAAGACACATATAATTAAACTATAAACAACTGCTACAACAGCTGCTTCAGTAGGCGTTACAACTCCTCCGTAGATACCGCCTAATATTAATACAGGGGCTAACAATGCCCATTTCGCTTCATTCAACGCTTTCCAAAATCCAATCTTTTCTTTCTCTTCTATCGCTACAATTAACGTACCAAATCCTTCTTTTTTACAAATAATATAGTTTACGATTAATAATGCAATTGCAACTAATACTCCAGGGATAATACCTGCAATGAATAAGTCGCTTATCGATGTGTTTGCCATTACCGCATAAAGAATAAAGACAATACTCGGTGGAACAATCGGACCTAATGCGCCCGCACTTGCTGCTATAGAAGCAGCGTAACCTGGTGCATAGCCATTTCTCAGCATATAAGGAATAAGAATAGCACCGACACTCGCTACTGTCGCCGCACCTGATCCTGAAATAGCAGCAAAAATAAAGCTAGTTATAATCGTAATTACCCCTAAACTTCCTGTCAAAGAGCCAACAAAGCTTTGAATGAAATCAACTAACCTTCTTGCCATACCACCTCTACTCATAATGTCGCCCGCTAGGATGAAAAACGGAATCGCTATTAGTGGAAATGAATCCATTGAGCTGAAAGATGTCTGAATGAACAATGTCAACGGAACAGACCCTTCAATTAGTACGACCAAAAGGCTTGCGGATGCTAATGCAATTGCAATTGGCACATTTAAAAAAATCAAAATAACTAAAATACCAAAAAGCATTAATGTAACTGTACCCATGAAAATCTCCCCTTTCTATGCTTCAACATCCTTAGTTTTTGGATTAGAAATCTCTTTAAGCAATTGGACAATCAGCCTGATTGACATTAGTAGATAGCCAATTGGAATACCCAAATAGACGAGCCCCTTCGCTAATCCTAAAGAGGGTGAATTTCCGCCAACGCTAAGCATTGTAAAAGAATAGTTAAACCCGACGTAAGTAATAACAATTGAAAATACTAACCAAAAAAATAAACCCACTCTTTTTATGGATGGCTGTACCCGTTTCGGGAAAACGGATAAGGCCGCATCTACTTTAATATGAGATTGCGTAGCTGTTACAAAGGCAGCACTAATAAATGTCAGCCATATAAACATATATCTCGTTAATTCTTCAATCCAAATGAAGGATGAACCAAAGACATACCGCGCCACAACTTCTGTAAACATTAAAACGGTCATGATGACAAGCAACAAAACGCAAAATATTCCTTCTATCGTATATTTTATTTTCTCTTCATTCATATTACTCACCTCAAATTTCTTTTTTTGAGTCCTATTATCCCTAGTTGTTTATTCCGTTCCTAAAATACTTTGAGCCATTTTATAGTTTTCTGCTCCGACCTTATCAATGTTTTTTTCAATTGCCGGCTGAACAGCTTTTTTGAATAATTCCAACTCGTCAGGTGTCAACTCAACAACTTCTACACCCTTCTCTTTCATACCGTCAATCGCATTCTTCTCAGCTTCAGTCGCTAATTCCCTCGCATATTTAATTTGTTCCTCTGTGGCTTTATCTACTACCGCTTTTAATTCATCAGTTAAGCCATCGTAAAATTCTTTATTTGCCATCATGATATGTGGCAATGGGAAATGTCTTGTGAGTGTTAAATGATTCGATACTTCGAAAAACTTATCTGCATATATCAAAGGTGTTGTTGTTTGAACACCATCAATCGTACCTTGCTGCAAAGAAGTGAAAATTTCTCCATAGGAGATCGGTGTAGGATTTGCTCCCATTGCAGCAATGGTACCCGATTGAAGCGGTGTTGTTGTACTTCTAATCTTCAAACCTTCTAGATCTGAAGGTGTACGTACTTCCTTTTTATTGTTCGCAATCGCAAAAGAACCGATACTAAAGGCACCTAGATAATAGGCATTTGATTTCTCTTCCAAGCTATTTTTTAAAATATCACCGTATTCACCATCTATTAACGTATACATTTCCTCTTCATTTGAAAATAAAAACGGTACGTCAAAAATATTATAAGCAGGTATTTGTGCATTGGCAGCTACGATGAATCCAGCATTTGTAACAATATCCAACACGCCCGTCTGAAGCATTTCATACTCAATATCTTCAGAAGTCGTCAACGTTCCATTATTGTAAATTTGGACTTCAATCTGTCCATCACTTTCTTCCTCTGCCACTTCTTTAAACTTTTCATAACCAATATTTAAAAAGTTATCTGCAGATACTAAATTTGCCATTCTAATTACAACTTTTTCTCCGTCAGCTCCAACTGTTCCAGCCTCTTTCGCCACACCGCATCCCGAAAGAAGCAATGTAGTTGCAGCTAAAGTTAAAAAGATTGCTTTTAATTTCCCCATAGTTAATAACCTCCCTTATCTACCTAAAAATCCACCATCAACTGGAATCACGACGCCGTTAATGTAATCCGATTTATTTGAAGCAAGAAATTGCACTGTTCCAGCTAGTTCTTCCGGATTGCCGAATCGACCAGCGGGTATCCGGCTTACTAATGATGAAAGTCTTTCTTTATCGTTAAGAATAAATCGATTTAATTCAGTATTATAATAGCCCGGCGCGATTGCATTGACATTAATACCATCTTTCGCCCACTCATTCGATAAGGATTTGGTCAATTGGACTACAGCTCCTTTACTTGTTGAGTAAGCTGATGCATTAAAGCCTCCTTGCGTTGCAAGAACTGATGCAATATTGATGATTTTCCCCTTCCCTTTCTTTTGCATTACTCGACCCGCAAGCCTGCATAATTCAAAGACAGCGGTTACGTTTACGTCTAAAATTCTTTGGAAATCTTCCACCGGTAAATCGACAGCCTGCATCGGTTTATGTATACCGGCGTTATTTACCAAAATATCTAATTCACCGTCCAATAATTCTATTGCTTCATTAAAAGCATTTGTGACTTGTTCTATTCTAGATAAGTCAGCGTATACCCCTTCGACTTCATAACCCTTTACTCTTAAATTTTTGACAACTTGATTTAAATTTGGCGAAATGTCTAAAATACAGACTTTCACACCATATTCACAAAGTCCCTCAGCCATCGCCAAACCTAAACCTTGCGCCGCACCAGTTACAATCGCCTTTTTACTATGTAAATCTTTCATTTTCCATCCCCCTCAATGTATTCGCTTACATCTATTCCCTTGTGACTCTTTCTAAAGGATTTACTTGCTAAAATAAATTCATTTACGTTTTTCCATTAACTCAATGATATAACCATCTGGATCAAGCATATAGGCAGCTTTAGATCCTTTATTTGCGCCGACTGTAATATGAGCAACTTTTTGGGACCTAAAGGTAACGCCTTTCGCTTTTAATTCTTCAAACATTTCTTCTAAGTTTTCAACGCGCAAACAAATATGTCCAGTTCCATAATCACATGATCTAGCACTTCCAGAATAAGTATCAATACCTACATACTCTAAAATCTCAAATACATGGCCTCCTGGCACTTGAACAAAAGCAATCTTAATTTCTTTCAACCCCGGAATTTCTACAATGTCATAAATATAGTCGCTATTTGCAACTTGAGTAGATAAGAGTTCAAGTCCTAATATATCTACGTAAAAGCTCAGTGCTTCTTCTAAGTTTTTCACAGTAATTCCGCTATGGATAAAACCAACTATTTTACTTTTCCTCATTTTTCTCCTCCTCCGTGTTTTTTATTTTATCTGTCATTATGATTAATGCAAGTTCTGTGCCAACTTATTCTATTGAAAATGAGCAGTCTTTTTATCGTTTCATTAGAAAAACGATGCATTATTGCATTAAATGATGTAATAATAAGGCATGTAGGCATTGTCATCACAAAAAGGCTTATGTCACGTGATTTTTTTCAAATTCCCATTTTATTTTAGGCAGATTAAATAATGCATAAAAAAAGAAGACTCTAAATTCGTTATGACATTTAGAATCCTCTTTTTGTATGGTACTCAAGTTTTTTCTTTAATTTATACAGGCTAAGGTATTGAATGACAAATGGCACCCTAAGACGCCTGCCGGAAATTTTTGGGTATCGAATATCTGAGGTGTGGTCTCAGAAGAGCTCGCCAAAGCATTCTGAGTAACGGTTTGTCTGTACTTTCATGAGTTGTTGCATTTACTATTACAAATTAGGAGCCCTGAAAGTCCAACCAATTATTCAATAATTAACTTTAGCCAATCAATGATACAATTTCAGTTTTCTTTCTCAAGAGTAACAATAGTTCCTAAATACTTTTTTTCACTTTGCGCTTTCGTAAAAGGTAACCACCAACCGCAATGCCACCAACAGGGATACCAATTCCAGCAGTGTATATTACTTTCTTTTTCTGTTCTTGAGCCCTTTCTTCTTGGCCATCTTGGAACATGGAATCATACAATGCAATGGATTGGTCGTTAATTTTATATTCTTTGGGAATGGTGTATTCCGAACTGCTAAGTCCATTTTCGAAAGCTGTTTCTTTAATTTGTACTGCTATTTCATTTGATCCAAAGCCTTCTTTATGCCACTCCACTAATTCCGGATGATCGTTACTCTCTGTTTCTTTGTATTTCATATGAACAAAGGCGGACTGATAGCCTTCAGCTATGGTGTCTTCTTTTCGTTTTAACTTTCCCTCTTCATATCCCTGTTTATAAGTTTCTACGAATCGGTTATCAAGGGAATCAATTGCTAGCGCGGATAAGTCGTATCCATCCCTATTACCAATCTTCAGATGTTTATCATTTTCTTCTTTTATTCGCTTCTCATAACCTGTTTTATAATGTTTAACAAAAGCTGTCTTCAATACTTCGTCTTTAGCTAAATCAGAAGGGACCTCTAATTCAACTAAAGAGTACCCTAATTCATGGCCGGCTTGCCCTGAGTTATCTATCCTCTTTTCACGATCAAATGACTTACTGAACTCTGCTTTATATGCGCTATTCCAATCGTCAGACTTAGCACTATCCGGAGAAATTTCTCTACTCTCCCCTTTTTCATACGCTATTTTACCAGCACTTTTTCCTAAAGTCGTACCGGCTACTGTATCTTCTTCTTTAATTTTTTTAAGTCCTTCGTTATACCCCGCCTCGTAACCGGCTATATACCCTTTTTTATACCCCTCGTTACCGACTGTAGTATTCAAGTTTTTATTTTCTCTACTATAGCCATCTTCATACCCAAGGGTTTTCCCGGAATCTCTACCGTTATCTACATCTGCCTGGCTATAGGTCGGTTTTGGACTTGGTGTGCTCTTCTGGGAAGAGGATGGAGTACTAGAAGTAGAACGTGAGCTACCGCCATTATGATAATGGTATTCACCTGTCTTATATCCCCATTTTGCACAGTTTGTTCTACATGTATGACCTCCGTTGCTATCCGTTCTCCCTGGATGTGCCAATGTAGTACTAACAAAGTAAGGGAATGTGAGTAAGACTATGATAAAAGCTACTAATAATTTCTTCATTATTCTTCTCCTATAAATTAAAGTATTTTGTTCTTCCTTAAAGCAAAAAAATACCCCGGTAGCATCAAGGAATGCCACTGAGGCTTGACAAATCTATTTACATAACAAGCTTTTCTTGACAAGAGCCATATCCCTCTTCTGCTCTATTACGATAGAATTTGCATTACTTTTCTATAATTTTTTCGCATTTTTATTTCTAAAACGATTATCTTCTTGTATGAACAAAGCAGCCAATAATATTATGATTATCTCAAAATCTGGAGAGGCGTTTAATACCAATTCTATATTACCATAAAGTAAAGTAATGCAATAGTCATGTATTCATGAATCATGCAAATAAAACACCTAAGTTATATCATAAGATTGAATAAAGTATAAAATACCCCCTTTTTCTTTTAATTCCTGTAGACCCATATTGGATTTCCGGCCTAATAACGGACAACAACCATGCTGCTAAAGCCCTTTTAATCAACGCCAACTCCCCCCTTAAATAATTGCTACAAATTAATAAAAGGCCTTCCAGGAAATTAGATTTATTTCGAAAGACCTTATCGTACTCATTTAGCTAATTCGTTATATCACGGATAACCGTCATATTCGATCTTGGCAACGAACAAAGTTCTTCCGCCAATAATGATAATTTCGTTGGAGACCACCCCGTTTGTTGGACACTTTCCAAGGTTGGTTGGAGACTTCCCAACGTTCGTTGGACAGTTTCCGGAATTCGTTGGACACTTCGATAGGTTCGTTGGAGACCACCCCGTTTGTTAGACACTTTCCAAGATTGGTTGGAGAGTCCCCCACGTTCGTTGGACAGTTTCCGAGCTTTGTTGGACACTTCAATAAGTTCGTTGGAGACCACCTCGTTTGTTGGAGACTTTCCAAGGTTGGTTGGAGACTTCCCAACGTTCGTTGGACAGTTTCCGGAATTCGTTGGACACTTCGATAGGTTCGTTGGAGACCGCCACGTTTGTTAGAC